>NZ_JBHUMP010000002.1:0-448562 GCF_042685005.1 Sulfitobacter aestuarii | reverse complement strand
GCAGGAACACGCCGCCACATGCGCGCCTCACACCCGTCGACAAGTGAGAAGATCACCCGAACCGGCGCCGTTGAAGGGATAGCGTTCCGGATCAGCGACTAAATCAGCACCCTGTTAGAACTGGAGGACACAATGCTGACTTTCAAAAATACTGCCCTGCGCAGTGTGGCGCTGAGCGCCCTGATCGCAGGCACGCCCGCCTTAGCCCAAGATCAGCAGGCGGCCGATCTTATCGTAATGAACGCTGGCACCGTCTTTGCCGATGGCGCAGCGACATCAGAGACCACCGCCTTTGCCGTGCGCGACGGGACATTCGTAGCACTAGGCAGCGACGACGACATCGAAGCCTATCGGGGCGATGATACGCAAGTGATCGACGCCGACGGCCGGACTGTCATTCCGGGCTTGAACGATTCACACTCCCATCAGATCCGAGGTGGACGTTTCTACAACCTCGAAACCCGTTGGGACGGCATCCCGACGCTCAAAGAGGCGCTGGAGCGCATCCGTACCGAAGCAGATCGTGTGCCTGAGGGCGAATGGGTCCGCGTTATCGGTGGCTGGTCCCCCTATCAATTCGAAGAAAACCGGATGCCCACCGTTGATGAACTGAACGAAGCCGCACCCGACACGCCGGTTTTTGTGCTGTTCCTCTACAGCCAAGGCTTCCTCAATAAGGCTGGTGTAGAGACACTGGGTTATACGTCAGAGACCGAGACAGCCGATGGCTCGCGTATTGAGATTCTTGAGAACGGCGGCGCGATCCTACATGCCGAACCGAACCCCTCCATCCTCTACAAAACCATCGGCGCGCTGCCGCAAATGTCCGAAGAGGACATGGTGAACTCGACCAAGCACTACTACCGAGAGCTGAACCGGCTTGGTCTCACCTCGTCAATCGACGCAGGTGGCGGCGGGCATGTGTTCCCCGAGGATTACGTTGGCTCCAACAATATCGCGACCAATGATGGGCTGCCGCTGCGGATGAGCTACTACCTCTTTGCGCAGGATCCGGGCGGTGAAATCGCCGAGTTCAAGGATTGGATCGCGAACAACGAGGTTGGGGTCAATCAGGACGCGCATCTGGATCATGGCTACGAGCTGGACGGCGCGGGCGAATTTCTGGTTCACAGCGTTGGCGACTGGGAAAACTTCATGGCCCCTGCCCCCGATTTGGCCGAACGCGAAGCCCAAGGGCAGGATCCGCGTGGCGATCTGCACGCGGTCACCACAATGCTGGTCGAAGCCGGTTGGCCGCTGCGCCAGCACGCGACCTATGGTGACAGCATCGCGCTGATCATGGATGTTTTCGAGCAGGTGAACGAGGAACAGGGCGAGTTTGCCCCCCGTTGGGCGATCGACCATGCCGAAACCGTGCGGGATGCGGAATTAGAACGCATCAAGGCGCTTGGCGGCGGTATCGCCATTCAGGACCGCATGGCCTTTGCCGGTGAATATTTCGTCGACCGCTATGGCGCCGATGCTGCAAAGGCCGCCCCACCAGTGCGCAAGATGCTAGATATGGGCATTCCCGTCGGCGCCGGAACCGATGGTACCCGTGTGAGCAGCTACAACCCATGGCCATCGCTCTATTGGCTGGTCACGGGCAAGACCGTGGGTGGTTTTCAGCTGTGGGACGAGACCAACCGGCTGTCGCGCGAAGAAGCGCTCGGCATATTCACCTCGGGCAGTGCATGGTTCTCGCAGGAGGAGGACGTGAAGGGCAAGATCGAGGAAGGCATGTATGCCGACTTCGCGATCCTGTCGGATGACTATTTCACGGTTCCCGAGGAGGACATCATGTCGTTGGAATCGGTGCTGACCGTGACAGGCGGCAACGTCGTCTATGCCGACGACATGTTCGCCGACTTCGCGCCCGAGGCTCTGCCCGAAGTCAGCCCGGACTGGTCCCCCGTCGTCAGCTATCAGAACGCGCTTGACGTGCGCTGAACCGACGCCGCCGCGCTGAAGCAGCGCGGCGGCATGACCTGAACGCCCTGCGGCGTGCTCGTGCGAGATATTTGATCAACACACTTGGGCACGCCCATCTTGCAGCACAACAAACACAGACGCCGGACCAATGCCGGTCACTCATACGCCGCGCAGCATCTTGTTCTCTTCGTCATCAGACAGTGAGACGAGATCAATTTTGCTGATCGCCAAGCCAATTTCCGTACTTTACCAAACGCCGCTCTCAGCCCAAGGTGAGAACAAGTGACGCCGAATAGGTTGGCCCATTGATGACGAAGGATCAAACTCATGGATCGCGTTAAATTCACCCAGATGAAAGACGGGACTCCGGAAGAGTACCAATTCCTGACCGAGCACGAAGTTGCGTATACCAAAGGCACCGCGTCCCGTCTGCTGGCAGCATTGGTTGACCTGGACGAAGGTCTCTCAGGTTACCAGGTTTCTCGTCTTGGTCATTCCCTGCAGTCCGCCACCCGGGCCTATCGTGACGGAGCTGATATCGATTGGATCGTCTCGGCCCTCTTGCACGACATTGGCGACATCTATGCGCCCTATAACCATGATGAATATGCCGCTACAATCATTCGTCCGTTCGTTCGCGAACAATGCACCTGGGTGGTCGAAAAACACGGCGATTTCCAAATGCTTTATTACGGCCATCACGTCGGCGGCAACCAGCATAAGCGCGACGCTTACAACGGCCACAAGTATTTCGATGACTGCGCTGATTTTTGCGAACGCTGGGATCAGGCAAGCTTTGATCCAGCCTACGACACCCTTCCCATCGATTTCTTCGAGCCAATGGTGCACGACGTCTTTTCCCGGGCACCGTATGATCCCGCAGTGATCAGGCCGGGAGAACGAGAGGCTCTGCAGAATGCTGGATTGGCTGGGCAAAGAGCGGAATGATATCCGAGCGGCGCCGCCACTTTGGCTCGGTGCCATATCCTCGGATGCTGAATGCCGCTCAGTCGCTTCGAAAAATATCATCTGGTCTAAACGCCCATAAATCTTGACAATTAACGTTTACAAACGTGAACATCGCCGCAATCATATAGTCTCTACACCGATTACCACGACACGCAGATCGTGGACTAAGGATGCGCGCTCTAGCTGTATACTTTGGTACACATGGGGCATTGGGGAGGGTTTAGAGGAATGGTCTCGACGTGAGCATAGTTTTGGAAGCTACCGGGCTGACAAAGGAGTTTAAGGGGTTCGTCGCAGTGAAAGACGTGAACCTCAAGGTAGAAGAAGGTACGATTCACGCATTGATTGGCCCGAACGGGGCGGGCAAGACGACCTGTTTCAACCTTCTGACCAAATTCCTTAAGCCGACACGTGGCAGGATCGTCTTCGAGGGGCGGGACATCACCCGTATGGAACCCGCTGACATTGCGAAGCTGGGCATGGTGCGCTCATTTCAGATCTCAGCGGTCTTTCCCGATCTGAGCGTTCTTCAAAACGTGCGCGTGGCCTTGCAGCGGCGCCGGGGTGAAAGCTTTGATTTCTGGCGCTCGGAAAAAAGCCTGAGCCAGTATGACGACATCGCCTGTGGCTATATCGAAGAGGTCGGGCTGACCGAGTTCCTGCATCACCGCGCGGCGGAATTGTCCTATGGCCGCAAACGTGCGCTTGAAATCGCCGCGACCCTGGCGTTGGAGCCCCAGATGCTGTTGCTGGATGAGCCGATGGCAGGCATGGCGCAGGAGGACGTGGAGCGTATTTCGGCACTGATCCGTCAAGTTGCCAAGAACCGCACCATCCTCATGGTCGAACACAACCTGTCGGTCGTGGCCGACCTGTCCGACAAGATCACCGTACTGGCCCGGGGCGAAATTCTTGCCGAAGGCGATTATGCCGCCGTATCCACCGCTCCCGAGGTTATCGAAGCCTATATCGGAGCGGAGTATGAGTAACGAGAGTCTCCTGACCGTAAAGGACCTGAACGGCTGGTATGGTGAAAGCCATGTGCTGCATGGCATCGATTTCGAAGTCCAGCGCGGCGAAGTGGTCACGCTTCTGGGACGTAATGGTGCCGGTAAGACATCGACACTATTGGGCGTGATGGGCATCTTGCCGCGCCGCACTGGTTCCGTGCGCTACATCGGCAGGGAAACCATCGACATGCAGCCGCGCCAGATAGCCCGCGCCGGTATCGCAATTTGCCCCGAGGAACGCGGCATATTTTCCTCGCTCAACGTCGAAGAGAACCTCATGCTGCCTCCGCGCATTGCCGATGGCGGGCTGAGCGTGGAGCGGATCTTCGATCTTTTCCCCAACCTCAAGGAACGTCGCCGCAGCCAAGGGACCAAACTTTCGGGCGGTGAACAGCAGATGCTTGCCATTGCGCGGATTCTGCGCACCGGGGCGCAGCTGCTTCTGCTGGACGAGCCGACTGAAGGGCTGGCACCGGTCATCGTGCAACAGATCGGCCGGACCATCGCGGCATTGAAGAACGAGGGCTTCACCATCGTGCTGGTGGAACAGAACTTCCGCTTCGCCGCTTCGGTGGCAGACCGGCACTATATAGTCGAACAGGGCAAGGTGATCGACATGATCCCCAATGCCGAGCTCGAAGCCAACAGCGAGAAACTCCAGACCTATCTGGGTGTGTAGCGATAACCGGCGCCAATATGCGTCACAACAGGAGGAAAACCATGCTGAAGAAACTGGCCCTGAGCACAGCGCTGGGAGCGCTTGGCGCGAGCGGCGCACTGGCGCAGGATATCAACGTGAAACTGGGTGTGCTCAATGACCGCTCAGGCACCTATGCCGACCTCTCGGGCGAAGGCTCCGCCGTCGCGACACGCATGGCCGTCGAGGATTTCGGCGCCGCCGAGAAGGGTATGAACGTCGAGGTGATCTCGGCCGATCACCAGAACAAACCCGATGTCGGCTCCAACATCGCGCGCCAGTGGTATGACGTGGACGGCGTGAATGCTATCGTTGACGTGCCGACTTCCTCGGTGGCTCTCGCGGTGGCCGATATTACCGCAGACGCCAATGGCGTCCTGTTGGATTCCGGCGCCGGCTCCACCAGCCTGACACGCGAACAATGCCAGCCGACGACCGTGCACTGGACCTATGACACCGCCGCTCTGGCCAATGGAACGGGCGGTGCCGTAACCAACGCAGGCGGCAAGAAATGGTTTTTCCTGACCGCGGATTACGCCTTTGGTCATTCCCTTGAAGAAAATACCATGGCGGTTGTCAAAGACAATGGCGGCGAAGTCGTGGGCAATGTGCGCCATCCCTTCCCCTCGCAGGATTTCTCGTCCTTCCTGCTTCAGGCTCAGGGTTCGGGTGCGGACGTGATCGGCCTGGCCAATGCTGGTGGCGACACTGTCAATGCGATCAAGCAGGCGTCGGAATTTGGCATCACCCAGGCTGGCCAGTCACTGGCCGCGCTCTTGATGTTCGTCACCGACGTGCATTCGCTGGGGGCCGAAACGGCGCAGGGTCTGAACCTGACCGAGGCCTTCTACTGGGATCAGAACGACGCCACACGCGCATGGTCGGCCCGTTTCGAGGAACAGATGGGTGCGAAACCGACGATGGTGCATGCCGGCGCCTATTCCGCCACCATGGCTTATCTCGCGGCGGTCGAGGAACTTGGTAGCGCCGAGGATGGCCGTGCGATCGTGGCCAAGATGCGGGAGATGGACATCGACGATCCGCTCTTCGGCAAGGTCACTGTGCGCGGCGATGGCCGGGCGATCCACGATATGTATCTCTTCGAGGTGAAGAAGCCCGACGAATCCGAAGGTGAATGGGATCTCTACAATCAAATCTCCACCATCAGCGGAGAAGACGCCTTCCTGCCGATGCTGGAAGAATGCGATTTTTCCAAGAAGTAAACCGTCAATGCATGTGTCCGGCCCGGGGGGCCGGGCACATGTCTGTCTGACCATCCGCTGCGGAGGGGCACGGAAATGTTCGAGCTTTTGGGAATACCGCCACAGGTCCTGCTGGGACAGCTTTTGCTGGGACTGATCAACGGCTCCTTTTACGCGGTGCTGTCACTGGGACTGGCGGTGATTTTCGGCCTGCTCAATATCATCAATTTCGCTCATGGAGCGCTCTATATGGCGGCGGCTTTCGTGGCGTGGATGCTGCTGGAATACCTCGGCATCGGCTACTGGCCCGCGCTCATTCTCGCACCGCTTATCGTGGGCGCCTTCGGGGTGCTGCTGGAGCGGACGATGCTGTCGCGGCTCTATCACCTCGATCACCTCTACGGGTTGCTGCTGACATTCGGTCTGGCGCTGATCATTCAGGGGCTATTTCGCAATTACTACGGCATTTCCGGTCTACCCTATCAGATCCCCGAGGCGCTCTCGGGCGGGCGCAATCTCGGCTTCATGTTCCTGCCCAACTATCGCGCCTGGGTCGTCGTGGCGTCGATCCTTGTCTGTTTTGGAACCTGGTTCATGATCGAAAAGACAAGGCTTGGCGCCTATCTGCGGGCCGCGACGGAAAACCCGACGCTGGTGGGAGCCTTCGGGATCAACGTGCCGCTGATGATCATGCTGACCTATGGGTTTGGCGTGGCACTGGCAGGCTTTGCCGGGGTGCTGGCCGCGCCGATCTATTCGGTCAATCCAAACATGGGCGCCGACCTTATCATCGTAGTCTTCGCCGTGGTGGTGATCGGCGGCATGGGGTCGATCATGGGGGCGATCCTGACCGGCTACATGCTCGGTCTGATCGAAGGGCTCACGCGGGTATTCTACCCCGAGGGCTCGGCCGTGGTGATCTTTGTCATCATGGCAATCGTGTTGCTTATCAAGCCTGAAGGGCTTTTCGGAAGGACCGCGTAATGGAGAAGACCGCCATAGATTCCACCATGGCAACGTCGGCAGCGCAGCAGGCGGGGATGCCCCGGCTGCACAAGGTTATTTTTGCCATGTTGCTGGTGTTCCTCGTCGCCCTGCCGTTCCTCGTCTACCCGGTCTTCGCGATGAAAGTGATGTGTTTCGCGCTCTTCGCGGCGGCCTTCAACCTGTTGCTGGGTTTTGGCGGTCTATTGTCTTTCGGTCATGCGGCCTATTTCGGAGGGGCGAGCTATGTCGCTGCCCATGCCGCCAAGGTCTGGGGCCTGACCCCGGAACTTGCGGTGCTTTGCGGCACGGTGGCAGCCGGGGTACTGGGGCTGGCCATCGGTTTTCTCGCGATCCGGCGACAGGGTATCTATTTCGCGATGGTCACACTGGCCTTCGCGCAGATGGTTTATTTCTTCTCGCTGCAGGCGCCTTTCACCGGCGGTGAAGATGGCATTCAATCGGTGCCGCGCGGCGACCTGTTCGGGTTGTTCTCGCTCGAGGACAACGTGGCGCTTTATTTCTTCGTACTTGCGGTGACTTTCGCCGGAATCCTGTTTCTTTACCGAATTGTTCATTCGCCCTTCGGCCAGGTTCTCAAGGCAATCCGCGAGAACGAGCCGCGGGCTATCTCGCTGGGATACAACGTAACCCGCTACAAGCTGATGGTGTTTGTCCTTTCGGCCACCTTCGCAGGTCTGGCAGGAGCCCTCAAAAGCCAGGTGTTCCAGCTCTCATCGCTCACCGATGTGCATTGGGCAATGTCGGGTGAAGTCGTATTGATGACGTTGCTGGGGGGCATGGGCACGATCTTCGGCCCGCTTGTCGGCGCGGCGATCATCGTGACGATGCAGAATTACCTCGCCACCTTCGGCGCCTGGGTCACGGTGATCCAGGGAGTCATCTTCGTCATTGGCGTGCTGCTGTTCCGCGAAGGCATTGTTGGCGTGATTTCCCGCTGGATAAAACGACCGCTTTGAACGCGCTCGTGACAGCTCAAGATGACTGGCAACGGTGCCGGAGAACCGGAACGCCCCGAAGCGGTCGAAACCAGGCGTGCGTCGCCCAAAGTATGCGCTTTTTGCAGCGAAGTTACCTGAAAAATGGCGCGCCCCTCAGCGCGCCATTCAGCTAGGCTTGCCCTGGATCGAGCGCCGCATCTTAATCGGCGCCGGAAACCTTTTTGGCCCCTTTGACCGCCAGTCGGCCCGCGCCAACGGTGCCTTTGACCGCGGTTTTGGCGACGAAGCCAGTTGCGTCCACGGTGTTATCCACGATCCGCTCGGTGGAGCACGCAGAGAGGCTTGCCAGCGCGCTGATCATTGCGGCGATAAGTACAGCTTTTGCATTCAACATACTCAATTTCCTTTCTGCTGCGTCAAGTCTTCGACTGTCTCGCAAAGTAACTCCGAAGGGACAGGACAAGGGCGCGACACCCCCGACCCACCGGGATCCAATCATGAAACCTTGCATCCTTCGCTTTACTGACACTTTCATAAAGGGTTTCGCAATATTCTAATAACGAATAAGAATAATGCTTGAAGCGCGTCTTACTTGTAGATGAAGCATGGACATAACCCTGATCAAGACCTTCGTCGAAGTCGCCAATACCGGATCCTTCGTCGCGGCGCGTGATCGGTTGTTTGTCACGCAATCCGCCATCAGCCTGCGCATACAGCGCCTGGAGGACAGTCTTGGGCATCAACTGTTCACGCGGTCCAAGGCCGGAGCGGTCCTCACGCCCGAAGGCGTGCAGTTCGAGCCCTACGCGCTGAGCCTGTTGAAGATCTGGGAGGAGGCCCGGCAGCAGATTGCCATTCCCGAAGGCTATTCACGGGCGTTCAGTATCGGCGCTCAATATTCTCTATGGCCCGGACTGGGCTTTCGCTGGATCGATGCCCTCCAGCTGGAAATGCCGGAACTGAGCGTGCATGCGGAAGTCGGCATGACGGACCGCATCACCCGCTTTCTGGTGGAAGGCGTTGTGCAGGCCGCACTCCTTTATACGCCACAATTGCGACCCGGATTGATTGTCGAACCCGCAATTGATGACGAACTGATCCTTGTGACCTCCTATCCAGACGCAACCCTGGAGACCCTCACTGATTTTGTGTCCGTCGATTGGGGCCCGGAGTTTATCCACGCGCTCGCTATCGCGCTGCCTCACCTGACGGATTCTGGTCGGTCAATGGCGCTGGGGGCACTGGCAATGGAGTATGTCGTCAACCGAAGAGCGGCGGCATTTCTGCCTGCGCGGTCAGTTCGGCGCTATCTGGATGGAAAGAAACTTCATGTTGTGGCGGATGCGCCACGGTTTCCCTATCCGTCCTGGGTTGTTTGGCGAGATGACCTTGATGAGGATCTGGCACGAATAGCCCGGACCACATTGGAGCTCGTTGTTCAAGCGGCTGAAAAAGATCAGGAATCCCTCGTCGACGAGTTGGAAACCATGGAAGATTACGAGCCTGGCACTCAGACCACTATGACAAGTGAGTAATAATCTCTTTATACATAAGTCATTCGAATTTTCCTCAAGTCAACCGAGCCCGTAAACCCGTCCTCAGCAGAGATGCTTTCGGACCATTCACGGTTCGGATCACTTCTTTTGAGGAAGGATTGACCCATGGACTCTCTTGTAAAATATGCCGCCGCTTCCGCGCTGGCATTGTTGGTCGCTGCCCCTGTTTCGGCACAAAACACCATCACAGGCATCACCGATCTGAACGACCAGATCGACGACATCACCACCGAAGTCGAGCGCGACCAGCGCCGCGGTCAGGATGCCGAGCGTTTCGGCCCCAACGGCGTCGCCCAGGGTTGGCGCGGTTCGTTCGCTCTGACGGCTTCCGGCACATCCGGTAACACCGACACCGGTGAGCTGTCAGGCGCAGGCCGTCTGACCTACGGAATCGGCTCCTGGAACCATCTGGTTGGTTTCGCAATCGAGTACGGTGAATCCAACGGCATCAAGAACGAAGAGAAGTTCTTTGGCACCTACGAAGCCAGCCGCTACTTCACGCCCGAATTCTACGCGTTTGGCCTGGGCCGTTTCCAGTTTGACGGTCTGTTGACCGACAACACCGGCACCATCCTGCCCGGCTCCGAAACCGACGCCTTCCTGGGCTTCGGTCCGGGCTACCGTGTGCTGAATACGCCGAACCACACCTGGCGCGTGCAGGCGGGCCCTGGTGCGCGTTACTTCAAGGACGCAAACGGTGAGTCTGATACCGAAGTCGGCTTCATCGCGTCATCGCGCTATTATTACGCGTTCACCGACACGGTGTCCTTCACCAACGATACCGACATTCTCGGTTCGGATGTGAACACCGTCCTCTCCAACGACGCCGGTGTGAACTTCAAGATGTCCGACAACCTGTCCACCCGCGTCAGCTACCGGACAGATTACAACACCGACCCGACCCCGGGCCTGAAATCGACCGACAACACGATCGGCGTTTCGCTAGTGATCGGCTTCTAGGACGAAATGGGACGTCGGAGCGGTTTCTTTCCTCGTATCGCACACGACCGACCGACAGGAGGATGGGGCAACCCATCCTCACACTGCCGACAAACCCCGTCATCATTGGCGGGGTTTTTCTTTTGAGGGTATATGGAGCTGAAGACGTTCAGGTCTGCGCTTTCTGCAGCAGCGCGATCAGCTCGTTGAACTTCTTGCGCTGCTCTTCGGCACCGCCACTGGCAATCGCATCCTCGACGCAATGCCGGGCGTGGTTTTCCAGCAACATCCGCTCCACTCCCTTGAGGGCGGACCGCACCGCCGCCGTCTGCGCCAAGACATCCACGCAATAGCGGTCTTCCTCGACCATCCGAGCGATGCCCCGCACCTGCCCTTCCAGCCGGGCAAGGCGGTCCAGTGTCTTTTGCTTGTCCTTTTTCATGCGGCACTCCTTTGGAACCATCTCGGCGGGCGTTGGTTAAGGATACCTATAGGGGGTATGATTCAAACCGGTAAGGGAAGGTTCGATCAGCATGGCACAGGACAGCGGAAATCACGAGAGCAGCGGCATGGGCTACGGACGCTTTGCCGCGATGATCGCAACCTCGACGGTGGTGATGTTCGGGCTGATGTATCTGAACACTTACCTCGTCTCCCACGTCTTCTGGTCGGAAACCCGCGCCTACATGGCTCTGCTGATGGGCGCGACTATGGTGATCATCATGCTCGCTTTCATGCGATCGATGTATTCGAGCAAGGCGATCAATGCCGCCATCTTCATCGGCGCAGCCATCGCCTTCACCGGTTCCCTCTGGCTGGTGCGCAGCCAGGTCACGGTGGGCGACACAAGCTTCATGCGGGCGATGATTCCGCACCATTCCATCGCTATCATGACCTCCAGCCGCTCGAACCTCTCGGACACGCGCGTGCGCAAGCTGGCGGACGAAATCGTCTATGCCCAGGACAAGGAAATTGCCGAAATGCGGTTCCTCGTCTCGGATATCGAGGCAAACGGCGATAAACCGGCAGCAGGAAACAGCGAAACACCCGAGATTGTCCCGCTCGCCCAAGCGCTCTCAACGGCCGAAATCGCGATCCTCGATCCGGAGTTTCTGACGGACGCGCATATTGCGAAGCTCTTTCCGGACGGAGCGGCATGCACCTTCGCCTATACCGAAACCAGCCCGCCGGTTCTGGCCGTGGGCCAGAACGGCGCGGCGCTGGTGCGCATTTCCGGCGATCTGGTGCGCCTCGATGCGGAGGATGCAGGCGCAGTGACGACCGGGCCGAGCCTGATGGCCGACGGAATTGCAATGCGCCTGTCCGCCCCGGGCGACGACGGTGCGCTCGATGTCTCGGCGGGGCGGCAGGAAGCCGACCTGATCCTCGAACTCGATGCCGGTCTGCGCGCCGGATACCGCGGTTATTACAGCTGCGGAACCTGACAATGCTGCGAACGGAATGGGATGGATGGTGGACGGCATCTCGCACCTCAATTGCCGCAGCAGGCGGATGGCGGAGCGAGAACTCTGGCAGCGGGCTGATCGCGCCTAGTCGCCCGATTCTCTATCGAAATGCAAGCTCGCGGTTCGCTGAACTTCGGATCCTCTCATAGCCCTTTGGTTGCGGGTTCGAGTCCGGCCGGTCCTACCATATAACGCTGTTTCACCGATCCACATCACGGCCTAGCGCGAGCTTGCGGCCCTTGATCTGCCAATCCGGCAGGTCGCGATCGAGCAGCGCGGCAATTTCGCCGAGTCCTGCATCGCCGAGCGCCTGTTCGAATTGCGCCAGAACCCGAGGCATGTAGTCGAGATAGCGTGGTTTCGCGTCGCGTTGACAGAGTCGCACGAAGACCCCGAGAATACGGGCATGACGCTGGGCACCCAGCAGGGCATAGCGGTGGCGGATGTCAGCAGGCGCGCCGAGATGCGCCGGGGCGCCGTCGAGATAGCGCGCCAGCAGCACCGCCTCGAGCCCGGACGCAAGGTCGCGGCGCGCATCCTGCAGCAGCGACACGAGGTCATATTCACAAGGTCCGATCACCCCGTCCTGAAAATCCAGCAAGCCGCAGCGCGCCACGCCACTTCGGCCTTCCAGCAGCATCAGGTTGTCGACGTGGAAATCGCGCAGCACCAGCGTATCGAACCTTTCGGCCAGAGGCGTCAGGGCCTGCGACCAGAGCCCGAGAAACGAGGCGCTGAAGCTCTCCCGGTCGACATCCGGCGCGATTGCGGGAGCGAACCAGTCGCAGAAGATCTGCAATTCCCTCAAATGGGTTTCGCGGTCGTATCGCGGCTGCTCCGGCAGAAGCGCCGCCTTCTGATGATGCAGATGCAGCAACGCATCGATCGCCAGCTCGTATAGCTGTGTCTCATCCCTTCCCGCGGCGAGGCAGGCAGCATAGGTCTGATCGCCGAAATCTTCGATCAGTGCGAGCCCCTGCCCGGAATCCGCTGCAATGACCCGCGGTGCCGACAGGCCGACGCCATTCAGAAAGCGCGACAGGCGCAGATAGGCCGCGAAACCGGTCGGATCCGTGCGGTCCTCCATCAGCAGCAGCCCCTCTCCGGGCAGCCGGTGATAGCGCCGGGCCGAGGCATCCGCGGCGAGGCTTTCGAGCGCTTGTCCGCCATGCCCATGGGCGGCAAGGAAATCAGCGAGGGAAGTCTCCACTGCGCCAGCGTGCCCCTTGTGCAGTTCGGTCATCGCGCTCTCCCTCCGCCCCTGCCGCGTTGCTATCGGCGTCACGACGTTGTCTGCCGCATCGCAACAGGTCTTTCCAGAGGGTTTTTCGCAATGGCGAGGGGGCACGGCGGCCGACTGTGCCGCCGCCGTGCCCGAGCGGTCACCCCGCGCGGCGGGCCGCCTCGGGATCATCGGAGCCGCCCTGGGGCACCAGTGCGCGTACCAGGTTGCGCATTTCCAGCAGTCCGACCTGTCGACCGTCCCGCATCACCCGGTAATGCTTGGTCGTATCGCCGCCGGAAAGCTCGATCACCGATTCCAGTGTGTCGTCGTGATCGACCTCGCCCGCCGCTTCTCCGGCCGGTTCCGTGGTGCGCAGCATTATCGAGCGGGTGCGCAGCACGCGGGCGCGGTTGATGTCGCTGACGAAGTCCTCGATATAGGGATCGGCCGGGTTGAGCAGGATATGCTGCGGCTCGCCCTGCTGGACGATGAACCCGTCCTTCAGGATCACCAGATGATCCGCCAGTTTCAGCGATTCATCGAGGTCATGGGTGATGAAGACGATGGTCTTGTGCAGCTCGGCCTGCAGCTCGATCAGCAGGTTCTGCATGTCGGTACGGATCAGCGGGTCGAGCGCCGAGAACGCCTCGTCCATCAGCATGATGTCGGAATTCGACGTCAGCGCCCGCGCGATCCCGACGCGCTGCTGCATCCCGCCCGAGAGCTGATGGGGGTATTGCTCGCCCTGCCCTTCGAGCCCGACCCGGTCGAGCCATTTACGCGCCTCGTCGGCATATTTGCGCAGGCTCTGGCCCTCCACCGCCGGGGCCAGCCCGGTATTCTCCAGCACCGTGCGGTGCGGCAGCAGAGCGAATTTCTGGAACACCATCGACATCTTGTGCTTGCGCAGCTCGCGCAGCTGCCGGGCGTTGTAGTCGAGGATGTTGTCGCCATCGACGATCACCTCCCCGGCGCTCGGCTCGATCAGCCGGTTGAGGTGCCGGATCAGGGTCGACTTGCCCGAGCCCGACAACCCCATGATGACCGTCGTCTTGCCCGCCGGGATATCGACATTGATGTCGTTGAGTCCGAGCACATGATTATGCTCGGCCAGAAGCTCTGTCTTGCCCATACCGCTGCGCACATGCTCGAGCGCCTTGTTGGGCTGGGCGCCGAAGATCTTGTAGAGATTGCGGATCTTGATCTTGATATCGTCAGACATGACAGGTTCCTTATCGCGGTTGTGCGGCGTTGATCCGCGCCAGTGCCGCCTTGGTCACGCGGTCGAGGATGATGGCGAGAAGCACGATGCCGAGGCCGGAAAGCAGGCCGACCCCGAGTTCGAGACTGCGGATACCGCGCAGCACCAGCACGCCGAGACCGGGGGCCGAGACGAGCGAGGCGATCACCACCATGGCGAGGCTCATCATGATCGTCTGGTTGACGCCCGCCATGATATTGGGCAGCGCCAGCGGGATCTGCACGCCGAAGAGTTTCTGGCGGTTGGTCATGCCGAAGGCATCCGCCGCCTCGATCACATCCGGATCGACCAGCCGGATACCGAGATCGGTGAGACGCACGACCGGCACGATGGCATAGAGGATGATCGCGATGCCATAGAGCTTGGGCTCGGTCACCGAAAAGAGGAAGATCAGCGGGATCAGATAGACAAAGGGCGGCAGGGTCTGGAGCATGTCGAGCACCGGGATCATCACCTTCTGCACCCTGTCATTGCGCGACATCGCAATTCCTATAGGCACGCCGAGCAGAACACATATGATCGCACAGACGAAGATGATCGCCAGCGTCTGCATGGTATAGTCGTAGTAATCCACGAAGGCGAGGAAACCGAAGACCAGCGCGACCAGCCCGACCAGCTTCAGCGAGCGCCCGACGACCCAGGTCAGCAGCATCAGCACCGGTATCATGATCCACCAGGGCACCGCCTGCATCAGCCAGAGCGATTCATTGAGCGCCCAGCTCAGTGGCTGGGTCAGCGGATCGAAAACGACCTTGAGCCCGTCCTTTATATCGAGAAAGCCGCGTTCCAACCCGGTGGTCAGGTCGCGCGATTGCGGGATCGCCGGGCAGGCGTCGTTCAGCGCATCGAGCGAGGGAAAGGGCGTGTCCCAGGCCGAGACCTCGACATCCGCGCCTTCGGCCTGGCCGAGCAGATCGGCCATCGACATCGGGCCGTCAGCCCCCCCGGAGCCCGCTTCGGAACCGCCGCACCAATTGCGCAGCCCCAGCCGGTCGAAAATGAAATCATACGTCGCCATACGTGTTTTGTTCGAGACCCGGCCGGGTCCCGCCTTCCTTGGATTGAAATATCAAGGCGGCACCGCAGGGCGCCGCCTTCCCGGCTGGCCATTCGCCAGCGTCCTGACGTGTAATTACTGAAGCAGCGCCGCGAGCCGCTCGCGCGCCTCCGCGTTCAGCCAATCGGCCCATTGATCGGGATTGCTGCGCAGGAAATGCACCGCAGCCTCCTCGGCATTGGCATCATTTTCCTCCATCCAGGCGAGCAGCGCGCTCATGTCGTCGGTCTGGAAACTGAGCTTGCTCATCATCTCGGCAATCTCGGGTTCGCGTTCGGTGAAGCTGGTGGTGGCCACGGTATAGACGAGGCTCGGCGGATAGGCGCTCGGTTTGGGATCAACGGTCTCGGAATTGAGATTGGCCTGATGCGCCTTGCGGTCGAGCGCGCCAAAATCCACCGGTGTCATGTCGAACCGCCCCATGATCTCGGTCGGGGCCCAGTAATAGCCGAACCAGGGCTTCCGTTCCTCATAGGCCGAGGCCAGCGACGCGGCGAGGGTTTCGCCCGAACCATGATCGAGAATCTCGATACCGGCTTCTTCCATCCCCCAGGCACGGGCGTTGTTGCGGTTGATGATCCGGCAGACCCAACCGTCGGTGCAATTGTGAAACCGCCCGTCGACGAGCTCGGGATTGTCCAGTATACCCTGGATCGTCGTCAGCTCGGGGTGTTCCTCGGCCAGATAGGTCGGTATCCACCAGCCTTCGAGCCCGCCGGGTTTCAGCACTTCGGTCAACTCCGTAACCTTGCCTTCGGCCTTCAGCCGGTCATAGACCTCACCGGCGGAATTGACCCAGAGCTCCGTCACCAGATCCGGCTCGTTGTTCTCCGCCAGCGAGGTAACCGCCGGGATGGTTTCAAGCGGCACCCGCGTGACCTCGCAGCCATAGCCCTGTTCCATCAGGAAAGCAGCGATCTCGGTGGTGATGATCGCCGAGGAAAAGCTCATCTCGGTAATCGAGACCTCCCCGCAATCGGCGGCCGCGAGGCCCGGAACAGCCGCGGCGCCAAACGCTGCCGCGATCAGTGATTTTTTCATCTGTCAGTCTTTCTTGTTGTTCTTGCAAAACAGGAAATTGCGGGGCGGGATTGAATGATCCCGCCCCGCTTGCTGCTTATTTCAGCAGGTTGGACAGCTTCTCGCGCGCCTCGTCGCTCAACCAGTCGGCCCAGACGTCCTTGTTGTTGGCCAGGAAATAGACCGCCGCCTCTTCGTTCGTGGCGTTGTTCTCATCCTGCCAGGCAAGGATCTGGCTCATCGTGTCGGTCTTGAAGGTGACATTGCTCATCAGCTTGGCGATCTCGGGCTGTTCCTGCTGGAACTCCTTGGTCACTACGGTCAGCACCGGCGCCGAGGGGAACGCCGAGGGTTTCGGGTCCGGCGTGTTGGCGTTCTGGTTGGCCAGATGCGCTTCCTTGTCGTATTCGCCAAGGTCGATGCTGGTCATGTCATATTTGCCGAGCGGCGTTGTCGGCCCCCAGTAATAGCCGAACCAGGGCTCCTTGGATTCATAGGCCGATGCCATCGACGTCGCGAGGGTTTCGCCGGAACCGTGGTTGAAGATCTCGATACCGTGGCTCTCCACGTCAAAGGCGCGGATCAGGTTGTCGCTTGCCACCCGGCAGCCCCAGCCGTCGGGACAATTGTTGAACATGCCCCCCACCAGCTCGGGATTGGCCAGCACGCCCTCGATGGTCTTGAGCTCGGGATGTTCCTCGACGAGGTAGGTCGGCAGCCACCAACCCTCGACACCGCCAGGGTCAAGCACGCTGGTCAGTTCGACAATCGCGCCATCGGCCTTGAGCTTCTTGTAGACGTCGCCGACAGAGTTGGTCCACAATTCGGTGACGATATCGGGCTCGCCGTTCTCGGCCAGCGAGGTGACCGCCGGGGTTGTGTCGGAGGGCACCACGGTGACATCACAGCCATAGCCCTGTTCCATCAGGAAGCTCGATACCGCGGTGACGATGGCCGAGGAGGCCCAGTTCATCTCGGTGATCGACACCTCACCGCATTGCTCCGCGGCAGAGGCCGAGGCAGGGGCAATGGCGGCAGCCAAAATTGCACTATAAACATAGCGTTTCATATCATCTCTCCTGGTTACGAAATTAGTTCGGCCGACGCTCTGAAAATGCGACCTTCCGGGAAAGCTCCTGGCGCACAGCATCCCTGCGCGGATCCGCCGAAGGGCGGGCTTGAACCAATGTTATGTCGTACCGGACCAAGAAGATGCCGCTATTCCTTCGCCTATTGCTCGGGCGCAACCTAGCAGTCGCAACCCAAGATGCAACCCGATCCGGACAAAATTGCTTTGCAGGGCTAAGGGTCACCCACGGAGCCTGCATTTTCCGACGGCCTTGACAATTTTCGGGAACCTTTCGCGCGCTGCGCCATCCAATGAGGCAGACGGAGCGAGATCCTTCGCCCGTCACGGCGCGGAATTCCGGCGCCGTCCATTAAAGGAGCCCTTGATGATGACCCGTTTCCTGTCCGCCCTCGCCGCCCTGTCCCTGCTGCCCGTCACGGCCGCTTTCGCCCAAGCACCTGCCGAGGCCGTCGCGAGCCACCCGCCGCAGGCACCCTATCAGAAGGTCAGCGAACTCGTGGCGCTGCCCGATTTCCTGCCCGGTATCGGCGAGCTCTATGTCGATCCCGAGACCCTTCCCGTCGGGCCCTTCGTGGCCTATGACCGGGACGGTGCAGTGGTCAGCACGATCTACATGATCCCGATTGCCGACCTGAACCCCGAGCAGAGCTTTGACAATCTCGCGGTGCCGGGCGGCAGCGTCGATCACACCGATATCTATTACAATGCCGGTCACCCGGGCGTCGAGCAGCCGCACGTGCATATCGTGCTCTGGCATGTCGCCCCGGACGGCGAAGCCAGCGTGGCCGAGTGACATGCGGCGCAGGGTCTTTCTTTTCGGCGGCGCCGCGCTTCTGGTCGGCGTCGCCCCCCGTCTCGTCTCGGCCGCCGACGGCGAGCTGCAGGAAATCGTGATGGCAGGCCGCAAGGACGGCTCGCTGGTCTGGTTCGACCCGCCGGGGCTGTTGATCCGCCCCGGCACCACGCTGCGCTGGCGCAATGAGGATCGCGGCAATTCCCATACCGCCACCGCCTATCATCCGGACAATGCCGATCATCCGCTCCGGATCCCTCCGAAAGCACCGGCTTTCGACAGCGGCTATCTGCTGCTCGGCGAGAGCTACGAAGTGGCCCTCACCGAACCCGGTGTCTATGATTACTATTGCGCCCCGCACGAGATGTCGGGCATGGTCGGACGTGTCATCGTCGCCGCGGCGGGCGCGGACGATTTCACCGATTATTCCCCGGCGGGGCTGCCGCCCGAAGCGCTGGCGCGGTTGCCGGAGATTTCCGACATTATCGCCCGTGGTCGGGTCACGGCCGGGGAGACGTGACATGGCGCCTCCGATGACCTGCAGGCCCGAAAGGGGAGAGCTTCCCATGCCGCATGCCGCATCGCTCCAGGATCTGCCCGAACCCGAACTCGTCGCCCGCGCCCGTGCGCAGGATCAGGCGGCGGTGCGGTTGTTGATCGCGCGCTGCAACCAGCAGCTGTTCAGGGTCGCGCGAGGCATCCTCGATGACGATGCAGAGGCCGAGGACGTGGTGCAGGCCGCCTATGTCCGCGGTTTCACCCGGCTCGAATTGTTTCGCGGCGAAGCGGCGCTCGCGACCTGGCTGACCCGGATCGTGATGAACGAGGCCTATGGTCGGCTGCGACGCCGCCGCCGCATCGTGCAGCTTGACGATTATCGTGCAGGAACCCTCGCTGCCGAGCCGGACAGCACCGTCTATTCGACACAGGCGGCACCGCCGGGCCCTGAATCCGAGGTCGCGCGTGCGCAGGTGCGGGTCTTTCTCGAGCGGGCGATCGACGCCCTGCCCGAACCGTTCCGCCTGACCTATCTGCTGCGCGACGTTCAGGACTTGCCGACCCGCGACGTGGCGGAGCTTCTCGGGGTCAAGCCGGTGACCGTGAAGACCCGGCTGTTCCGTGCCCGCCGGATGCTGCGCAACGAATTGTCCCGTCATATCGCGGCGGAATTTTCCGGCGTCTTCCCGTTCGATGGTGCCCGCTGCGCGAACATGGCTGACAGGGTGATCGCGGCGCTCGGCCGACGGGCGGCGCGCGGCTGAACCGTGACACGAAGGAACCGCGCCGCGCCCACCCGCGTTTCCACCACGAAAAGGAGGACGAAATGGCCAAGTTTTCAAAAGGCGATCACGTCAGCTGGAATTCCGAAGCAGGACGGGTCAGCGGGCATATCATCAAGGTCCACGAGAAGGATTTCACCTACAAGGGTCACAAGCGGCGTGCTTCCGAGGAAGAGCCGCAATACGAGATCGAGAGCGACAAGACCGACCATATCGCAGCGCATAAGGAAGAGGCGCTGAGCAAGCTCAAGTCATGAGCGGCGGTTTCTTCAGCATCGGCCATTCCAACCGAGACCTGGAAACCGTGATCGAGATGCTGCGCGAGAACCGGATCACCCTGTTGATCGACGTGCGTTCCTTTCCCCGTTCGCGCAACAATCCCGGCTTCAACATCGACACCTTTCCCGACCTGCTCGCGCAATATCAGATCGGTTATCGCCACATGCCCGATCTCGGCGGACGTCGTCCCAAGCAACCCGAAGTGCCGGACGAGACCAACGCGATGTGGCGGCTGCGTTCCTTCCATAACTACGCCGATTACGCGCTTGGCGAGGCTTTTCAGACCGCGTTTCAGACCCTGCTGGAGCTCGGGCGCGAACAGCGCGTTGCAATGATGTGTTCCGAGGCGGTCTGGTGGCGGTGCCATCGCCGTATCATCACCGATTACCTCCTGCTGAACGGACATGAGGTCACTCACATCATGGCACCGGGCCGGGCCGACGCGGCGAAGGCGACCGACGGGGCCTGCAAGTGCGATGATGATAGGGTGGTCTATCCGGAAACGGCGTGAACGGTCCCGCCTGCCCGGTGATTGCCGCGATTTCGCACTCCGCACAGCTGCGCCCGAGCGTTTCATTTTCGCCATAGCTGCGGATTAACCTGCACCGATCTCTGGATTATCGGTGCAAACGCACGGTCCTTGCCGGAAGGTATCGCTACCGCGACCGGCTCAGACGTCGCGCCGCTTGCCCCCCTGTTGCCGAGGATGACAATTGACCGAGAAGACCCGTTCCCTTGCCAAGCCCGGCTGGCTGCGGCGGTTCAGAACCGCGCTGATCCTCGGCAGCGCCGGGGCCCTCATGCTCGGCGTCGGCCATCGCATCGAACAACTCTCCTATCAGAGCTACCTGCAGGAACTCGAGCTCGACACGACGCTCCGCATGGTCGAACTGCGCGAACGGATCGAGGACGAGGTCTTCGGACGGATCCTGAAGCTCAACGAATTGGCGACCATCATCGGGCTCCAGCCGAAGATCGATCAGGCGGAGTTCACCGCCCGGGCACGCAGCTTCATCGCGGAGAATCCCGATGTGCTGATCATGGCGGCGGCGCGCGATCAGGTGATTTCCCTTGTGCATCCGCTGGCGGGCAATGAAAAGGCGCTCGGCTATGATTACCGCGGCGGTCCGCAATATCCCAAGGTCGAAGAGGCCTTGAGCAGCGGCCGGGGGCTGGTCACCGGGCCTGTCGAGCTGGTCCAGGGCGGGCTCGGGCTGATCCTGCGCCAACCGGTGTTCTATCCGCCTGCAGAAGACCGGGACGAACCGCCCCGGCCCTGGGGCATCCTGTCGATCGTCCTCGATTATCCGAGTTTTCTCGACAATATCGGCATCGCGGAATTCGAAACCGGCCATGACCTGCTGATCCGGGAACCGGCGCGCGACGGTGGCGTCGAGCAGGTCTTTCACGGCGATCCGCAGATTGCCCTGCGCGATCCCGTCACCCTGCCCTTCAGCTTCGCCTTCGGCGATTGGGAACTCGCCGCGACCACCGCGGGCGGCTGGCCACAGCAGCGGCCCGTCTACCTGCAGCAATGGCTGATCCTTATCTCTGCCGTGGCGGCCGTGCTCGGCCTGCTCCTGTACGTGATGCGGCTTGCAGAGACCCGCCGTCTGGCGGAGACGCGGCTTCACAACGGCATCGAGGCACTCGAACACGGCTTCGTCATGTTCGACCCCGACGGGCGGATCGTGCTCTTCAACGACATGTACAAACGCATGCATATCGACAGCGAATCGGTAAAGATCGGCACTTGCTATGACGAGATGGTGCGCGCTTCCGTCGCGCGTGGCTCGGTCAAGGATGCGATCGGGCGCGAGGAGGAATGGCTCGCCGAATGGCAGACCATGCGCGGCCAAGGCATTTCGGATGTCGAACAGGTGACCCCCGATGGCCGGGTGATCAATACTTCCGACAGGGTCATGGCCGATGGCAGCATCGTCGGCCTGCGGGTCGATATCTCCGAGTTCAAACAGGCCCAGATGGCGGCGGAGGCGGCGAACCAGGCCAAGTCCGATTTCATCGGCGTGCTCAGCCACGAACTGCGCACCCCGCTGACCGTTATCCTCGGCCATGTCCGCATGGCCCGTCACGTCGAACGTATGCCGCCCGCGCTGGCGCTGCAGGACGCGCTCGACCGTCACCCGGAGGCAGCACGCGAGATCCAACCGGCGCTGGATGCGCTGCATGGCCAGTTCGGCAAGACGATGGCGACGCTGGAGCGTTCCGGCAACAACCTCCTGCTGCTGATCAACGAGATACTGGATCTCGCCAAGATCGACGCGGGCGGGCTCTCCATTACGCTTGAGGAGGCCGAGGTCGGCGATATCATCACCCCCGTCGCCGAGCAGATGCGCCCGCTGGTTGAACAGAAAGGGCTGCGCTTTGAGGTGCAATCCACCCAAGGCCGCCTTCGCGCCGACGTGCAGCGCCTGCAACAGGTGCTGGTCAACCTGATCGGCAATGCGGTCAAGTTTACCGACAGCGGCAACATCACCCTCAGCGTCACGGGAACGGACACCGCGCTCACCTTCGCGGTCCGCGACACTGGTATCGGCATCCCGGCGAATGAGCTCGGCAAGGTCTTCGATCCTTTCCACCAGGTCGATTCCACGGCCCGGCGGCGCTTCGGCGGCACCGGGCTCGGGCTGGCGATCTCGCAGGACATCGTGCGTGCCCATGGCGGCGAGTTGCTGGTCAGCAGCGTCGAGGGAGAAGGCAGCCTGTTCTCGCTGACCCTGCCACGCGAGCAGGACAAAAACACCCCGCCCGCACCCGCCAAACCCGCGCTGGCAAGCGTCTGAACCGCGCCCCGAGCTGCCCGGAACAGGACGATCCCGCGGCCCTTGCCCCTGCAAGTTCCGCAGCGCGCCACTGGACATCCCGGCGAACTGCTGGTCTGTAACATATCAGAGGTCGGCCGGTTCTGCGCCGCACCCAATTCATTGTCTATGGAGGTTTAACAATGGATCGTCGTTCATTCATCCGCGCGGGCGCGCTCGGTGCCGGTGCCGCAGCGCTGGCGGCCCCGGCCGTCGCACAAGACAAGATCACCTGGCGCATGGTGACTACCTGGCCGAAGAACTTCCCCGGTCTCGGCGTCGGCGCACAGCGTCTCGCGGACCGCATCACCGCGGCCTCGGGCGGTCGCCTGACCATCCAGGTCTATTCCGCCGGTGAGCTCGTGCCGCCGCTGCAATCGCTCGATGCGGTGATCGACGGCAGCGCCGAGATGAGCCATTCCGCCGCCTATTACTGGCAGAACAAATCCGACGCGCTGAACTTCTTCACCGGCGTGCCCTATGGCATGACCTCGGCGGAGCTGGCGGGCTGGATGCGGCACATGGGCGGTCAGGAACTCTGGGACGAGGTCTATGACCAGTTCGGCGTACAGGGTTTCCTGTCGGGCAACACCGGCATCCAGGCCGGCGGCTGGTTCCGCGACGAGATCAACAGCCTCGAAGACCTCAAGGGTCTGCGTTTCCGCACGCCGGGTCTCGGCGGCCGGGTCTGGGAGAAACTCGGCGTCACCGCGACCAACATGGCCGCGGGCGAGATCTTCCAGGCGCTTCAGTCGGGCACGCTCGATGCGGCCGAATTCGTCGGTCCCTACAACGATCTCGCGCTCGGCTTCCACCAGGTCGCCAAAAACTACTATTTCCCCTCCTTCGTGGAGCCGGGTCTGGCGACCGAGCTGGTCGTGGACAAGGCGAAATACCAGGCCCTGCCCGAAGACCTGCAGGCGATCGTCCGTGACGTCTCGCAGGCCGAATACGATCAGGTCGGCTCGGAATTCGCCGCCAATGATCCGCGCGCGCTCAAGACACTTGTCGAAGAACATGGCGTCAACATGCGCCAGTTCCCCGACGAGGTGATGAAGGCCGGTGCCGAGGCTGCCAAGGAGGTGCTCACCTCCCTGCGCGACAATGGCGACGATCTGACCAAGCGCACCACCGAGAGCTTCCTTGAGGCTCTGCGCCTGATGCGCGGCAAGAGCGAGATCGCCGAAGGCCCGTTCGTCCGTGCCCGCGAGCAGTATTTTGACATGTAAGCCGCGCTGGGGTCCGAGCGCTTCGACCAGCGCTCGGACCTTTGATGCGAGTGCGACTTCGCAGGATCGGGCGGCGGATCTTCCGTCGCCCGTTTCCATTCCACAGATCCGCCCGGCGCCGCTTTGGTCGCCCTGCCCGGCAACCAAATGGACCGCCCCGCGTTGATCCGCGAAGGGAGCGTTCCCATGCCCATCGAGAAGATCTTCGCACAATTGGCCTGCCGCGATCTGGCGCAGAGCATATGCTGGTTCGAGCAGCTGTTCGACCGATCACCGGACGCGCGACCGATGGCCGGCCTTGCGGAATGGCATCACGGCGACGGCGCGGGCCTGCAGATTTTCGAGGATGAGGCCCATGCCGGGAGCGGCACCCTGACGCTGATCATGCGCGATCTGAGGGGCGAACATGCCAGACTCGCCGACGCGGGCCTCGCGCCGCCCGCCATCGAGGCCGCTGACACGACAAGCCTCATCCGTCTGCGCGACCCGGACGGAAACCTCGTGGTGCTCGCCCAACCCGGACGCGCCTGAGCCTGTGTTCGCAAAGATAAGAGCCCGGCAACCGTTCAGTCAGCGGGCCCTTGTTGCACCTCCGAAGCGGTAGCGCCCTAACCGGCGATCAACCGCGGCAGCCAGGTTACCAGTTCCGGGAAGGCGAACAGGATCCCGATCGCCAGGACCTGCAGCAGCACGAAGGGCAGGATGCCCTTGTAGATTGCCGAGGTGGGCATCTCCGCCGGAGCCACACCGCGCAGATAGAACAGCGCGAAACCGAAAGGCGGTGTCAGGAACGAGGTCTGCAGGTTCACCCCGACCAGCACGCCCAGCCAGATCGGATCGATATCCATCGCCAGCAGCACCGGCGCGGTGATCGGTATCACGATGAAGATGATCTCGAACGTGTCGAGAATGAAACCGAGCAGGAACATGATCGCCATCACCACCGCCACCGCGGCAAGCCGACCGCCGGGCAAGCTGGAGAGGAATTCATGCACCAGGTTGTCCCCGCCCATCAGGCGGAACACCACGGAAAAGACTGAAGCGCCGAGCAGGATGATGAAGACCATCGAGGTGATCGTCGCCGTGGCCACCATGGTCTCGCGCAGGATCGGGAAGCTCAACCGCCAGCGCAGCGCCGCCAGCAGCATTGCGCCCACCGCCCCGACCGAAGCCGCCTCCGTCGGCGTGGCGATACCGCCAAGGATCGAGCCCAGCACCGCCAGGATCAACAGCAGCGGCGGCACCAGCGCCACACAGACCTCGCGCAGCAGCGCCTTCTTCTCATCCTCGGGCACCGGGGTCGCCGGGCAGGATTGCGGATCGGTCACAGCCTTGAACAGCGTGTAGCACAGGTATAGCCCGACCAGCAGCAATCCCGGCAGCAGCGCGCCGGCGAAAAGATCCCCCACCGATACCGGCGTCGGAGCAAAATTGCCCTTGGCCATCTGCACCTGCGAATTGATCCCCGAGAGCATGTCTCCCATGAAGATCAGCACCGTCGAGGGCGGAATGATCTGCCCCAGCGTGCCGGAGGCGCAGATCACCCCGGTCGCCAGCTTCGGATCATATCCGGCGCGCAGCATCGCGGGCAGCGAGATCAACCCCATGGTCACCACCGTGGCCCCCACCACCCCGGTCGAGGCCGCCAGCATCGCGCCGACAAGGATCACCGAAAAGCCGAGCCCGCCGCGCAGGTTGCCGAAGAGCTTGCCCATGGTCAGCAACAATTGCTCGGCGATCTGACTGCGCTCCAGCATCACCCCCATGAAGATGAACAGCGGCACCGCGACCAGCACCTCGCTGGTCATAAAGCCGATATAGCGGTTCGGCAGGGAGCCGAAATTCGACGGATCGAACACCCCGAAGGCCATGCCGAGCGCGCCGAAGCCAAGGCTTACACCGGCCAGGGTGAAGGCCACCGGAAACCCGAGCAGCAGAAAGCCGATGATGCCAAAGAACATCAGCCCCGAGAGGAGTTCACCAATCGTTACAGGATCCATCAGACTTTACCCTCGTCGGCTTGGTAGGCGGCATCCGCCGGTTTTTCGAGATAGGCCATCATCGGCGGCACGAGATCCCGGCGTCCGCCCAGCACCAGCAGCGAGCGGCAGATCATCGCGACCCCCTGCAGCGCCAGCAGCGCCACGAAGACGATGATGAAACTCTTGAGAATGAAGAGACCCGGCATGCCACCGACATTGGCCGACCCTTCCTTATAGGCCCAGGAACGCTGCACGAAGGGCAACGCATAGACATAGACGACCCAGGCGAAGGGCATCAGAAAGAAGATCACCCCTATGAGATCGACCAGCGCCCGGGTGCGTATCCGTGCCGGACGATAGAAGATATCGACGCGCACGTGATCGTCCTTGAGCAGCGCGAAGCCCGCGACCGCCGTGAACATCGCCCCGTTGAGCCAGATATAGAGATCCTGCATCCAGACATAGCTGACCGCGAAGACATAGCGCTGCACCACCACGGTGAAACAGACGAGCACGATGCCGAGTGACAGCCAGGAAAACAAATGGCCGACGATCAGGTTGATCCGGCTGATCCCCGCGGCCAGCCCTGCCAATATCCGCATCATGATTTCGTCCTTTCTGTGACCGTGATAACGACCCATCCGATCCGGTGAACAGGACGAAGGGACAGATGTGTCCAGGATAGGCCGTGATTATCCAAGCACGCGGGCCACGACAAGTCTTGTGCCGCCCCGATCCCCGCGTCCCGGGCAAAGAATTGCACGTTTATTCAATTCCACCAAACCCTCAGCAACCGGCCGAAGCGACAAAATCACTTCATCCGACAAGGGATTGACAGGTTTCCGCCACATTCCCGCCCCGCTCCCGGCAGCTTTGCCGCGCAATCTGTTCCTACGGGCGGCGGCACCCGCCTCGGCAGGAGGAGCAGCGCAATGGCCAAGCCAGACGTTTCCAAACCGGATCGGAATTCGAACGAGCCGACAAGACAGCCCGAGCCTCCGAAGAAACCCAAACCGGATATCACCGATTACGCAAGTCTCTGACGGGGATATCGTTAAGCTATTGTTAACGCTAAGGGTTTCGCATGCGAAACCTCCGCGAGCATCGCGCGGGTTTCCTCAGACCGCCTGATCCGGACGATCCCGCGGAACCAGCCGCGCGGCGATGCGTTGAAACCCCGATCCCCGCAACCAGACGATAGCCCTGCCGAGAAAGCCCCCATGTCCCCCGAAGACCACCCTCATGCCGCCGATTTGCACCGCCTGCGCAAGCTGGCGCGCAACATGGACAGCGCCTTCCGCCTGCCGGTGATCGGTACCCGCATCGGCTGGGACGCGATCCTTGGCCTTATCCCCGGCGTGGGCGACGCCGTGGCGCTGGCCCCCTCGGCCTATATCATCAAGGAGGCGCACCGCCTCGGCGTGCCGCGCAGCGCGCTGATGCGCATGGGGGCGAATGTCGGCATCGACTGGGCCATCGGGACGATCCCGCTGCTCGGCGACCTCTTCGACATCGGCTGGCGCGCCAACATCCGCAACGTCGACCTGCTGGATCGCCACCTCAGCCGCCAGATGGCCAATGCGCCCGGCAACAAGGACGTCGAAGGCCGTCTGTCCTCGCATCACCCGACGCTGAACGGCTAGGCGCCGCGCAAAGAAAAAGGCCGCATCGCTGCGGCCTTTGCCTTGTCGTTCCGGCACAGCTGAATTCAGCCCACCAGCTCCAGACCGGAGAAGAAATAGGCGATCTCGACAGCCGCGGTTTCCGGTGCGTCGGACCCGTGCACGGAGTTCTCGCCAACGCTCTCGGCAAATTCTGCGCGGATCGTGCCCGGCGCCGCATCGGCCGGGTTGGTCGCGCCCATGACTTCACGGTTCTTGGCAATGGCGCCTTCGCCTTCCAGCACCTGCACGACGACCGGCTCGGACGCCATGAATTCGCACAGCTCGTCATAGAACGGACGCTCGGCGTGCACGGCATAGAAAACGCCGGCCTGTGCCTTGGTCATGTGGATGCGCTTCTGCGCGACGATGCGCAGGCCCGCTTCCTCGAACTTGGCATTGATCTTGCCGGTCAGGTTGCGGCGGGTCGCGTCGGGCTTGATGATCGAGAATGTGCGCTCAAGGGCCATCGGGGTCTCTCCAATTGTGACAAGGCCCCGCGCAATGCAGGGGCCGGGATTCATGTGGCCGCCCCGTAACACGGCTTTGCGGGCATGGAAAGACCGCCCGCGCCGGTGCCCGGTCATTTCAACCCATTCGGCGCGCTTGCCGTATCCGGCTTTCCCCTTCCCCAAGCCTCTGCTACAGCGCCGCCATGTTACGCATCTCCGAGATCAATTATTCCGTCGAAGGCCGCCCTCTGTTCGAAGAGGCCAGCGCCGTCATTCCCAATGGCCACAAGGTCGGCCTCGTCGGGCGCAACGGCGCGGGCAAGACCACCCTGTTCCGGATCATCCGCGGCGAGCTCGGGCTCGACAGCGGCGCGATCACGCTGCCGAGCCGGGCCAAGATCGGCGGTGTGGCGCAGGAAGTGCCCTCCTCGGAGACCTCGCTGATCGACACGGTGCTGGCCGCCGACACCGAACGCGCCGCCCTGCTGGTCGAGGCCGAAAGCGCGCAAGACCCGTCCCGGATCGCCGACATCCAGACCCGTCTGGCCGACATCGATGCCTGGTCTGCCGAGGGCCGCGCCGCCTCGATCCTCAAGGGTCTCGGCTTTGACGACGCCGAGCAGCAGATGCCCTGCTCCGCCTTCTCGGGGGGCTGGCGCATGCGCGTGGCGCTGGCGGCGGTGCTGTTCGCGCAGCCCGACCTGCTGCTGCTCGATGAACCGACCAACTATCTCGACCTCGAAGGCGCGCTCTGGCTCGAAAGCTATCTGGCCAAATACCCCCACACGGTGCTGATAATCAGCCACGACCGCGGATTGCTCAACCGCGCGGTCGGCGGCATCCTGCATCTCGAGGACCGCAAGCTCACGTTCTACCATGGCCCCTATGACCAATTCGCCCGCCAGCGCGCCGAACAGCGCGCGGTGCAGGCGGCGATGGCCAAGAAACAGCAGGCCCGGCGCGATCACATGCAAAGCTTCGTGGACCGCTTCAAGGCCAAGGCCAGCAAGGCCAAACAGGCCCAGTCGCGGCTGAAGATGATCGAGAAGATGGACATGATCACGCCGCCCGAAGAAGCGGCGCGCAAGGTCTTCACCTTCCCCGAACCCGAAGAACTCTCGCCGCCGATCATCTCGATCGAGGGCGGCTCGGTCGGCTATGTCGACGAGCGGCCGGTGCTGTCGCGTCTCGACCTGCGCATCGACCAGGACGACCGTATCGCCCTCCTGGGCAAGAACGGTCAGGGCAAATCCACCCTGTCGAAACTGCTGTCGAACCGACTGACGCTGATGGGCGGCAAGTCGGTGCAATCCTCGAAGCTGCGCATCGGCTTCTTCGCCCAGCATCAGGTCGATGAGCTCAACATCGACGAGACCCCGCTGCAGCACATGCTCGCCGCCCGTCCGGGCGTCATGCAATCCAAGCTGCGGGCCCAGCTCGCAGGCTTCGGCCTCGGCCCCGATCAGGCCGAAACCGAGGTCGGCCGCCTCTCCGGCGGTCAGAAGGCGCGCCTGTCGCTGCTGCTGGCCACCCTGCACGCGCCGCATCTGCTGATCCTCGACGAGCCGACCAACCACCTCGACATCGAAAGCCGCGAAGCGCTGGTCGAGGCGCTGACCCGCTATTCCGGCGCAGTCATCCTGGTGAGCCACGACATGCACCTGCTCTCGATGGTCGCCGACCGGCTCTGGCTGGTCTCTGACGGTACCGTCAAACCCTATGACGACGATCTCGAAGCCTATCGCAGAATGCTCCTCACTCCGGAGAAGCCGGTCAGCAAGGCCGCCAAGCCCAAGGAAGCGCCCAAGCCCAGACGCGCCAGCCGCGAGGATATTCTCGCCCTGCGCTCGGAAGTCCGCAAATCCGAGGCCCGCGTCACCAAGATCAACGAAATGCGCGACAAGCTGGCGAAAAAGCTCGCCGATCCGGCCCTTTACGAAAGCGACAAGATCGGCGAACTTGAAGTCTGGAACAAGAAATACGCCGAGGTGATGGAGGCGCTTGAACGCGCCGAAGCGCTGTGGATGTCAGCGTTGGAAAAGCTCGAAAAGGCGTCGGCCTGATCCGCTTCTCTATGCTCTAAATACTCCGGGGGTCCGGGGGCCGGCCCCCGATCGGAACAGTGATGCAGCTCGACACCGCCTATATGATCACCGCCCTCGTCACCATGTTCGTGGTGGTCGACCCGATCGCGATCGCGCCGCTGTTCCTCGCCATCACCCGGGGCCTTACCGCCGCCGAGCGGCGCCGCATCGCCTGGCGCGCGGTCTTCGTCGCCGGGCTGATCCTCGCGGTCTTCGCGGCCTTCGGCGAAGCGGTGCTCGGCTTCATCGGCATTTCGATGCCCGCCTTCCGGGTCGCGGGGGGCATCCTGTTGTTTCTCACCGCCTTTGACATGTTGTTTGACCGGCGCACCAAGCGCCGCGAGGACCGGGCCGATGGCGAGGATCATGACGATCCGTCGGTCTTCCCGCTGGCAATCCCGCTGATCGCCGGCCCCGGCGCCATCGCCTCGGTGATCCTGCTCACCGGCGAGAAACCCGGCGCCGAAGGGCTGATCACCGTGCTGGTCATCACCGCGCTGACGCTGGTGGTCATGGCGCTGACGCTACAGGTTAGCGGACATCTGGAGCGCGCCCTGGGCAAGACCGGGATCAACATCGTCACCCGGCTGCTCGGCATGTTGCTGGCCGCCCTTTCGGTGCAATTCGTGCTCGAAGGGCTCACCGCCTTCGGATTTGGCAACGGTCCGGGCTGACGCGGCGAGGCTTGATGCCTATATCTTGCGCGAGCAACCGGGGGGAGAGGACATGGAACAGATCGAGACCGGCCGCCTGATCTATCTGGTGCTGCTGGCGATGATCGCGGGCTGGTTTTTCATGAGCGGCCGCACCGGCCTCAACAAGACGCTGCAGCAGGCGGCGGTCTGGGGGCTGATCTTCCTCGCGGCCGTGGCCGCGGCGGGGCTGTGGCTGGACCTCAGCCGCGACAGCCGCGGCACCCAGATCAACAGCAGCGCCAGCGGCCAGATCATCGCGCCGCGCGGCCGCGACGGGCATTACTACCTCAGCCTGCAGATCAACGGCGCCGCGATCCGGTTCGTCGTCGATACCGGCGCCAGCGACATGGTGCTGACCCAGAAGGACGCCGCCCGCGCCGGGATCGACCCCGACAATCTCAACTATGCAGGCCGCGCCAGTACCGCCAATGGCGAGGTGCGTACCGCCTTCGTGCGTCTTGACGAGGTCAGCCTCGGCGGCGTGCGTGATCACGACGTGTCCGCCCTGGTCAATCAGGGCAGCATGCGCCAATCCCTGCTCGGCATGGGCTATCTACAGCGCTGGGGACGGATCGAGATCGCCGAAGGGGAGCTGATCCTGACCCGCTGAGCCGCGGGGACGCTCAGCTCTCTGCCTTCTTCTCCCAGCGCCCGCTTTCCTCGGACCAGTATTGCGCCCTGGCGCCTGCGCCGGTCAGCGCCTTCCACTGGTTCCGGGCACGGGCGACCGCCTCCGCATCCTCTCCGTCAAACAGGATACAGACCCGCTCCAGCGCCGCGACCTCTTCGGCGCTGACCTCGGCGCCCTGCACCGCCATGATGCAGCACGCCCCGTTGCTCAGTTCCGCGCCGGTGCCGAGCAGCACCGGCTGATCCGCATCATGCGCACCCCCCGCCATGCCATGCGGCAAGAAGGATTCCTCGGGCCGCAGCCAGAGCGCCTGATCAAGCGCTTCCAGCCCCGCAAGGTCACGGCCGCGGACCTGCACCCGCCAGCCATTGGCCAGCGATTTCTCCAGCAGCTTCGCCAGCGTCTCGGCCAGCGACCTGCGGGTCAGGTGATAGAAAAATGCAGCGCCCAAGACTGGCTTCCTTCCTTACCCGGCCTGATCGTCGGCCTTGGTCTCGTAGCGCTCCGCGATCAGCCGGTTCAGCGCCGCGACGCCCCAGCCGGTCGCGCCTTTCGGGGCGAGCGTCGTATCGGATTTCACCAGCGCCACCCCTGCAATATCGAGATGGATCCACGGCATGTCATTCTTGACGAAGCGCTTGAGGAATTGCGCCGCCGTGATCGAACCCGCCGGGCGGCCTCCAATGTTCTTCATGTCGGCGATGCGGCTTTTCAGCAGGTCGTCATAGGCCTGGCCGAGCGGCATCCGCCAGGCCCCCTCGCCCTCGCTTTCCGCCGCCTTCAGGAAGGCATTGCACAATGCGTCATCGTTGGAGAAGACCCCGGCGTTCTCATGGCCGAGCCCGACGATGATCGCCCCGGTCAGGGTCGCCAGATCGATCAGCGCTGCCGGCTTGAACCGCTCCTGCGCGTACCACATCGCGTCACAGAGCACGAGCCGCCCCTCGGCGTCGGTGTTGATCACCTCGACCGTGTCGCCCTTCATCGAGGTGATGACGTCACCCGGGCGCGTCGCATTGCCCGAGGGCATATTCTCGACGATCCCGACCAGCCCGACCACGTTGGCGCCCGCCTTGCGCAGGGCGAGGCTGCGCATCACTCCGGCAACCACCCCGGCGCCGCCCATGTCCATGGTCATCTCTTCCATGCCCGCCCCCGGCTTGAGGCTGATGCCGCCGGTGTCGAAGACCACGCCCTTGCCGACAAGCGCCAGCGGTGCCGCGTCCTTGGCGCCGCCGTTCCAGCGCATCACCACCACGTAGCTCGGGCTGTCAGAGCCTTGCCCGACCGAAAGAAGCGTACGCATGCCAAGACTTGCAAGCTTTTCCTCATCCAGCACCTCAACTTCGAGCCCGAGGCTCTCCATCTCGGCCAGCCGCTCGGCGAAATTGCTGGTGGTCAGCACATTGGCCGGGGCATTCACCAGATCCCGGGTCATGAAGGTTCCCTGCGCCACTGCCAGAAGCGGAGCCGCCGCCGTCTCGGCAGTCTCCGGGGCGCTGCACATGATCCGCACCGCGCCGCCGCGGGGCTGGGGATCGGACTTGTGGGCATCGAACTCATAATCGCGCATCGCCAGACCATAGGCCAGCTCCGCCACCCGGCGCAGATTGCCTGCCAGCACCAGCAGATCGGCCCCGCCGCGCTGGCGGGCGAGGCTCGCGCCGCCGCGGCGGGCCTCCTCCTGCGTGGCGCCGCGGCCCAGCAGCACGACGTCGAGCGCCTCGGCCGCGAGCCCGGTAGGAAATTCCAGGGTGATAGCATCGCCCGGCTTGGCCTTCTTGAACCGCTCGCTTTCGACCAGCCGCGCCAGCGCACCGCGGGTCAGCTTGTTGAGCCGCCGCGCCGCGGGGCTCAGGCGGCCGTCCGGGTCGAGGACCAGCGCGATCCGACCGGCATGGCCTGCGATCTCGTCGATCTCGGTTTCGGCAAAGGTGATCGGGGTCAGGTCGGTCATGTGGCGTGCCTCTTGATGGTTGCGCCCCAGACCTAGCGCGCGGGCGCCGACATGACCAGATAGCAGTTTTCCCGCTCGCGTTTATCCATTAATGTCCTGTGAAAACGGGCAGACATCTTGGGAGATTGCAGTGGCCAGATTCGACCGCTACATGCTGTCGCAGCTGCTGGTGCTGTTCGGCTTCTTCGCGCTGGTGCTCGTCGCGCTGTTCTGGATCAACCGCGCCGTGCTGCTCTTCGACCGGCTGATCGGTGACGGGCAATCGGCGCTGATCTTCCTCGAATTCTCCGCTCTCAGCCTGCCGAAGCTGATCACCACCGTGCTGCCGATCGCCGCTTTTGCCGCGGCGGCCTATGTCACCAACCGGATGTCGAACGAATCCGAGCTGGCGGTGCTGCAGGCCACCGGCACAGGACCCTGGCGCCTGGCGCGGCCGGTGCTGGTCTACGGGCTCTGCGTGGCGGTGATGATGAGCATCCTGACCCATATCCTGCTGCCCATGGCGCAGGAGCAACTCGAGTTGCGCGAACGCGAGATCGCGCAGAATGTCACGGCGCGGCTGCTCAGCGAGGGCACCTTCCTGCATCCCAGCCCGCAGGTCACCTTCTACACCCGCGCGATCGGCGCCGACGGGGTCCTGCATGACGTTTTCCTGTCGGACCGCCGCAAGCCGCGCGAGGCGGTCATCTATACCGCGTCGGAGGCCTATCTCGTGCGCAATGGCGAGGGCACGACGCTGATCATGGTCGATGGCATGGCGCAGCGGCTGAACCGCGAGGACCAGCGGCTGGCCACCGCCAATTTCCAGGATTTCTCCTTCGATATCTCCGGGCTGATGCGCCGCGAGGTCGCCGACGACCCCTCTTCCGCCAACATGACCACGCCGCAGATGCTTGGCCAATGGGCGGCGCTGGAGGACGTGACCGGCGAAAGCGCCGGCGACATCGCCGAAGAGCTGCACGCCCGTTTCGCGCAGCCCCTGTTCTGCCTTGTGGCGGCGCTGATCGGTTTCGCGACCCTGCTGGTCGGAGGGTATTCTCGGTTCGGCGTCTGGCGCGAGATCGTCATCGCCTTTGGCCTGTTGCTGGTCATCGACGGGCTGCGCTCGTCGCTTGTGGACGTGGTGCAGGACAATGCCGCGCTTTGGCCGCTGATCTACCTACCCAGCCTGATCGGCGGGCTGCTGGTGCTGGCGCTTCTTGCCTATGCAGCCCATCCGGGCTGGCTCTCCCGACGCCGCCGCGAGGTCGCCGCATGATCCTGCATCTCTATTTCGCCCGGCGCTTTGCCCTCGGCTTCGTGCTGATCACCGCGGTGCTCTTCGCGCTGGTGATGCTCGTCGATCTGGTCGAACAGACCCGGAAGTTCGGCAGCTATGATCTCGGTTGGCAGCGTCTCGTCGGGCTGACCCTGCTCAATGTTCCCCAGACGATCAACCTGATCCTGCCGCTGATCATGATTCTGGCCACCGTAGTGCTGTTCATCTCGCTGGCGCGGTCCTCGGAAATGGTGGTGACCCGCGCCGCCGGGCGATCGGCGCTGAAGGCTCTGGTGGCCCCGGTGACGGTGGCGCTGCTGATCGGGATCATGGCGGTGGCGCTGCTCAACCCCATCGTCTCGGCCACCGGCAAACGCTATGAACAGCTCTCCGACACCTATCGCAGTGACGGCCGCTCGACCCTGTCGATCAGCGAGGAGGGCCTGTGGCTGCGCCAGGGCGGCGAGAATGGCCAGACGGTGATCCGTGCCTGGCGCTCGAACAATGACGCCTCGGTGCTGTTTGACGTGACCTTCATCACCTACGAGCCCGGCGGCGGGCCGATCCAGCGGATCGAGGCGGAAAGTGCGGCGCTGCAGAATGGCGAATGGACGCTCAGCAAAGCCAAGATCTGGCCCCTGCGCGGCAATATCAACGCCGAAGGCAGCGCGCAGCGTTTCGAGATGTTGACCATCCCCTCGACCCTGACCCTGGAGCGGATCCGCGAGAGCATCGGCAAGCCCGCGGCGGTCTCGATCTACGAATTGCCCGGTTTCATCCGCCAGCTCGAACAGGCGGGTTTCTCGCCGCGCCGACACAAGGTCTGGCTGCAGACGGAGCTGGCCCGGCCGCTGTTCCTCGTGGCGATGGTTCTGGTTGCGAGCGCCTTCACCATGCGCCATACCCGGTTTGGCGGCACCGGCGTGGCGGTGTTGACATCTGTTCTGTTGGGGTTCGGTTTGTATTTCATTCGCAGTTTCGCACAGATCCTCGGCGAGAACGGGCAGATACCGGTGATGCTGGCCGCCTGGGCGCCGCCGGTCGCGGCGATGCTGCTGGCGCTCGGTTTCCTGCTGCACCGCGAGGACGGCTGATGCGCCGCCGTCTCGCCGCCTGGCTGACCGCTGCCCTGCTCGGCATTCCCGGCGCTCTTTCCGCACAGGACCGCGCCGCCAGCCCCGCGATGCTGGTCGCCGATCAGCTGTTCATCACCCGTGACAGAGTTTTGGTGGCCCAGGGCAATGTCGAGGCGCTGCAGGGGGAGACGCGGCTGCGCGCGGCGGAGATCCGCTACGATCAGGAGGCCGGGACCCTCAGCATCGTCGGGCCGATCACCCTGACCGAGGGCGCGGACACGATCATCCTCGCGGATGCGGCCGAACTCGACGAGGGGCTGCGCTCCGGCCTGCTGACCGGTGCGCGTCTGGTGCTGAACCAGCAATTGCAGCTTGCCGCCCTGCAGATAAACCGGGTCGAGGGGCGCTACAGCCAGCTCTACAAGACCGCCGTCACCTCCTGCCGGGTCTGCGGCGACGGGCGTCCGCCGCTCTGGCAGATCCGCGCCAAGCGCGTGGTGCATGACCAGGCGGCCCAGCAGCTCTATTTCGACGAGGCGCAGTTCCGCATCCGCAACGTGCCGGTCTTCTACCTGCCGCGGCTGCGCCTGCCCGATCCGACCCAGGACCGCGCCACCGGCTTCCTCGCACCGCGTATCCGCAGCACGTCACAGCTCGGTGTCGGGCTGAAACTGCCCTATTTCATCACCCTCGGACCGCATCGCGACCTGACCCTGACGCCCTATTTCTCCTCCGCGACGCAGACGCTGCACCTGCGCTACCGCCAGGCCTTCCGCAACGGGGAGATCACCCTCAACACAGCGGCCAGCCGCGATGACGAACGCCCCGGCGAGACCCGCGGCTATTTCTTCGGCCAGGGTGATTTCGAACTGGCGCGCGACTACAGGCTGCATTTCAACATCGAGGCGGTGGGAGACCGCGCCTATCTGACGGATTACGGCTATTCCGACAAGGACCGGCTGACCAGCGAGCTGACGGTGAGCCGGGCGCGGCGCGACGAATATGTACGCGCCAGCCTGTTCAACTTCGAATCCCTGCGCGATGGCGAGGTCAATGACACCCAGCCGACCGTGGTGCTCGATGGCGAATGGGAGCGCCGCTTCTTTCCGCAAGCGCTCGGCGGCGAGCTGCGCTTCAGCCTGCAGGCCCACAGCCACCGGCGCAACTCCGACCTCGATTTCGACAGTGCCGATCCCGACCTGATCGTCGATGGCCGGGACGTGGCACGGATCAACGCCGAGCTGGCCTATCTGCGCCGCCTGACCTTCGACAATGGCCTGGTCTCGGACCTGCACGGCGCGGTCTCTGTCAATTTCTTCGATATCACCCAGGATATCACGACGCCGCAGAACCACAGCGAAGTGGTGCCCGAGATGACGCTGGCACTGCGCTATCCGATGCGGCGAGAGGGCCGCGGCGGCGCGGTGCAGCTGCTGGAACCGCTGGCGCAGCTCGGCTGGGTCGATGGCAACCGCCTGGAAATCCCCAACGAGGAAAGCACCCGCGTCGAATTCGACGAGGGCAATCTGCTGGCCCTGTCGCGTTTCCCGCGTCCCGACCGGCGCGAACGCGGGGCCGTGGCGGCGCTCGGCGTCAACTGGGCGCGGTTCTCCCCGCATGGCTGGAACGCGCATCTGACCATCGGGCAGGTGTTGCGCAGCGATGCGGACCCCGATTTCACCGCCAGCTCCGGGCTCGACGGCACGCGCTCGGACCTGCTGGTGGCCGGACAGATTGCCAATGCAGGCGGACTCTCGCTGACCGGGCGCAGCCTGTTCGACGAGGATTTCGATTTCGCCAAGGCGGAACTGCGCGGCGATTGGGATTTCGCCCGCGGACATCTCGGCGGCAGCTATGTCTGGCTCACCGCCGATCCCGACGAGGCGCGCGACAGCGACGTTTCGGAGATCACGCTCGATGGATCCTACGCGGTCAGCCGCCAGTGGAAAGCCTCCGCCGACCTGCGCTTTGACCTTGCCGACGATCGCGCCGCGCGGGCCGGGCTCGGGCTGACCTACAACAACGAATGCCTGACGGTCGATCTTTCGGTGCGCCGCCGCTATAGCTCCTCGACGAGTGTTGAGCCTTCGACGGATATCGGTTTTAACATCGGCCTGCGCGGCTTCGCCGCTTCAACTGGAACAGAAAGATACGTGCGCTCATGTGGAAAATAACCAGGAACATCTCACAGTCGCTGCGCCGCTGTCTCTGGCCCCTGCTGCTGCTCATCGGGCTCGGTCAGGCGGGCGCCGCACAGAATCTTTTCGCACCGGTTGTGCGGATCGACGATGCGGTGGTGACCGAATACGAGGTACAGCAGCGCCAGCGCTTCCTGCAACTGCTGAACGCGCCGGGTGCCACGCGCGAGGCCGCGATCGAGGCGCTGATCGACGACCGCCTGCGCGCCCGGGCGGCGCGCGAGGCGGGGCTCGAACTGCCGCCGGAAGCGATCCGCGAAGGGATGCGCGAATTCGCCGGACGTGCCGATCTTCAAACTGATGAATTCATCGCAGCGCTGAACCAGAGCGGCGTTTCCGAAGAGACGTTCCGCGATTTCGTCACCGTCAACATCGCCTGGCGCGAGCTGATCCGCGCGCGCTATGCCGACCGGGTGCAGATCTCCCGGGCGGAGATCGACCGGGCGCGTGCTGCCGATCGCGGTGCAGGCGGGCTGCGGGTACTGCTTTCCGAGATCATCATCCCGGCGCCGCCGCCGCGCGCCGCCGAGGTCGCGGCCTTGGCCGAACGCATCTCGAAGACCCGCTCGACCGCCGAATTCTCCAGCTTCGCGCGGCAATATTCCGCCACCGCCTCGCGGGAGCGCGGCGGCCAGATGCCCTGGACCCCGCTCGAGAAACTGCCCCCGGCGATCCAGCCGCTGATCAGGGATCTCGCGCCGGGCGAGGTAACCGCGCCGCTGCCGATCCCCAATGCGGTCGCCCTGTTCCAGCTGCGCGCCATCGAGGAGACCGGCGCCCCGGCGCAGAATTACGCGCAGATCGATTACGCGGCCTATCACATCCCCGGCGGGCGCAGCGACGCCGCGCTGACCCGCGCGGCACAGATCCGTGCCGAGATCGACACATGCGATGATCTCTACGGTATCAACCAGGGTGGTCCCGCCGGGCAGCTCGAGCGCAAGAGCGAGAGCCCGGCGCAGATCCCCCAGGACATCGCCATCGAACTGGCCAAGCTCGACCCCGGCGAGGTCTCGACCGCGCTGACCCGCGCCGATGGCCGGAACCTGGTCTTCCTGATGCTCTGCGGCCGCACCGCCAGCGCCAATGCCGAGGTCAGCGAAGAGGCGGTGGTCAACAGCCTGCGCCAGCGTCGGCTCGAGGGCTATTCCGCGCAGCTTCTGGAACAATTGCGCGCCAATTCCCGCATCCGTCGCCCATGAGCAGCGCCCCCCGGCCCATCGCCATCTCCTGCGGGGAACCGGGCGGCATCGGCCCGGAGGTTGCGGCCCGCGCCTGGGCGGCGCTGGCACAAAGGATCCCGATGCTGTGGATCGGCGATGCCCGTCATCTGCCCGGCGACATTCCGCATCGCATCATCACAGATCCCGACGAGGCCGCTGCGATCTCTCCCGATGCCCTGCCGGTGCTACAGCGCGATTTCGGCCCGCCCGCGAGGCCCGGCCAGGCCCAGCCCCAACATGCCCGCGGCGTGATCGCAGCCATCGAAGAGGGCGTCGCGCTGCTCCGCACCGGACAGGCCGCCGCGCTCTGCACCGCGCCGATCCACAAGAAGGCGCTGATCGACGGGGCCGGTTTCGCCCATCCCGGCCATACCGAATTCCTCGCTGCCCTTGCCGGGGCCGATGAGGTGGTAATGATGCTGGCCAGCCCGGAGCTGCGCGTCGTGCCCGCCACCATCCACATTGCGCTGGAATCGGTCCCGAATGCCCTGACCCCCGGCAAGCTGCGCCGGGTCATCGAAATCACTGCGACCGATCTGCGCCGCTATTTCGGCCTCGCCGCACCGCGTATCGCCATTGCCGGGCTCAATCCCCATGCCGGGGAAGAAGGCGCCATGGGGCGGCAGGAGCTCGACTGGATCGCACCGCTGATCCGGCAAATGAGGGACGAAGGCCATGATCTCAACGGGCCGCTGCCTGCCGATACGATGTTCCACCCGGCGGCACGGGCGCGCTATGATGCGGCGATCTGCATGTATCACGATCAGGCGCTGATCCCGATCAAGACGCTCGACTTCGACCGCGGCGTCAACGTTACGCTCGGCCTGCCCTTCATCCGCACCTCGCCCGATCACGGCACCGCCTTTGACATCGCGGGACAGAACCGCGCCAACCCGAGCAGCATGATCGAGGCCATCAGGCTCGCCCATGACATGGCTCAGAAGACGGGCCGGGCATGAGGCTTCTTCTGACCGAAAATACCTCCGCCGGAGGCCCGAAATTTCTTCATCCCACCCTTTCTGCAGAGGGCTGCACGCCGGATTGCCGCCTCCCGGAGCCCAGATGAGCGCCATCGACAATCTCCCCCCGCTTCGCGAGGTCATCGCCGAGCACGGCCTCTCCGCGCGCAAGTCGCTGGGGCAGAACTTCCTGCTCGACCTCAACCTGACCGCCAAGATCGCCCGACAGGCCGGAGATCTCAGCGCCTGTGACGTGCTGGAAATCGGCCCCGGTCCGGGGGGGCTCACGCGGGGCCTGCTCTCGGAGGGCGCGCGCCATGTGCTGGCGATCGAGAAGGACAGCCGCTGTCTCCCGGCGCTCAACGAGATCGCAGAGGCACATCCCGGGCGGCTGACGGTGATGGAGGGCGACGCGCTAGAGATCGATCCGCTCGCGCATCTGACCCCGCCGATCCGGGTGGCGGCGAACCTGCCCTATAACGTGGGTACCGAATTGCTGGTGCGCTGGCTCACCCCGCCGGACTGGCCGCCGTTCTGGCAGAGCCTGACGCTGATGTTCCAGCGCGAGGTTGCAGAGCGGATCGTGGCAAAGCCCGGCTCGAAAGCCTATGGACGGCTGGCGCTGCTGGCGCAATGGCGCAGCGACGCGCGGATCGTGCTGCAATTGCCGCCCGGCGCCTTTACCCCGCCGCCCAAAGTGTCCTCCAGCGTCGTGCATCTTACCGCCCTGCCCGAGCCGCGCTATCCGGCCGATCCGGCGGTGCTGAACCGTGTGGTCGCCGCCGCGTTCAATCAGCGCCGCAAGATGCTGCGCGCCTCGCTCAAGGGCGTGGCCCCCGACATCGAGGACCGTCTGCGCGCCGCCGGAATCGCGCCGACCGAACGGGCCGAGCAGATCCCGCTCGAAGGGTTCTGCGCCCTGGCGCGAGAGGTTGCCCGACGCTGAGAAGCGCGCCACCCGGCGGACCTATCGGCCAAACTTGCCCTGCCGAAGCGACAAGAGCCCCGCGCAAGCGGGGCCCTGATCGGTCGTCCATCGTGAAATCCGCAGCCCTGTCAGAGATCTATTCGGCGGCTTCCGGTTGGTCGCCATTGCCGGGATTGCCGGAATTACCCGAGTCATCCTCGGATTTCGGCTTCGGCTTGCGGCGCGGCGCGCGCTTGGGTTTGGGTTTGCTTTCCGGTGTCTCGACCAGGCCGCTGTCGTTTTCGCCATCGTCATCCTGGGTTTCCAGGGCTGACTCGGCCTTGGCCGCAGGCTTGGCCCGGCTGCGCGACTTCGGCGCGCTTTCCTGCTTCGCCGGAGCCTCGGGCTGCGGCTGATCGTCATTCTCGACCTGGGACTGGCCCTGCGACTGGCTTGTGGGTTGATCGCTGCCGCCCTGGTTGGATTCGCGTTCCTGGCGCTCGGCCCGTTCGCGGTCGCGTTCTGCCTGGCGTTCGCGGTTCTGGCGTTCCTGCTCTTCGCGGCGCTGGTCCATCTCCCGCTGCGCCTCGCTCAACATGCGCAGGTAATGCTCGGCATGTTGCTGGAAATTCTCCATCGCCACGCGGTCATTGCCAAGCTGGGCGTCGCGGGCGAGCTGGTTGTATTTCTCGATGACCTGCTGTGGCGTGCCGCGTACCTTGCCCTCGGGACCCGAACTGTCGAATACCCGGTTCACGACATTGCCGCCGCTCTGCGCCTGACGGTTGCGGTTATTCTTGGACCGGGAGCGTGATCTTGAAGATTTCATGAAATGATATCAGCCTTCAATGCTGGTGTTCGTGGTGCCGGGCGCGGCCTGTGCCTGTTCAGTCCCGGTCATGCGATGAGTTGGGCTTAACGCCGCGCGGGACCGCCAATTGGCATCCACCGCTGCAACAACTCTGAATAAACATGCGCAAAGCGCCACGGCAAGCGGAAATTGCATGGTTCTGCTGCAAAATCACGGTTTTTTGGCAAAGTCACGCCGGGCGGCGCGCGCAGATCACCCGCGGGCGGCGATCGAGGTCATGGGTCAGGCTGACCTCGCCCCAGCCCGCATGTGCGAATATCTCCATAACGTCGGGCCCCTGCTGCCAGCCGATTTCCACCAGCACCCGGCCCTCCGCGGTGAGATAACCCTGCGCCTCCGCCGCGATCACCCGATAGGCGCTGAGCCCGTCGCCGCCGTCGCTCAGGGCCATTTCCGGCTCGTGGCGCCGCAGTTCCGGGGCGACATCGTCCATTTCCGCCTGCGCCAGATAAGGCGGGTTCGACGCGATGAGATCGAAACGCCCCTCCACCGTCTCGAACCAGTCCGATTGACGAATGTCACAGCGCTCCGCGACCCCCTGCTGCACCGCGTTGGCGCTGGCCTGCAGACAGGCGGCCTCCGACAGATCGACCCCGACACCGCGCGCATCGGGCCGTTCGGCCAGCAGCGTCACCAGGATACATCCCGAGCCGACACCGAGGTCAAGCACATGGCCGAATGGCTCCGACAGCGCCAGTTCGATCAGCGTCTCGGTTTCGGGGCGCGGGTCGAGCACGTCGCGGCTGACCTTGAAGTCGCGTCCGTAAAAGGCCCGCTGCCCGATCAGCTGCGAGACCGGAACCCGGACCGCCCGAAGTGCGATCAGCTGTTCGTAGCGCTCGGCGATCTCCGGCGCGATCTCCTCCGGTGCGATCAGGGTTACCCGCGCCGCATCGACCGAGGCGGCATGGGCCAGCAGGATGCGCGCATCGCGCGCCGGATCAGGGACGCCCGCCGCACGCAGCCGCGCGGCGGCGGCGGACATCGCCTGCGCGGCGGTAATGCCGCTCACCGCTGCATCTCGTTCATCTGCGCCAGCAGCCGCGCCTGGGCATCGGCGGTCAGCGCATCGACGATCTCGTCAAGATCGCCCTGCAGCACTGCTTCGAGCCGGTATAGCGTCAGGTTGATCCGATGATCCGTCAGCCGTCCCTGCGGGAAATTATAGGTGCGGATCCGTTCGGACCGGTCGCCCGAGCCCACCTGCGCCGCGCGGTCGGCGGAACGTGCGCTGTCGAGGCGGCTGCGCTCGAGGTCATAGAGCCGCGCCTTGAGCACCTGCATCGCCCGGTCGCGGTTGCGGTGTTGGGACTTTTCCGAAGAAGTGACGACGATCCCGGTCGGCAAATGGGTGATCCGCACCGCGGAATCGGTGGTGTTGACATGCTGTCCGCCCGCGCCCGAAGAGCGCATCGTATCGATGCGCAGATCATTGGCGTTGATCTCGATATCGACATCCTCGGCCTCGGGCAGCACCGCCACGGTGGCCGCCGAAGTGTGGATGCGTCCGCCACTCTCGGTGCTCGGCACCCGTTGGACCCTGTGCACGCCGGATTCGAACTTGAGCCGCGCGAAGACATGCTGGCCGGTGATATGGGCGACGACTTCCTTGACCCCGCCAAGCTCGGTCATCTGTTCCTCGATCAGCTCGAACCCCCAGCCCTTGGCCTCGGCATAACGCTGATACATGCGCAGCAGATCGGCGGCGAAGAGCGCCGCCTCGTCACCGCCGGTACCGGGGCGAATCTCGAGCATCGCCGGTTTCGCGTCGGCGGCATCGCGGGGCAGCAGCGCCAGCTGCAGCGCCGCTTCGACTTTCGGCAGTTCACCCTGCAACCGGGGCAGCTCCTCCTCCGCAAGTTCCGCCATCTCCGGATCACCGAGCATGGCACGGGCATCCGCGAGATCGCGTTGCAATTGACGGTAGCTGTCGATCTGCTCGACCACGGGCCGCAGCTCGGCATATTCCTTGGCGAGACGGGCGTAATCCGCCCCCTCCGCGCCAGCCGACATGGACGCTTCCAGAAACTGAAAGCGCTGCGAAATCTGCTCAAGGCGGTCCATCGGGATCATCCCGTTCCTGTCGCCGATGAGGCGGCTTTGGTCAAGTCCTGCGATATGCTAGTATGGCAGGATGAAAGCGTTGCTGACCCTTTGCCTGCTGGCGCTCGCCGCTCCCGCCGCGCGGGGCGACGTGAAGGCTCCGGGCGGGAAGACCATCGATTGCTATTGCACCGATCGCTCGGGCGCCCGGGTCGAACTTGGCGAAACCATCTGCCTGCAGGTCGATGGTCGTATGTTCATGGCGCAATGCCAGATGTCGCTCAACGTGCCGATGTGGCGCGAGGTGCAACAGGGCTGCCTATCTTCAAGGCGCCACCTGACGGAGGAGCCCATCGAGCCGCGCGGCGTTCACGCCAAGATCTGAACCGCCAAAGCGCAGCCGCGCGAAAAGTTTCACCTGCCCGCCATCGAGCTCCAGCGTCGTGTAATCGGGAAAGCCGATTACACGGCTGCGGGTGATGTAGGTGAGGCGACCTTCTTCGAGCGATCCCGCCAACAGCCGGGTACGCGGCAGCGCCAGCAGTGCCACGTCAAATGCCGCCAGACTGGTCCTATCCCCCGGCAAGACGCGCAACGCACCGCCGCGAAAATCGGTATGCTCGTCCTGCTCGACCGGACGGTGCCAGCGCGCGGGATCGGACGGGGCAAGCCGCACATACCCTACCCCGGCCGCCAGCGCCGTGACTGCCATGATCCCGAGCATTGGCCAGACCTTCCGTTTCAGCGGTAGACCGCGCCGGGCAGCACGCAGAGCAGCTCGAACAGGATATTTGCCGCCGTCAAGGCGGTGTTGCCGCTCGGATCATAGGGCGGCGATACCTCGACCAGATCGCAGCCGACGATATTCAGCCCCTTCAGCGCGCGGATCAGTTCCAGCGCCTGCGGCGTGGTCAACCCGCCGATTTCCGGCGTGCCGGTGCCCGGCGCATAGGCCGGATCGAGACTGTCGATGTCATAGCTCACATAGACAGGTCCCTCGCCGATGTCGCGGCGGATCTCGGCGCCGAGGTTGGCCATGCTGCGGCCCCAGAATTCATGCGCCGGGAAATGCTGGAATCCCCAGCCCGCCGCCTCGGAGAAATCCTCTGCCGAATAGCCCGAGCCGCGCAGCCCGATCTGGTAGGTCTTGGCCGGATCGATCAGCCCTTCCTCATAGGCGCGGCGAAACACCGTGCCATGCGTCTCGCGCTCGCCGAACATCTCGTCGTTCACATCGGCATGGGCATCGACATGCACCAGCGCCAGCGGCCCGTGCTTTCGCGCCATGGCACGCAGGATCGGCAGCGTGATCGAATGATCGCCACCGATTGCCACCGGGGTTGCCTGATACTTGAGGATCGTATCGTAAGACTCTGAAATGATACGCAGAGAATCGGATAGCGAGAAGGTGTTGATCGCCAGATCCCCGATATCCGCGACCTGCAGCCCGTCAAAGGGTGCCGCTCCGGTGGCGAGGTTATAGGGCCGGATCATCGCGCTCTCGGCGCGCACCTGTTTCGGGCCGAACCGCGTGCCCGAACGCCAGGACGTGCCGATATCCATCGGCACCCCGAGTACCGCGACATCGAGCCCCGCAAGGTCATTCGCGGCGGGCAGGCGCATGAAGGTGTTGGGCCCCGAGAACCGGGCGAGGTCATTGCCGCTGATCGGCTGGTTCTTCGTGCTCATGACCGGCGCATCCTCGCGCCGAGCAGGCAGAGGATCTCGGTTGCCACATGCGCGCCGGCGATGGCCGTGGCGCCGGTACTGTCGAAGGGTGGCGAGACCTCGACCACGTCGCCGCCGACGATGTTGATCCCGGCCAGATCGCGCAGCATGATCGCGCACTGCCCGGAAGTGAGCCCACCCCAGACCGGCGTGCCGGTGCCGGGGGCGAAGGCCGGATCGAGCGCGTCGATGTCGAAGGTCAGGTAACAGGGCCGGTCGCCGAGCACCTGTTTGATCTTCGCCACGGCGGCTGCCGCTCCATTCTCATGCACTTCGCGCGCGTCGATGGTGGTGACGCCGAGCGTGTCCGGATTGGTGGTGCGAATGCCGACCTGCACGGAGGTCGCGGGATCGACGACGCCGGATTTCACCGCCTTGTAGAACATCGTGCCGTGATCGATCCGCTCCATGTCGTCATCGACCCATGTGTCCGAGTGAGCGTCGAATTGTAACAGGCTGATCGGGCCGTATTTTTCGGCATAGGCCTTGAGGATCGGGAAGCTGATGTAATGATCGCCCCCGAGCGTCACGCTGGCCGCCCCGGCATCGAGGATGCCCTTGATATGCGCGGTCAGCGCGGCGGGGAACTGGCTGACGTGACCGTAATCAAAGGCCAGATCGCCGTAATCGGCGATGGCAAATTCGCTGAGCACATCGAAATCCCAGCCATAGGGCGGATCATAGGGTTGCAGGCTGCTCGCCTCCCGGATCGCCCGCGGCCCGAGCCTTGTCCCGGTCCGGTTGGTCACCGCCTGATCGAAGGGCACCCCGGTCACCGCGATATCGACGCCGGTGAGATCCTTGGTGTAGCGGCGGCGCAGGAACGAGGTGGCGCCGCCGAAGGCGTTCTCAAAGCTCGGCCCTTTCAGATCGTCACGCGTGAAGGCCTGATCGACCTGGTTCTTCGCATCTTCCAGCGCCATGTTCAGCCCCCCGTGACCGGCTGCGCCCGTTCGATCAGCCGGGCGAAGAACGACGCCCCGATCGGCGCGATCTCGTCGTTGAAATTGTACTTCGGATGGTGCAACCCGGCACCTTCACCGGCCCCGAGGAACAGGTAGCTGCCCGGACGCTCTTCGAGCATATAGGCGAAATCCTCCGCCCCCGCGACCTTCGGCATCTCGGCATCGACGGTGGCGGCACCTGCCACCTCGCGTGCCACCTCGGCGGCGAAACCGGTCTGCTCCGGCGTATTGACGGTGCTCGGATAGCCCGCCTCGTAATCCAGCTCCGCGCGCACGCCATAGCTTGCCGCCTGCCCCGCGACGATCTCCGCCATGCGGCGCTGCACCATCTCGCGCACTTGCGGATCAAAGCTGCGCACCGTGCCGTTGATATAGGCGGTGTCTGGGATCACGTTGCTGGCCGAGCCGGTGTGGATCTGGGTGACCGAGATCACCAGCTCCTCGGCGGAATGGTTGTTGCGGCTGACGATTGTCTGGATCGCCTGCACCATGGCGCAGGCGGCCACCACCGGGTCCTGGGTCTCATGCGGCATCGCGCCGTGGCCGCCCCGGCCGTGGATATCGATGGTGAAACTGTCCACCGCGGCCATGATCGGCCCCGGCGTGGTGAAGAAACCGCCGAATTCCTTGCCCGGCATGTTGTGCAGGGCATAGACCTCGTCGATGTCAAACCGCGCCATCATGCCCTCGCGGCACATTACCTCGGCACCGCCGCCATCCTCTTCGGCAGGCTGGAAGATCAGCGCGACGCGACCCCAGAAATTGCGCGTTTCGGCCAGGTATTTCGCGGCGCCGAGCAGCATCGCCGTGTGCCCGTCATGGCCGCAGGCATGCATCTTGCCGGGATGGGTCGAGGCATATTCGACCCCGGTATCCTCAAGGATCGGCAGCGCATCGAAATCGGCGCGCAGCCCGATGGTGCGGCCCGCGCCCTGCCCGTTGATGATCCCGACGATGCCGGATTGGGCGATGCCCTCATGGATCTCGTCGACCCCGAAATCGCGCAGCCGCGCGGCGATAAAGGCGGCGGTCTGCGGGCAATCGAAGGACAATTCGGGAATGCTGTGCAGGTGACGGCGCCACGCGGTCATCTCGGCAGTCATATCGGCGATGCGGTTCACCACGGGCATTGGCTGGACTCCTTGGGCCATGTTTGATCAGGTCGCATCTGACACCACAGAAGCAGGGGCTGCAATGGGCGACGATCTGATATTTGATCATAACGCGGGAATCGAACGGCTGATCGAGATCATGCGCCGCCTGCGCGATCCGGAGACCGGCTGCCCCTGGGACATCGAACAGGATTTCGACTCCATCGCGCCCTACACGATCGAGGAGGCCTATGAGGTGGCCGACGCGATCCAGCGTCGCGACTGGCGCGAGCTGGAGGGCGAGCTGGGCGATCTTCTGTTGCAGACGGTCTATCACACCGCCATGGGCGAAGAGGCAGGGCATTTCAGCTTCCAGTCGGTGGTGCGAAATGTCTGCGACAAGATGGTGGCGCGGCATCCGCATGTCTTTGGCGACGAATCCCGCGACAAATCCGCCGAGCAGCAGACCCGTGACTGGGAGCGGATCAAGGCGGAGGAACGCGCAGGCAAGGCGCAGCAGGGCACGCTCGACGGTGTCGCCATCGGCCTGCCCGCCCTTTTGCGCGCGCTGAAGCTGCAGAAACGCGCCGCCCGCGTCGGCTTTGACTGGCCCCAGACCGATCATGTGATCGACAAGATTTGCGAAGAGGCCCGTGAGCTTGTCGAGGCCCGCGACACGCTCAGCCAGGCGGAGGTCGAGGAGGAATTCGGCGACCTGCTGTTCGTGATGGCCAATCTCGGCCGCCATCTCGGGCTCGACCCGGAAGCCGCCCTGCGCGCCGCCAATGCCAAGTTCACCCGCCGTTTTGAGGCGGTGGAAAGCCGCCTGCGAGATCGCGGCAAGCGTCCTGCCAACAGCGACCTGGCCGAGATGGACGCGCTCTGGGACGCGGTCAAACTGGCGGAACGCAGCTAACGGCAGCGCTGCCTGCTGGACAAGTGCGGGTGGGTGCGGCAAGGCTCCTGCAAACATTGAGGAAGAAACCATGCCCCCTCGCAAGATCATCATCGACACCGATCCCGGCCAGGACGACGCGGTCGCCATCCTGCTGGCGCTGGCAAGCCCGGAGGACATGGATGTGCTCGGCATCACCTGCGTGGCGGGCAACGTGCCGTTGGATCTGACCTCAAAGAACGCGCGGATCGTCTGCGAGCTGGCGGGCCGTCCGGACATCAGGGTTTTCGCCGGTTGCGACCGCCCCCTCAAGCGCGATCTGGTGACGGCGGAACATGTGCATGGCAAAACCGGACTGGATGGTCCCGACCTGCCCGACCCGACGATGCCGCTCGCCGAGGGCCATGCGGTCGATTTCATCATCGAGCAGCTGCGCGAGCACGCGCCCGGCACCATCACCCTCTGTCCGCTCGGCCCGCTGACCAACATCGCCACGGCGCTGCAAAAAGCCCCCGAAATTGCCGACCGCATCGCCGAAATCGTGCTGATGGGCGGTGGCTATTTTGAGGGCGGAAACATCACCCCCACCGCCGAATTCAACATTTATGTCGATCCGGAAGCCGCTGATATCGTGTTCAAATCCGGTGCGCCGATCGTGGTGATGCCACTCGACGTCACCCATCAGGCGCTGGTCACCAAGGCGCGCAACGACGCCTTTCGCGCCCTTGGCTCCAGGGTCGGGATCGCGGTTGCCGAGATGACCGATTTCTTCGAGCGGTTCGACAAGGAGAAATACGGCTCCGACGGCGCGCCGCTGCATGATCCCTGCGTCACCGCCTATCTGGTCAGGCCGGAGCTGTTCGAGGGGCGCCATATCAATGTCGAGATCGAAACCTCCTCCGAACTGACCCTTGGCATGACCGTCGCCGACTGGTGGCGCGTCACCGAACGCGCGCCCAATGCCACTTTCATGGGCAAGCTCGATGCCGACGGTTTCTTCGGCCTGCTTACCGAGAGGCTCGCGAGGCTATGAGCGCCGCGCTCACCCTCGCAGGCCCCGATCACCTCGACCGGCTGGTCACCCTGGTCACCGCCTGTCACGAAGAGACCGGCACCAAGCTCAGCGAGGAGGCCCGCCGGGCCGGGCTGGCACCGCTGCTGGAGGGCATCCCGCATGGCGCCGCCTATCTCATCGGACCGCCGCGCGCTCCGATCGGCTATATCGTGCTGACCTTCGGCTGGTCGGTGGCCTTCGGCGGGCTCGATGCCATCGTCGACGAGATCTACGTGCGCCCCGGCGTGCGCAAGCGCGGCATTGCCAGCGAAGCGCTGCTGGCGCTGCCCAAGGCTTTGGCGGCGGGCGGGCTGAAGGCGATGCATCTGGAGGTTGATCGCGACAATGAAGCCGCGCAGAAGCTCTATGGCCGCGCCGGGTTCAAGGCGCGCGAGACGCAGATCTTCATGTCGCGCCGCCTCTGAGCGCAATCCGGCGCGAAGGCTGGCGCCGCGCCCGTACCGCCCCTATATCTGCACCATGAGTTTTTCAGTCCCCTTCGACAACAGTTACGCCGACCTGCCCGCAGGTTTCTACAGCCGCCTCGATCCGACGCCGGTCAAGGCGCCGCAGCTGCTGGCCTTCAACCACGACCTCGCGGCGATCCTCGGCATCGCCCCGGGCAGCGATGCGGAGCTGGCCGAGATCTTTTCCGGCAACCGCGTTCCGGACGGCGCCGCGCCGCTGGCGCAGCTCTATGCCGGGCACCAGTTCGGCAATTTCAATCCGCAGCTCGGCGATGGCCGGGCCATCCTGCTCGGCGAGGTCGTGGGCGGTGACGGCATGCGCCGCGACATCCAGCTCAAGGGTTCCGGCCGCACGCCCTATTCCCGGATGGGCGACGGCCGCGCCTGGCTCGGTCCGGTGCTGCGCGAATACGTGGTGTCCGAGGCGATGCATGCCCTCGGCATCCCCACCACCCGCGCCCTCGCCGCTGTCGCCACCGGCGAGCCCATCTTCCGCGAGAATGGTGCCCTGCCCGGCGCGGTGCTGACCCGCGTGGCCCGAAGCCATCTGCGCGTCGGTACATTCCAGGTCTTCGCCCATCGTGGCCGCTTCGACGATCTGAAGACGCTGACCGATTACGCGATAAAGCGTCATTACCCCGAAGCACAGGGCCCGATGGACCTGCTGCGCGCGGTCTGCGCTGCGCAGGCCGAACTCGTCGCCGCCTGGCTTTCGGTCGGCTTCATCCACGGCGTGATGAACACCGACAATTGCGCGATCTCCGGGGAGACCATCGATTACGGCCCCTGCGCCTTTATGGACGCCTTTCACAATGGCCGCGTGTTCAGCTCGATCGATGCGCAGGGCCGCTACGCCTATGGCAACCAGCCCAATATCGCGGTCTGGAACATGGCGCAGCTTGCCACATCGCTTTTGCAACAGGCTGAAGACAAGGAGGCCGCAGTGGACGGGGCCACCGCCATCGTGCACGAAATGCCGGGGCTGATCGAGGCTGCCTGGCTCAGACGTTTCGCGGCCAAGATCGGCATTGCCCATGTGCGGCAGGACGATCTGGCGCTCATCCAGAACCTGCTCACCCTGATGCAGCAGGACGGCGCCGATTTCACCAACACCTTCCGCGCGCTGGCCGGGCCGGATGCACGGGATCACTTCACCGATCGCGCCGCCTTTGATAGCTGGAGCGCACAGCACCGCGCCCGCTTGCAAGCCGAGCCCGATCCGATCACGACCATGAACGCCGCCAACCCGGCCGTCATCCCGCGCAATCACCGGATCGAACAGATGATCGAAGCCGCGGTCGCCGGTGACATGGCGCCGTTCGAGCGGCTGATGAAGGCGCTCGCGACGCCCTTCGCCAGTACCGATGCTGCGCTCGAACGCCCTCCGACCGAAGCCGAGATCGTGTCGGCAACCTTCTGCGGCACCTGAGCTTCTTCTGACTTCAAATACCTGAACGCAGTCGCAGCGACCGGCGATACGGCGGCGCATGAAGCACCCACACAGCCAAACGGCGCGGCTCTCGCGAGCCGCGCCGTTCTTCTGTTTCGATCGCTTCGCCGAACGACGTCAGGCGACGCGCTGGCCACTCGACTTGCCGCCACCGCCGCCCCGGCGCCGGTTGCGACCGCCACCGGGCTTGGCGCCTGTGTTCGCGCCTTCGCCGCCACCACCGCCCGGACGACCACCGCCGCCGCCTGGGCGACCGCCGCGTCCCCGGCCCCGGCCCTTTGGCTTGGCGGGCTCATCGATCACCTCCCAGGGCCGTCCCGAGGCCACCGGAATCGAGATCCCCATGGTCTTCTGGATTGCCTTCAGCTCGCCCATCTCGTCAGGCGCACAGAAGGCCACCGCGGCACCGTCCTTGCCGGCCCGCGCGGTACGGCCGATCCGGTGCACGTAATTGTCCGGCACGTTCGGTAGATCGAAATTATAGACATGTTTCACATCCGGAATATCGAGCCCGCGCGCCGCGACATCCGTGGCGACCAAGACGGTCAGATCGCCCTTCTTGAACCCCTCAATGGCGCGATCGCGCTGGCCCTGGCTCTTGTTGCCGTGGATCGACGTGGCGTCGAAACCGGCCTTCACCAGCGTCTTCATCAGCTTTTCCGACCCGTGCTTGGTACGCCCGAAGACCAGCGCCCGCTCGCCGCGATGCTTGCCCAGCAGCTCGATCAGCAACGCGGTCTTTTCCGCCTTGGCGATGAAATGCACCTCCTGGGTCACCTTGTCCGCAGCCTTGCCCGGAGGCGAGACCTCGATGCGGATCGGCGCGTTGAGATAGCTGTTGGCGATCTCGTTCATCAGCTTGGGCATGGTCGCCGAGAACAGCATGGTCTGGCGCTCCTTGGGGATCACGCTGGCGATCTTGCGCAGGTCGTGGATGAATCCCATGTCGAGCATCTGATCGGCCTCGTCGAGCACGAGGAAGGTCGTCTCGTTGAGCAGTACCGCGCGCCGGTCCATCAGGTCGAGCAGCCGCCCGGGCGTCGCGACCAGCAGGTCGGTGCCGCGCTCGAGCCGCTTGATCTGCGCGTTGATCGACTGGCCGCCAACTACCATCTGCGCCTTGAGCGGAGTCTTGTCGCAGAAGCCGCGCAGGTTTTCCATGATCTGGTTGGCCAGTTCGCGGGTCGGCGCCAGCACCAGTCCGCGCACGTGGCGCGGCTTCGGGCGGCCTTCCATCTCCAGCATCTGCGCCACCAGCGGCACGCCAAAAGCGGCGGTCTTGCCGGTCCCGGTCTGCGCCAGCCCCATCACGTCCCGTCCGTTGAGCGCGTGCGGGATCGCCTGGCGCTGGATCGGGGTCGGGTCTTTCAGACCCATTTCATGCAGCCGCGCCACCAGTTTCGGCGGCAGGTCCATCATGTCGAAATCGCTCATATATCCGTCTTTCCGGGGTCTCGGCCAGGCCGCGCCCCTGTCATATACTTTCGCCGCGCCCGTCACGAGCGCCGCAGGGTCACGCGAAACGGATCGCAGGCACGGGCCATCTGCCCTGAACCTGTCCATCGCGTTTGGCCCCACGCGTGATTTTGGGAACATCGGCGGGCCTTGGAAGCCGGTGATTGCGTGAGGTCACATGACCCCGGCACCGGAACTGCTCACGCGGCAGAAGGCATCGCTTGACCCCCATCTGGGCTGTTGTGCGGCAAAAGTCAACCTGGCGCGACAAAAACCCCTTGTCCGGCGAAAGCGGTTGGCCTCTCGCGGCAAATGCCGCTACACCACAGAACCCGATGAAGACCGTGCAAGAGGCTGCGCATGAGCAAACCGATCATCAAACGTTGCGAGGCCATGGGCCTGCGCATGACCGGCCAGCGCCGCACCATCGCCCAGGTCATCGAGGACAGCGACGATCATCCGGATGTCGAAGAGCTTTTCGCCCGTGCCGTGGCGCTTGATGCGGCGATCTCGCTGGCCACCGTATATCGCACCGTCAAGCTGTTCGAGGAAGCGGGGATACTCGACAAGCTCGAGTTCGGCGACGGGCGCGCGCGCTACGAGGATGCCGAGCGCGACCATCACGACCATCTGATCGACATGAATTCCGGCGCGGTGATCGAATTCGTCGATCCCGAAATCGAGGCCCTGCAGGAGAAGATCGCCGCCAAGCTCGGCTATGAGCTGCGCGGTCATCGGCTCGAACTTTACGGGGTCCCGCTCAAGAAAGGCAGCACATGAGCAATTCCGACCGCCCGCTTCTCGCGGTTCTGATCGACGCCGACAATGTTCCGGCCAAACATGCGGGCGCAATCATGCGCGAGGTCGCCTCGATCGGCGAACCGGCGCTGCGCCGGGTCTATGGCGACTGGTCCAACGACCATCTCAAAGGCTGGCGCACGCCGATCCGCGAGCTCGGGCTGGTGGCGCATCAGGAGACCAACAACACCACGGGCAAGAACGCCTCCGACATCGGTCTGGTGATCGATGCGATGGATATCCTGCATTCGGGGCGGTTCGACATGTTCGTCATCGTCTCTTCCGACAGCGATTTCACCGCGCTGGTCAACCGTCTGCGCGAACAGGGGCTGACGGTGATCGGCATCGGCGAAAAGAAGACCCACGATTCCCTGCGCAATGTCTATAACCGCTTCATTCTGATCGAGAACCTGGATGGTGGCAGCGCGCCGGACACGCCGCGCGGCGGCTCGGCCAAGGCCGAGAAAGCGCTGCCGTTGTTCCGCGAGGCGCTCGACAAGATCGATTCAGAGGATGAATGGGTCAATCTCGGCCAGGTCGGTCAGGCCATTCAGGCGCGCCATGCGGATTTCGACAGCCGGACCTATGGCCATGGCAAGCTCAGCGCCTTGGTCGAGGCGCTCGATGCGCTGGAGACCCGCAAGACCGGCAACCGGTTGATGGTGCGGCTGCGCACCTGAGCGCAGTGCTCAGCCGGGCGAGCGCCGCGGGGTCTCGCGGCGCAGAGCGGCCAGCATGACCGGCAACAGGATGCTCAGCACCAGCAGCCGCGCCACATGGCAGGCGGCGACGAAACCTGGCACCACGCCGAGCACCGCCCCCATGGCGATCATCGTCTCGAGCCCGCCAGGCGCAAAGGCGATGAGCACATGGGCCAGCGGCATCCCGAGCGCCCAGGCCACCGGCAGCGCGCCAAGCCCGGCGAAGCTCATCGCCACCAGCGTCATCGCCAGCCCGGCTCCCAGACCGCCAAGCAGCTGACGCGGTTGCATGCCCGAGAAGCGCGTGCCGATCAGCGCGCCCAGCACCAGATAGGCAGGCAGGATCAACCAGCCCGGCACCACCCCCGGCGTCAGCCCGCCAGCATGGCCGAGACCGGAAACCGTCAATGCCCCGAGCAGCAGCGGTGCGGGCACCGAAAGACGCTGGAACAGCCAGCCGAGCGCCAGCGCCGGGGGCACCAGCGCCAGCAGGGAAAGCGCGCTCATCTTGTCCCCCGGCGGCGCCAGCGAGCCCGACCATTCCACCCCTATGGCCAGCGCCAGAAACGGCACCAGCAGCGTCAGGCTCAGCAGCCGCACCGATTGGGTGATCGAGATCCGCGCCACATCGGCACCGGTGTCACTGGCCATGGCGATGACGAAACTCAGATGCCCCGGCGCCGAGGCCAGCAGCGCCGAGCGTCGCTCGAAGCCGAAGAACCGCACCAGAAGCGCCTGAGATGCAGCCATGATCGCCCAGATCACGACCGCCATCAGCAGAAAGGCCAGCGGCCAGCGCAGCATCGCGGCAAGTGCATCCCCGTCGAACCCGGCGCCGACGCCGAGACCGAGCAGGACGAAACAGGCGTCGCGCAGGCGCGGCGCGATCCCCGTCCGCATCCCGCAGAGCCCGGCGACGCTGACCGCGATGGCCGGGCCGAGCAGCATGTAGACCGGCGCGGAAAGCGCCCAGAACAGCCCGGCCCCGACCGCGGCAATGGCCAGCGTCAGGGCGGTCATGTGCAGCGAAGCTGGGAACCGGGGCCGTCTCATGCCCCATCGCTAGCACCGCGCCCCTCGCCATACCAGCCGGGGCTTGCCCTTGCGCGGCAAAAGGTTCATGGCGATTGGGGAATATTCCCGGTTGAAAGGTTGGGGCGATGGACAATTTGCGCGGCGCATTGCTGATGGTACTCTCGATGGCGGGTTTCGCGATCGAGGACATGTTCATCAAACTGACGTCCGATGTGCTGCCGGTCGAGCAGATCATCGCCACGCTCGGCATCGGCGGCAGCCTGATCTTCGCGACGATCCTGCGGCTTCAGGGCCGCGCGCTCTATTCGCGCGACATGCTGAGTGTCCCGATCGTGCTGCGCGGCGTGGGCGAGGTCGTCGGCTCGCTGAGTTTTGTCACCGCCATCGCCCTCACCCCGATTTCCTCGGCCTCGGCGATCCTGCAGGCGACGCCGCTCGCGGTGACGCTGGGCGCGGCGCTGTTTCTCGGGGAAGCGGTCGGCTGGCGGCGCTGGAGCGCCATCGGCATCGGTTTCTTCGGCGTGCTGCTGATCATCCGCCCCGGTCTCGAAGGATTCAACGCGCTGTCGCTTTTCGCGGTGCTCGCAGTGATCGGCCTGGCGCTGCGTGATCTGGCAACCCGCCGCGTGCCCGCGGGCATATCGTCGATGCAGCTCAGCTTTCTTGCCTTCGTGGTGCTGGTGCCCTCGGGACTGCTGTTGATGCTGGCACGCCAGACCGTCTTCGTCGCACCCTCCCCCCTGCACTGGCTCTACCTCGGCAGCGCACTCACCGTGGGAGTCTTCGCCTATTACGGCATCGTCGCGGCAATGCGGGTCGGCGAGATCAGCTTCGTCAGCCCGTTCCGCTATTCGCGACTGCTCTTTGCGATGCTGATCGGCATGGTGATCTTTGCCGAGCAACCCGACGCGCTGACGCTGATCGGCGCCACCATCATCGTCGGCTCGGGCATCTACACGGTGTGGCGCGAACGCAAACATCGCGCCCGCCCGCCAGCCAGCCTTTCCAAGCCCAGCATGGCACGCTAAACCAGAGCCAAAATATAGGTCAAAGGACAGTTCCATGAGCACCATCATCGATATCCATGCACGCGAGATCCTCGACAGCCGGGGCAATCCGACCGTCGAAGTCGACGTGATCCTCGAAGACGGCACCATGGGCCGCGCGGCCGTGCCCTCGGGCGCCTCGACCGGCGCCTATGAGGCGGTCGAGCGGCGCGACGGCGACAAGGCGCGCTACATGGGCAAGGGCGTGCTTGAAGCCTGCGCATCGGTCAACGGCGAGATCGCCGAGGCGCTGGTGGGCATCGAAGCCACCGAACAGGTGGAAATCGACGAAATCATGATCGAGCTCGACGGCACCGACAACAAGTCGCGCCTCGGCGCCAATGCGATCCTCGGCGTCTCCCTCGCCGCCGCCAAGGCCGCCGCCGATTTCTGCGCCCAGCCGCTTTATCGCTACGTCGGGGGCACCTCGGCCCGCGTGCTGCCGGTGCCGATGATGAACATCATCAACGGCGGCGAACATGCCGACAACCCGATCGACATCCAGGAATTCATGATCATGCCCGTGGCCGCGGAGAACATCCGCGACGCGGTGCGCATGGGCTCCGAGGTGTTCCACACGCTGAAGAAGGAGCTTTCGGCCGCGGGCATGTCGACCGGCCTCGGCGACGAAGGCGGCTTTGCGCCTGAACTGGGCTCGACCCGCGAAGCGCTCGATTTCATCCTGAAGTCGATCGAGAAGGCAGGCTACAAGCCCGGCGAGGAGATCCACCTCGCGCTCGATTGCGCCGCTACCGAATATTACAAGGACGGAAAATACGTGCTCGCGGGCGAGGGCAAGACGCTCTCGAGCGAGGAGAATGCCGATTACCTCGCCGCGCTTTGCGCCGATTATCCAATCATCTCGATCGAGGATGGCATGTCGGAGGACGACTGGGACGGCTGGGCCGCCTTGACCGCGAAGCTCGGCGACCGGGTGCAGCTCGTCGGCGACGATCTTTTCGTCACCAATCCGGCGCGTCTCGCACAGGGGATCGAACGCAAATCCGCCAATTCGATGCTGGTCAAGGTCAACCAGATCGGCAGCCTGACCGAGACATTGAAAGCGGTGGACATGGCTCATCGCGCCGGTTTCACCAATGTGATGTCGCATCGCTCCGGCGAGACCGAGGATGCCACCATCGCCGATCTCGCGGTGGCGACGAATTGCGGGCAGATCAAGACCGGCTCGCTGGCCCGCTCCGACCGGCTGGCGAAATACAACCAGCTGATCCGGATTGAGGAGATGCTCGGCGAGACTGCCGAATATGCAGGACGTTCGATCCTGCGCCGCTGAGCCGGGAGGCCGACAGGAATCATGCCGCCGGATAGCCGGCGGCATGACAACGCGCGAGAACAGCAAGGCGCTTGCGGATCAGAGCCCGGCGCGGCGCAGGAACTGGGCGCTGGTCAGGTCCAGGATCAATCTGCCGTCCTTGACCAATACCGGTTTTATGCGCAGGGTCGCGGTGCCGCCGCCTGCCGATATGGTACTGCCAAGCCGGACCCGCGCGTCGACCTTGCCCCCCGGGGCGGGTCTACTGCTCTCTACCATACCGATGGCGACATCGTCCTTGGCCCAGACCACCGCACCGACAAGCTGCGTTTGAACCTGCTTGAGCGTGAGACCGTCGGCAGCACTGCCGTTGGCCTCCCGCATCGCGGCGTCGCCGCCCCCCGAAGACGCCTGACCGCCCCCCGAGCCGTTGCCGCTGCTGCCTGATCCGCCAGTATCGCCGGTCGAACCGCCGCCGCCGCCGGAACCGCCTCCAGTCGAGCCACCATCGCCGCCAGAATCGCCGCCGTTCGGGCCACCGCTGCCGCCGGAACCGCCGCCGGATGAGCCATCGTCACCGGAATCTCCGGCGCCTGAACCGCTACCGCCGATACCTACATCGGCGCCAACCCCGGCGCCGACCCCGCCATGATCACCCTCGGCTCCGACGCCCGCGCCGACGCCGGCCCCGGCCCCGACGCTACCGCCGTCATCACCGCCAGTACCGACGCCAGCCGCAGCGCCTGCACCTGCGCCATCACTGCCGACCGAAGCGCCGACGCCCGCACCAACTCCGACATCGCCAACGCCAACCTCCGCGCCTACACCAACCTCGAGCGCCACGGCACTGGTGGCCAAGCCGACAAAGACCATGGGCATTGCGAAACTGCTGAAACGTGTCATGTAAAATCCTCCTTCGATGAATTCGAGCCGGGCCGGGAGCCGAAAGGCCCCGGCGCCGTTCCCTGTCACATCAGCTTCAACCGGAAGTATGGCCTTGCTTTGGCGGGCAATCATAGAGTGCAAAAAATTGCACATATGCGATACATAGAATTGATTACACTGATAATTCCAGGACTTATGGCGGGCAAAAACTTGCCTAAAACGATCATTCGGCCCCGCGTCCGGGAAGGCGCGGCACGAATATGATATCAATGTGCCGTCTTTCCCCATCGCCTTGCCAAACGACAAGCATGGCCCCATTTACACGCCATGACGCATCTTGAATTCATAGCCGGTCTCGATCCCGCCAGGCGCGCCGCATTGCAGGTGCGATCGGATCGCAAAGGGCTGGCACATCTGGCCGGGCATCTCGGCCTGCTGGTCTCTCTCGCGGCACTCATCATCGCGCAGGTGCCGTTCTGGCCGCTGCTGATGCTGCCCTATGGCGTCGCCCTGGTGTTCCTGTTCACGCTGAGCCATGAATGCACCCATGCGACTCCCTTCGCCAGCAAGCGCCTCAACGAGGTGATCGGCCATGCTCTCGCCCTGCCCCTGTTGCTGCCCTTCACCTGGTTCCGCTATTTCCATCTGGCGCATCACAAATTCACCAACGACCCCGCCCGTGATCCGGAGATTGCCGACCAGCCGCGTCCGCAGACCTGGCGCGATTACCTGATCTACCTCAGTGGCTGGGGGTATTGGCGCGGCAATGCCGGGCTGATCTGGGACCACGCGCGCGGCCGCGTCAGCGCTCCCTATCTGCCGCCCCGCCAGCACGGCGCGATGATCCGCGAGGCGCGGCTGCTGCTCGCCCTTTATGCGCTGATCGCCTTGTCACTGCTGTTCACCCCGCTGGCGCTGTGGCTGTGGATCGTCCCGGCGCTGGTCGGCCAGCCGTTTCTGCGCGCCTATCTGCTGGCCGAGCATGGCCATTGCCCGCCGGTCGCCGACATGCTGGAGAACACCCGCACCACGCTGACCAACCGGATCGTGCGGTTTCTGGCCTGGAACATGCCCTATCATGCCGAGCATCACGCGCTGCCGATGGTGCCGTTTCACGCCCTGCCACGCCTGCACGCCGAGATCGAGACGCATCTGAAATCCGTCTCGAACGGGTATGGCGAATTCAGCCGGGACTATGTGGCAGGGCTGAAGAGTGCTGAGAGCACTTCAGCCGCCGTGCGCTGACGGCAGGCTGACGGTGCCGCCGCCCACTGCCGCACGCACGCCGGTGGTGCCGGGACAAGAGGTCGGCAGGCCGCGCGCCACCCGCACGGCGAGATAGGCGAAGGCCTGCGCTTCGAGCATATCGCCATCGAGCCCGACCTCTTCGACCGGCATCACCGGACAATCCAGCGAGACTTCGAGCATCCGCATCAGCACTGGGTTGAGCCGCCCGCCGCCGGTCACCAGCACCCGCGCGGGCGGTGCCGGGCAATGCTGCATCGCCTCGGCCACCCCGGCGGCGCACATCGCCGTCAGGGTCGCCGCGGCATCGGCATCGGAAAGCTCCCCGACCAGCGCCACCATCTCGGCAAAATCATTGCGGTCGAGCGACTTGGGCGGGATGCGCGCGAAATAGGGCTCGGCGAGAAACAGCTCCAGCGCGCCCTGCTCTACCCGTCCCTGTGCCGCCAGTCGCCCGCCCTCGTCGAAATATTCGCCGCGACGGGCCTGCATCAGATCGTTGAGCGGCGCATTGGCAGGGCCGGTGTCGAAGGCCAGCAATGCGCCCTCCTGCTCGGGCCGCGCCACGCGCGGATCGACCCAGGTGAGGTTACCGACACCGCCAAGGTTGAGAAACGCCACCGGCGCATCGAGCCCCACATAGCGCGCGCAAGCATGGTGAAAGAATGGTGCCAAGGGCGCGCCCTCGCCCCCGAGCTCCACATCGGCCGAGCGGAAATCCCAGACCACCGGACGCCCGAGCGCTTCGGCCAGTGCCGCGCCATCGCCGACCTGCAAGGTGCCCTGGACGCGCGGCGCATGGGCCAGCGTCTGACCATGGAAGCCAATCAGGTCGATCTTGTCAAACCCGGCCAGCAGCTCACGATGTGCGGTCTCGACCACCTCTGCCGCCGCTGCCACCTCAGGCCCCGACCATTTGCCGAAGCCGGCGGCTATGACCTGACGCTCCTGCGTCGTATAGCTGCGATAGCGGCTGGTGCCGAAGCTGGTGATCTCATGGCCGTCGCTGCGCAATACCGCCGCGTCGACCCCGTCGAGCGACGTGCCCGACATTGCCCCGAGCGCGGTAACCACGCCGGATTTTCCGATCGCCCCGTAACTGGCCTTATGCATGGCCTTATTCATGGCCTTTTCCTTTGACTGCTCTGCGCCTATAGATTGCCCCGCAAACCACGCATGAGGCAAGGCACCATGACATACCATCCGAAATCGGACTTCATCCAGACGATGATGCAACGCGGCTTTCTCGCGGATTGCACCGATTATCAGGGCCTGGACGAGGCGCTGCTGAAAGGTGCCCAGCCTGCCTATGTAGGTTATGACGCGACCGCCAAGTCGCTGCATGTCGGCCATCTGGTCAACATCATGATGCTGCGCTGGCTGCAGAAATGCGGCGGCAAGCCGATCACCCTGATGGGCGGCGGCACGACCAAGGTGGGCGACCCGTCCTTCCGCGCCGACGAGCGCCCGCTGCTGACGCCGACGGCGATCGACGACAATATCGAAGGAATCCGCAAGGTCTTCGCGCGCTACCTCGATTACGGCAATGGGCCGAGCGATGCGCTCATGCTCAACAACGCCGAATGGCTCGACGGGCTCAACTACCTCGATTTCCTGCGCGACATCGGGCGGCATTTCTCGATCAACCGGATGCTGTCTTTCGAGTCGGTGAAATCAAGGCTCGACCGCGAGCAATCGCTGTCTTTCCTCGAATTCAACTACATGATCCTGCAGGCCTATGACTTCTTGGAGCTGCACCGCCGCTACGGCTGTATCCTGCAGATGGGCGGCTCCGATCAATGGGGCAATATCGTCAACGGGATCGACCTCACCCGCCGGGTGATCGACGGGGAGGTCTATGGCCTCACCTCGCCGCTGCTGACCACGTCCGACGGCAAGAAGATGGGCAAATCGGCAGGCGGTGCCGTCTGGCTCAATGGCGACATGCTGTCCCCCTATGAGTTCTGGCAATTCTGGCGCAATTCCACCGATGCCGATGTCGGACGATTCCTGAAGCTCTATACAGAGCTTCCGGTCGAAGAATGTGACCGTCTCGGCGCGCTGGCTGGTTCGGAGATCAATGAGGCGAAGGTGCTCCTGGCCAATGAGGTGACCTCGCTGCTGCATGGTACCGAAGCGGCAGCCGCGGCCGAGGCCACGGCGCGCGAAGTGTTCGAGCGCGGCGGTGTAGGCGATGACCTGCCGACCCTGACGCTGAGCTCGGCGGACCTCGGCGACGGGATCTCCATCGTGCAGCTGATCGTCAAATCCGGGCTTGCGGGCTCCGGCAAGGAGGCCAAGCGGTTGATCGCCGAGAACGGTGCGCGGATCGATGACCGGCCGCTGACCGACGCGGGCATGATGCTCGATGCGGCGGCGCTGGCCAGCCCGATCAAGCTCAGCGCCGGCAAGAAACGTCACGCGCTGGTCCAGCTCGGCTGAAAGGGATCAGGCAAGGCCATCGGTCCTGCCTGATCCCTCCCGCCTTTAACTCCGTCTTAACCGCCATCGCGCCCAATAAGGCATGCGCGACACCCCGACCGAGTGCCATAAACCGCTTCTGCAGAGCCCGGCCTTCGCCGCTGCCCTGCGCGCCTGCGGGCAAGATCCCGTGATCCTGCCCGGCGGCCTGCTTGTGCTGCGCCGCCGGTTTCTCGGGTTGCGCCTGGCGATGCTGCCACGCGCCGTGCCGCCGCCAGACCTGCTTGCCCAGCTGCGCGAGGCCGGTCTGCAAAACCTGCCGCTGATCCTGTCGCCGGAAACGCCATGTCCCTTGCCGCCCGCCTGGAAACTGCGCACCCCACAGATGCTCGCGAAGGTCGACCTGCGCCCGCCGCCCGTGCGACGCCGCGCTGCGTTGCACGGGAAATGGCGCAACCAGCTGCGCCGCGCCGAAGGCGCCGAACTGGGCGTCAGTCACGCGCCGCTGCCCGCCGATCCGCATCATCCGCTGCTCCTGGCCGATGCCGCCCAGGCCCGTCAGCGGGGCTATCGCAACTGGCCCGCGCGCCTGACCGCCGCCTTCGCCGCCGCAGCACCCGATCAGACGCGTCTCTTCACCGCGCATCATCGCGGCCGCCCCGTGGCTCACATGCTGTTCCTGCGCCATGGCAATGCGGCGACCTATCACATCGGCAATATCTGCTCGGCGGGAAAGGCGCTGCAGGCCCATAATCTGCTGCTCTGGCAGGCGTCACTCTGGCTTGCCGAACAGGGTCACGACCTTTTGGACCTCGGCCCGGTCTGCGCCGCCGCGCCGGGGCTGGCCCGGTTCAAGACTCGCGCCGGGGCGAGTCTCGTCCCGACGGGCGGCACCTGGCTGCGCTGGCAGCCGCTGAGGGATCGGCGCGCGACTTGCGCGGCACCCGGTCATGCGCTTTACTGAACATATGTTCAAATCATGAAGGAAGCCCCATGCAGCTCGCCACCACCGCCGCGCTCGTCACCGGAGGCGCCTCGGGCCTCGGCGAGGCCACCGCCCGCCATTTCGCGGCCCAGGGCGCCCGGGTCACCCTGCTTGACCGCGACGCCGCGCGCGGTGCCGATGTGGCCGCCCAGATCAACGGCCATTTCATCGAGACCGACGTCACCGATGAAGCTTCGGTCGGGGCGGCAATCGATCAGGCGCGCGACCGGATGGGCCGGATCACGGCTTGCGTGAATTGCGCGGGCATCGCGCTTGGCATCAAGACATTGGGCCGCGACGGACCGCATCCGCTCGACTCCTTCCAGCGCAGCATCGACATCAACCTCGTCGGCACGTTCAACGTCTCGCGCCTCGCCGCTGCGGCGATGGCACAGAACGACGCGGACAGCGACGGCGCACGCGGCGTGATCATCAACACCGCCTCGATCGCCGCCTTCGACGGGCAGAAGGGCCAGGCGGCCTATGCCGCGTCCAAGGGAGGAATCGTCGGGATGACCCTGCCGATGGCCCGCGACCTCGCGCAGACCGGCATCCGTGTCATGGCCATCGCGCCCGGCATCTTCATGACCCCGATGCTTGCGGGCCTGCCCGAGGAGGTTCAGGCCAGCCTCGCCGCCGACGTGCCGAACCCGCCCCGGCTCGGCGCGCCGGAGGAATATGCGCGGCTCGCGGCTTTCATCGTCGAAATGGGTTACCTGAACGGCGAGGTCATCCGCCTCGACGGCGCGCTGCGGATGCGCTGATGGCACGTCAGAACCGGGTACAGCCGACCAGAGACATCATCGCGCATCCTGCGCGCGGCGGCTTCATGGGCAACCGCGGCATTCTGCATAAGGCCCAGGGCCTGCATCCCAAGCGCCGCTGGGCCCATCGCAACTGGGTCTGCTGCCGCCTCAGCTACAAGGGCAACCGCCGCGAACTGATGGCGCCGGGACGCTATACGGAGCTGTTCTTTCTCGATGAGGCGGTGGCCTTTGCCGCCGGGCACCGGCCCTGCGCGCAATGCCGGAACGCGGCCTATCGTGATTTCCGTGCCTGCTTGCCGCTCATCGGCCCCGCCGCCGCGCTGGACCGGCAGCTTCACCATGAACGCGCGATTGCACGACGCTTCGCACAGCGCCGCCATCCCCTGCCCGATGCGACGGATCTGCCGGACGGCAGCTTCGTCCTCACGTCCGATGGCACCGCCGGGCTGATCTACGAGACGGCCTTTCATCCCTACCGGCCCGAGGGCTATGCCAGCGCGCGCGCCCTGCCGCGGGGCCCGGTGCAGCTGCTCACCCCGCCGAGCATCGTCGCTGCCTTTCGCAACGGCTATCGCCCGAGGATGGCACTCGATTAGGTTTCCGCCTTCTCCTCCAGCGTCAGCCATTCCTCCTCGGCCGCCGCCAGCTTTTCCTGCCGTTCGGTCAGGGCCTGCGTCGCCTTCTTGAACTTCATCGGCTCGCGGGTGAACAGATCGGGATCGGCCATCAACTGCTCGAGCTTGCCGATCTCGGCCTCGAGCCGGGCAATTTCCTCCGGCAACGCTTCCAGCCGATGCCTCTCGGTAAAGCTCAGCCCCGATTTCGCTGCCCTGGTCTGTTTTTGCTTCGGCGGCGCGGCCTTCGGCCTGGTCACGCTTTCGGCGAAATCATCCTGCCCCCGTTGCGCGAGGTAGTCGCTCCAGCCCCCGGCATAGATCGTCGCGCGGCCATCGCCCTCCATGGCGATCGTCGTCGCGGCGACCCGGTCAAGGAAATCACGGTCGTGGCTGACCAGAAGCACGGTGCCGTCATAGGTGCCGAGCAACTCCTGCAGCAGGTCCAGCGTCTCGACATCCAGATCGTTCGTGGGTTCGTCGAGCACCAGCAAATTGGAGGACCGCGCCATGATCTTGGCCAGCAGCAGCCGCGCCTTCTCGCCCCCGGAAAGCGAGCGCACCGGCGCCCGCGCCTGTGCCTCGTCAAACAGGAATTCCTTGAGATAGCCGACCACGTGCTTCGGTTGTCCGCGCACCAGCACCTGATCCGCCTTGCCCGAGACCCGCATCTCCGGATCGCCGGTCAGGCTGTCCCAGAGACTCATGTCGCCATCAAGCTGGGCGCGCGCCTGATCGAACAGGGCCAGCTCCAGATTCGTGCCGAGCGCCACGCTGCCCTCGTCGGGCTCCTCGCGCCCGATCAGCATGTTGAGCAGGGTCGTCTTGCCAACCCCGTTGGGCCCGACCAGCGCGATCCGGTCGCCACGCTGCACCTTGATCGAGAAATCGCGCAGGATCACCTTGCCGTCGAACGACTTGCCGATATTCTCCGCCTCGATCACCTTGCGCCCCGATTTCGGGCCGGCCTCCAGCGCCATCGCGGCACTGCCCTGACGGTTGATCTGCGCCGCGCGCTCGGCCCGCAGGTCCTGCAAGGCCCGGACCCGTCCCTGGTTGCGCTTGCGCCGCGCCGAAATGCCTTCGACCGCCCACCGTGCCTCTGCCTTGATCTTGCGGTCAAGCTTGTGGCGCTGCATGTCCTCTTCTTCCCAGAGCCTGTCGCGCCAGGCCTCGAAACCCTCGAACCCGGTCTCCTGACGCCGCACGGTGCCGCGGTCGATCCACAGGGTCGCGCGGGTCAGGGCGCGCAGGAAGGCCCGGTCGTGGCTGATGATCACATAGGCGGTACGGGTGGTCTTGAGCTCGTTCTCGAGCCAGGCGATCGCCTCGATATCGAGATGGTTCGTCGGTTCGTCGAGCAGCATCAGCTCGGGCTCCGATGCCATCAACCGCGCCAGCGCCGCGCGCCGCCGCTCCCCGCCGCTGGCGGTGGCGACCGGCCGTGCCGGGTCGAACTTCAATCCCTCGCCGGCGCGTTCGACCTTGTACATCTCCCCGGGATCGAGCCCCTGCGCGGCAAAATCGCCGAGCGTCTCAAAACCGCTCAGATCGGGTTCCTGCTCCATATAGCCGACCGACACGCCGGGACCGGCGATCACCTGTCCCTGATCGGCTTCGACCAGCCCGGCCATCACCTTCATTAGAGTGGATTTGCCCGAACCATTGCGCCCGACCAGGGCCACACGGTCGCCGGGTTGGACCACCAGCGATAGATCTTCGAAAACAGGATCGCCGCCGAAGGTCAGCGAAATCCCGGTGAGCTGTAAGAGAGGTGCACGTGCCATGCCTGCCAGCTATCGCCGTGCCGCGCGGAGGTCAATGTCCCGCGCAGCGCAGGGTGGCGGGCGACCATCAGATTCGCACCCGGCCCCGGCTTCTTTGGGTCAAAATACCTCCGCCGGAGGCCTCAAATCTGTTGTACCAGGGCGCGCAACGAACGCTTCCGTCCCTCGGGAATCGCGGCGACCTCCAGCGCGGTGAACACGTGAAGTGTCTGCAACGCGCGGTCCACCACCGCATGATCGCTGACCCGACCGCCCATCAGGAGATAGCTGCGCAGCGGCGGCGGCATCTGCAGGGCCGCGGCGCGCGGGTCGGGCCGGTCCCGCGGGATATCGGCAAAGGCGAAAACCTCCGCCGCGCCGATCCCCGGGCGCCAGGCGGGCGGCGCCAGATGCCGCGCTCTCAGCATCCCGAATGCATCGTGATAGGGTCGCGGATCGACCCCGGCAAAGGAGCTGCATCCGAAAAGCATTTTAACATTCCGCGCATCCACCAGCGCGGTGATCGCGCACCAGGCGAGGCGCAGGATATCGGGGTCGCGATAATTCCGGTCGATGCAGAAGCGGCCGAGCTCCATCATCACCCCCTCATGGGCGGACAATCGGCGCAGATCGTAGAATTGCGCCGCGTAGCTCCGGTGCAGCTCCCCGCCCTCCAGCAGCCTCAGCCGATAGCTGCAGACCAACGCATTGTTATCTGCCGCTTCCACAAATACCTGGATTGCCGTGGCATCATGTGCATCGGCACGCCCGGCAGCGCCGCCGAAACAGGCTTTGCGCAGCGCCAGCACCGTGTCGAGATCGCCCGAATTCGCGGCAATCCGCACCCGGTACCGGCCGCCAAAGGTCTCGACAAGATGTTCGTGGCTCATCCGAGTAGCAGGATCGTTGCCGCTGTGCCGACCCTGACGCAGCTCTGGCACCGCTGCATCACGCGGCAAGCCCCGCGCCGCGGCCCTATTCGCCCAGCCCTGCTGGGCCCAGCCGTCCGATATTGCTCAGGAGCTTGCGCAGAGGGGAATTCGACCCTACGGGCGCCGAGGTGACCCGGCGCTCGAGCACCACCACGCGCCCGCGTTCTAGTCCGAAACGCTCGACATTGTTGACTACGCCAGCATCGCTGAAGCTGATCGCGACAACCTCGCGCTCCACCTCTTCTGGCGCCAGGAAACCGAGCGCGCGCTGGCGGCTGCGCACATAGTAATAGCCACTGCCCTCCAGCACACCGGAAGCGACCGGCGCGCCGACGGTCTCGGTCACGCTTTCGCGCGTATCGACCCCGACGCGAATCCGCTCGAGCTGGTCTTCCGGCGGGATATAGCCGTAATTCTTGTATTGCGGTGCGCAGGCGGAAAGCGACAGCACCGCCCCGAGGACGATCGTCCCGAGGATCCGGGGATTAACTCGGCTTCTGGTGCACATTTACGCTGACCTCTTGCCCTTGGGGTTTCTGGCTTTTATCTCGCATACACCAAGGCGCCCCTTGGGTTCAAGAAACGAAAGTAGGCCGCCCGATGACAGAGAAAACCCCCCGCACCCCGCCAAGCCCGCATGCCCTGCGCGTTGCCGAGCTTTCCCAGACCGGCGACAATGCCTTCGCGCTGCGCCCGGATACCGATAGCTGCGCGCAGATCGCGGCCGAACTCGATCTCTCGGCGCTGCGCAAGCTCAGCTTTATCGGCAGGGTCATGCCGCTCGGCGGGCAGGACTGGACGCTGGAAGGGCGGCTTGGTGCCACGCTGGTACAGCCCTGCGTCGTGACCCTCGAGCCGGTCACCACGCGGATCGACGTCGATGTCACCCGTCGCTATATCAAGGGCTACGAGCTTCCCGACGAGGCCGAGATGGAAATGCCCGAGGATGACAGCAGCGAACCGCTCGGCCAGTGGATCGATCCCGCCGCGGTGATGATCGAGGCGCTGGCGCTGGAAGTGCCGGAATATCCCCGCAAGGACGCGGCCGAGCTTGGACAGATGGTCTATACCAAGCCCGGCGAAGCACCGATGACCGACGAGCAGGCGCGTCCCTTTGCAGGACTTGCAGGGCTGAAGAACCAGCTCAAACCGAAGAAGGACTGAGCCCGCCGATGGCCTCGGCGAATTACCTGCTTGCATCCGACCGCTTTCGCAGTATTTTGCCGCTCTCACCCCCAATTAAGGTTGGACAATGTGCGGGCTTGCGCCTACACGCACGTCACGCCCGAACGGGAGTTGATCCGAAACACGGCCGCCCTTTGCAAGCGCATGGTCCCGGCCCCGAAGACAAAGGCACCAGACATGGCTGTCCAGCAGAATAAAGTCTCCAAATCGCGCCGCAACAACCGCCGCGCGCACGATTCGCTTGTGGCCGCAAATCCCAACGAATGCTCCAATTGCGGTGAGCTGAAGCGTCCGCACCATATCTGCGCCTCCTGCGGCCATTACGCCGATAAGGAAGTCGTGGCCCTGACCGAGGAAGTGGACCTCGAAGACGACGCGGCCTAAGCCGTTTCGTCAGGCATTGGCAGATGAGGCATTCGCACCGATGACGGCCGCGACCGATCAGAGCTCCGCGAAGCCCCAGCCCACCCTGATATCCGTTGATGCCATGGGGGGCGATCAGGGCCCGGCAATCGTTGTTGCCGGGTGTTCGACCTCTGCCAAGCTCAATCCGGACATTGCCTTCATCCTGCATGGGGACAAGGCGGTGCTGGGCCCGCTGGTGAACAAGCGGCGCGAACTCGAGGGCCGCTGCGAGATCAGGCATGCATCGGATGTCGTCACCATGGACGACAAGCCGAGCCAGGTGCTGCGCACCGGCAAGGACACGTCGATGTGGTCGGCGATCGAATCCGTGCGCAGCGGCGAGGCCGCGGTGGCGGTGTCCTGCGGCAATACCGGCGCGCTGATGGCGCTGTCGATGATCCGGCTGAAGAAACTGCCCGGCGTCAACCGCCCGGCCATCGCGGTGCTTTACCCTTCGTCCAACAGGCAGGGCTTCAACGTGATGCTCGATGTCGGCGCCGATGTGCGCGCCGATGCCGAAGACCTGCTGCGCTATGCGCTGATGGGCACGTCCTACGCGCGCAACGGCATGGCGCTGACCCGTCCGCGGGTCGGGCTGCTCAATGTCGGGACCGAAGAGCACAAGGGCCGCAGCGAGCTCAAGGAAGCCTATGAGCTGATTCGCGATCAGCAGCAGAGCGCCGGTTTCGATTTCGTCGGTTTCGTCGAAGGCAGCGATATCGCCGGTGATCGTGCCGATGTCATCGTAACCGACGGTTTCACCGGCAATGTCGCGATCAAGACCGGCGAAGGCACCGCGAGCATGATCGGCAATCGCCTGCGCGAGGCTTTCGAATATTCGCCGCTCTCGCGACTCGCCTCGCTACTGGCCTATACTTCCCTGCAGCGGCTGAAACGCAAGATCGACCCGCGCCGGGTGAACGGCGGCGTCTTTCTCGGTCTCAACGGCACGGTGGTCAAATCGCACGGTTCCGCCGATGCTACCGGGGTTTCCGCCGCGATCAAGCTGGCCGCGCATCTGTCGGACAGCAAATTCAACGACAAGCTCGCCGCCCGTGTCGCGGCAGCTCAGCCCACAGAGGAGGCGTTAACATGAGCCAGCGTGCTGTGGTCATCGGCTGCGGGCATTATCTGCCCGAACGTATCGTCGAGAATGCCGAATTCGAAAAGACTCTGGATACCGACGATGCCTGGATCCGCTCGCGTTCCGGTATCGAGCGGCGGCATTTCGCCGCCGAAGGGGAAACCACCGCCATGATGGCAAGCAATGCCGCGCGCGCCGCGCTGGCGGATGCCGGTCTCTCCGCGAACGACGTCGATGCGGTCATCGTCGCCACCTCCACCCCGGACCTGACCTTCCCTTCCGTCGCGACCATGGTGCAGGCCGAGCTCGGCATGACCGGTGGCTTCGCTTTCGACCTGCAGGCAGTCTGCGCCGGGTTCGTCTATGCGTTGACCAATGCCAACGCCCTCATCGCCTCGGGACAGGCCCAGCGGGTGCTGGTGATCGGGGCCGAGACCTTCAGCCGGATCATGGACTGGAGCGACCGGTCGACCTGCGTGCTCTTCGGCGACGGCGCCGGCGCTCTGCTGCTCGAAGCGCAGGAGGGCAAGGGCAGTTCCGAGGACCGCGGCATTCTTGCCACCGATCTGAATTCCGACGGCCGCTTCCGCGAATTGCTTTATGTCGATGGCGGCGTCAGCACCGGGAGCACCGGCTATCTGCGAATGCAGGGCAATCAGGTATTCCGCCACGCGGTCGAGAAACTTGCCGCTACCGCCAACAGCGCCCTCGCCCGTGCCGGGGTCACCCCCGAGAAGGTCGATTGGGTGGTGCCCCATCAGGCCAATATCAGGATCATCCAGGGTACGGCGAAGAAGCTCGGTCTGCCGATGGAAAAGGTCGTGGTTACCGTGCAGGATCACGGAAATACCTCCGCCGCCTCTATCCCGCTGGCGCTTTCGGTGGGCCGCAACCGGGGGCAGATCAAGCCCGGCGATCTCATCGTCACCGAGGCGATCGGCGGCGGGCTCGCCTGGGGCGCCGTGGTTCTGCGCTGGTAATACCCGGTAGGAATCTGCTAAAATTCCGCCTAAACAGGGCGTTGCGGGTCATCCTAGTTGACTCGCAAATTTTGCGCAGCCTATGCTGACGGATAGTCTGGGGGTATCATGACAAACAAGACATTGACGCGAATGGATCTCAGCGAGGCCGTGTTTCGTGAAGTCGGTCTGTCTCGCAACGAAAGCGCACAGCTCGTCGAAGCGGTGCTCGAACATATGTCGGACGCGCTGGTGCAGGGCGAACAGGTGAAGATATCGTCCTTCGGCACCTTCTCGGTCCGTGACAAGTCCGCTCGGGTCGGGCGCAATCCGAAGACCGGGGAAGAGGTTCCGATCAACCCGCGCCGCGTCCTCACCTTCCGCCCCTCCCACCTGATGAAGGACCGGGTCGCGGACGGCAACAAGTCCTGATCTCATGTCCAAGTCACGGGACGCATTTCGCACCATTTCCGAGGTCGCCGACTGGCTGGGGATCCAGGCCCATGTACTGCGGTTCTGGGAAAGCAAGTTCACCCAGGTGAAGCCGATCAAGCGGGCCGGCGGGCGGCGCTATTACCGGCCTGCCGATATGCTGCTGCTCGGCGGCATCAAGCGGCTGCTCCATGAGGACGGGCTGACCATTAAGGGCGTGCAGAAGATCCTGCGCGAAGAGGGTATGAGCCATGTGGCGGCGCTCTCCCCGCCGCTCGACGAGACCACCGCGCCGGAATATGCCGCGGCGCAGGCCGGGATCGAAACCACGCAGACGCCGGAGGAAAAAGGCGTTGTGCTGTCCTTCGACCCTGCCACACGCCCCGAACCAGCCGCCCCTCCCCGGGATGCGGCGCAGCCCGATCCGACTGCCGGTGGGTCGTCCGATACTTCGGGCAATGAACCGTCGGCGGATCAGCCTCAGAGCACTCGGGACAGGGCCGAAGAGCCGGTGTCTGCCGCAGCGCCGAGAGCGGAAGCAGCGGATCTGCCGGGTTTCCTCCGCGAACCGCTGCACACGGCAATGACGTCGGAAGACAACCTGCCCCCGGCGGAACCCACGGTCGCTGAACCGTCTCCGGAAACTCTTGCAAAATCGCCGGCGTCACAGTCAGAAGCGACAGAACTGCCAGTAGCCGCAGCCGATGCGGCCGCTTCCGCAAAGACGCCCCGGCAAATCGCCCTGCCCGCCCTCACCCCCGAGGCCGACATTCCCGTCGCGCCGGGCGTGCTGTCTCTTGCGCAGAAGCTTGACCGGCTCGATGCTGCAAGCGCCGCCGAAGTCGCGCCGCTGCTCACCCGGCTCAGCGCCCTGCGCGACCGGATGGCGTCACAGCGCATCCCCGGAGATGCCCCGGCGAGGGCGAATTGAACTCTCTTGCCGGGAGCCGCGATTTGCTCTTGCACGCGGGGCCAGATCAGGTAAGAACCGCCACAAGTCGGGCTATGGCGCAGCCTGGTAGCGCGTCCGTCTGGGGGACGGAAGGTCGCAGGTTCGAGTCCTGCTAGCCCGACCAAAAGACCAAGCAAAACGCCCGCGCCTTCGTGACGCGGGCGTTTGTCATATAAAGAGGTGCGGCATGAGCGGCGTGATCCCCAACCAGCAAATCACCGCCATGATCGACGCGGGTCAGATCCACGCCACGGCGCCCGTCATCCCCGAGCAGATCCAGCCCGCGAGCCTTGATCTGCGCCTCGGCCAGGTTGCCTATCGGGTCCGCGCCTCCTTCCTTGCCGGTCATGGCGCCAGCGTCGCCGCACGGCTCGAGGAATTCGAGATGCACCGGGTCGATCTCCGCGATGGCGCCGTGCTCGAGAAGGGCTGCGTCTACGTGGTGCCGCTGATGGAATCGCTGGCCCTGCCCGATGACATCTCCGCCGTCGCCAACGCCAAGAGCTCCACCGGCAGGCTCGACCTGCTGACCCGGACAATCACCGATGGCGGCCGCGAGTTCGACCGCGTCGCGCCCGGTTACACCGGGCCGCTCTATGCGGAGATCTGTCCGCGCTCCTTCTCGGTACTGGTGCGGCCGGGCATGCGGCTCAATCAGATCCGCTTCGGCCAGGGTGATGCCGTGCTCGATGACACCGCGCTGCGCGCCCTGCATGCCGAGTCACCGCTGGTCGATGGCGTGGCGGTGATCGATGACGGGCTCGGTTTCTCGGTCGATCTGAAACTGCCCGGCACCAGCCTTGTCGGCTACCGCGCCAAGCCCCATACCGGGGTGATCGACCTCGACAATATCGGCTATTACGAACCGGCCGAATACTGGGAGGAAGTGCACAGCAGTAGCGGCCAGATCATCCTCGATCCCGGCGCTTTCTATATCCTCGTGAGCCGCGAGGCGGTGACAATTCCGCCCGGCTACGCCGCGGAGATGGCGCCCTATCTCGCCATGGTCGGTGAATTCCGGGTGCATTATGCCGGATTTTTCGACCCCGGATTCGGACATGAGACCGCAGGCGGCTCCGGTTCGCGCGGGGTGCTGGAGGTGCGCTGCCACGAAGCGCCCTTCGTGCTTGAACATGGACAGGTCGTCGGACGGCTGATCTATGAACGCATGGCCGTGCCGCCCACCCAGCTCTATGGCGCGGGTATCGCGTCGAACTATCAGGGCCAGGGGCTGAAGCTCAGCAAACATTTCAAAGCGACCTGACCACGCGTATCTGCGGTTCGATCGCGCGACGGCACGCGCCGTCCCGTGTTCAGAATTTCGTTGTCCGCCGCAGCAGCCGCATCGCCTGTTTCCCGGCCTTGCTTTGGCCCGGCTGTTTCGGCTGACCGGCGCTCTTGGGCGCCTCCTTGCCGGTGCGGCCGAACTTGCCCGCCTGTTTGAAACCGGCATCGATGCCCTTGTTGACCAGCCGCCGGGTGATCTGGCGCAGAATCATGTTGATGATCTGGTTCATGTCTTGCCCTCCATTGGCTCCGCCCTGACATATAGCAGGCATTGCGGCGATTTTCAGGTCATCCGACCGGATAAATCGCGCTCAGTCCTCGAACAATTCGCTCTGCCCGCTGCTCGCCTCTTCCTCTTCCTCGACCACGCCATCTCCCGGCAACGGCACCGGGCCGGGCGGCGGGCGGTTGTCGAGCAATCCGGCAGAGCGCAGCTCCGGCAGCCCCGGCAGGTCGCGCGCGCTTTCGAGCCCGAAGTGATCGAGAAAGTCCTGCGTGACCACGAAGGTCACCGGCCGCCCTGGGGTCATCTTGCGTCGCCCAAAGCGGATCCATTCGAGTTCGAGCAGTTGATCCACCGTACCGCGCGACACCGACACGCCGCGGATCTCCTCGATCTCGGCTCGGGTCACCGGCTGATGATAGGCAATGATCGCCAGGGTCTCGATCGCGGCGCGGCTGAGCTTGCGCATCTCCACCGTCTCGCGGTGCATCAGAAAGCCGAGATCCGGCGCGGTGCGCAGCGCATAGCCGTCGCCGATCTTGCGTAGCTCCACCCCGCGCCCATCGTAGCGCCGCCGGAGCAGCGCCAATGCCTCACCCACATCGCAGCCCTCGGGCAGGCGCGACTCGATTTCGCGCAGGTTCAGCGGCTCGGAACTGACGAAGAGAATCGCCTCGATCATCCGCTCCTGCTCCGCCAGATCTGGAGCCGTGAAGCTCTTGTTCTGCAATATCTCGATAGCTTCCGACACGGTCTTAATCCTTTTTGCGCATCTGGATCGGCGCGAAGGTCTCGCTCTGCCGGATCTCCAGCTGCCCTTCCTTGACCAGTTCCAGCGAAGCGGCAAAAGTCGCCGCCGTGGCCGAGCGGCGCTTGGCCGGGTCGCTTTCCCAGCCTTCGGGCAGATAGCTGTTCAGCTCCGCCCAATCCCCGGCATAGCCGATCAGCCCGCGCAGCCTGTCGAGCGCCTCTTCCATGGTGAAGACCGCTTCGCGATCCATCACGAAGGGGCGGAAGTCGTCCCGCGTGCGGATCCGGGCATAGCCCTGCATCAGGTCGAGCAGGGTCGCGGTATAACTCACCCGGCGGACCTGCCGGACCTCGTTGGTCTGGCCGCGGGCAAAGAAGTCGCGCCCCAATTGATCCCGCGCCATCAGCCGCGCCGCGGCATCCCGCATCGCCTGCAACCGTTCGAGCTGAAAGGCCAGATGCGCCGCCATTTCCTCGCCGGAGGGACCCTCTTCGGTCGGGTCGGGCGGCAGCAGCAGCCGGGATTTCAGGAAAGCCAGCCAGGCCGCCATCACGAGATAATCCGCCGCCAGTTCCAGTCGCAGCGCCTTGGCCTGCTCGACGAAGCTGAGATATTGCCGCGCCAGTTGCAGCACCGAGACCTTGCGCAGATCGACCTTCTGGGTCCGGCTCAGGCTCAGCAGCAGGTCGAGCGGCCCCTCGAAACCGTCCACATCGACGATCAGCGCCTCGGCGGCGACCCGATCCGCCACCGACAACCGGCTTTCCGCGATGCCCCCGTCAGCCATGCCGCGCCCCGCGGAGAAGCCTGTCCAGCTCCGCTTCCGCCGCCGCGATGTCGAAAACATCCGGCGCGCGGCGCGCCGCCAGGGCCCGATGCGCGCGGCGCTGAGCCGCGGCGGTCATCTCACCGGCGGCCCCGGCCACCGCGGCACGTTCCTCAAAGCTGGCGTTGCAGAGTAGGATCACGTCGCAGCCCGCCGCAAGAGCATCCCCGGTGATCTGCAACAGCGAGCCGCTCAGGGCCTTCATGGAGATGTCATCCGTCATGATCAGGTTATCAAAACCGATCTCCTCGCGGATCAACCGCATCACGGCGGGCGAACAGGTCGCCGGGTTCGGGTCGATCTGCTCATAGACGAGGTGCGCGGTCATCGCCATGGGCAGATCGTTGAGCGTCTTGAAGGGCGCGAAATCATGGGTGCTGAGGCTGGTATGGTCCGCTGCGATCCGTGGCAGATCGAAATGGCTGTCCTGCGTGGCGCGACCATGGCCCGGCACGTGTTTCAGCACCGGCAGCACCCCGCCCGCCAACATCCCGTCCGCCGCCGCGCGCCCGAGCCGCGCGACCTCTGCCGGATCGCTTCCATAGCAGCGGTTGCGCAGAAAATCATGGGTGGTGTCTCCGGCAAGATCGACCATCGGCGCGCAATTGCTGTCGATGCCGAGCGCGTGCAGCTCATCGGCGATCAGCCGGTAGCGCAGATACATCGCCCGCTCGGCCTGATCCCCGGACCGGTGCACGAACTCCAGGGGCGGCAACCATTCACGCCCGAGCGGCGCGCGCAGCCGCTGCACGCGCCCGCCTTCCTGGTCGATGGTGATCACCGCGTCATAGCCCACCGCCTCGCGGAAATCATCGCAGAGCGCGCGTATCTGGTCGGGGCTGTCGATATTGCGGGCGAAGAGGATGAAGCCGAAGGGATTCACAGCGCGAAACAGCGCCTTTTCATCGGCGCTCAGACGCAGGCCTTCGGCATCAAGGATCGTGGCGCCGAAGGATTGCCCGCCTGTCGCCGTCATCGCGTCACGACCGGAATGCAATCGGCCCGCTCGGCAAGCAGCGCCGAACAGAACCGGCGCGCGTCGGCGATATCCTCAAAACCATGGGCCCGCAGCCGGTAGAACACCCGTCCGCCGCTCGTCGCCTTCTGCACCACCCGCGATTTGTCCTGCATGTAATCGTCGAAACGGCCGCGCAGCACATCCCATTGCTCACGCGCGACCTCCGGGCTGTCGAAAGCGCCGAGCTGCACCAGGCGCGTGCCGACCTGCAGGCTCGCGGCATCGATCTCCGCCGTCTCGGCAGGGCGCGCCGGGCTGGTGCTGCGCAGGCTCGCAGGCTGGATCATCGCCTGCTCTTCCGGGCGCTCGCGGGGCGGGCGCAGCGAATGACGCACGCCGGGCGCGTTCAGCACCGCCGCCACGACTTTCGGCTGGGCCAGCGCCTCGTCCTCTTCGGGTTCCTCGCCCATCGGAATGGCACCTGCCGTGAGCAGTGCCACCAAATTTTCGACGTCGCCATTCTCCAAGGCCGCCGCGACATCGAGTGGCGTGTCATCCTGCGTATCTGCCGGGCTCTCCTCCGCCGCTACTTCGGCGATCTCGACTTCCGGTTCAGGCTTGTCTTCCAGCGGCGCGCTGGCGAGGATCGGCTGATCCTCTTCGGCGAGGTCCACGGGTTTCGGCGCGAGCTTCAGCAGGTCCGCAGGTTTTCCGGCAACCCCCTCTGCGGCGACCACATTGACCGACAGGCCCTGATGCCGCGCCAGCTGGCCGCCCGGTTCCTCGGGGCGCACGCGCATCTCTCCGACCGCGGCGCGCACGACGGGAATGCCGCTTACGTCTCGCATCAGCAACTTGTAGCCCCAGACACCGATCCCGGCGACCAGCGCGACCGAGATCCCTGCCCCGATCACGTTGGTGAGTTTTGCCAGTGGCCGCGCTCCGGCAGGCGCACCGAGATCGGGTTCATTCTCGAACCCGTCCGCGAAATCCGACTCGGTTTCGTATTCCGATGCCTGGTAGTCCGATTCAGCTTCGTAATCGCCCGTCGTCCGGGCGGCTCTGAAATCTGCCATCTGTGCCTCGCTGCCCGCTCAGATGCTTTGCCTGACGGGTCTGATCATCAATATGCCTGTGCGGCGCGCCAGGGCGCGCCTACCGCATTTCCTGCGCGGGTGTGACGCCAAGAATACCAAGACCGGCCGCGATTACAATTGCCGTGGCCCGGGCAAGGGCGATTTTCGCCTGACTGATGGCCGGATCGCCGTCCTGCAGGAACCGCAGGCCGGTGACCTCGTTGCCGCGGTTCCACAAACCGTGGAAATCTCCAGCCAATTCATTGAGATAGAAGGCCACGCGATGCGGCTCGTTGCTGCGCGCCGCGGTCTCCACCAGGCGCGGCCACTCGGCGAGTTTGCGCAGCAGACCGATCTCCGCCTCGTGATCGAGCAGGCTCAGATCCGCCTGTTTCAGCGTCGCGTCGTCAGTGGCGATCCCGGCGTCGGCGGCCTTGCGCATCACCGAACAGACCCGCGCATGGGCATATTGCACGTAGAACACCGGGTTCTCGCGGCTCTGCTCCAGCACCTTGTCAAAGTCGAAATCAAGCGAGGCGTCGTTCTTGCGGGTCAACATCACGAACCGCGTCACATCCGGACCGACCTGATCGACCACGTCGCGCAGGGTCACGAAAGTGCCCGCCCGCTTGGACATCTTGAACGGCTCGCCATTCTTGTAGAGCTTGACAAGCTGCGTCAGCTTGACGTCGAGCGGCACCCGGCCCTCAGACAGCGCCGAAACCGCCGCCTTCATGCGTTTGACATAGCCGCCGTGATCAGCGCCGAACACGTCGATCAGCGCATCGAAACCGCGCTGCACCTTGTCGTAGTGATAGGCGATATCGGGGGCGAAATAGGTCCAGCCACCGTCGGATTTCATCACCGGGCGATCGACGTCATCGCCATGCGCGGTGGAGCGGAAAAGGGTCTGCTCGCGCGGTTCCCAATCCTCGGGCATCTTGCCTTTCGGCGGCTCCAGAACGCCTTCGTAGATCAGCCCCTTGGCCTTGAGATCCTCCAGCGCCGCCTCGATCCGGCCGGTGCCATAGAGCGATTTCTCGCTATAGAAGACATCCATCTCGACCCCGAGTGCCTTCAGATCGGCCCGGATCAGATCCATCATCGCCTCGGTGGCGTAATTGCGGATCTCCTCGAGCCAGACGCTCTCATCCTGCCCGACATAGGCATCGCCGACCTTGTCCTTCAGCGCCTCGCCGACCGCGATCAGGTAATCGCCGGGATAGGTGCCGTCGGGAAAGGCGACCTCCTGACCATGGGCTTCGAGATAGCGCAGGTAGACCGAACGCGCGAGCACATCGACCTGCGCCCCGCCGTCGTTGATGTAATATTCGCGGGTCACGTCGAACCCGGCGAAATCGAGCAGCGAGGCCAGCGCATCGCCGAACACCGCGCCCCGGGTGTGACCGACATGGAGCGGCCCGGTGGGGTTGGCGGACACATATTCGACATTGACCTTCTGGCCCGCACCAAGCGTCAGCCGCCCGAAATCGACGCCCTCTTCGAGCACCGCACGCGCGACACCCTGCCAGACGCCGGGGGCGAGCCGCAGGTTGAGGAACCCGGGTCCCGCCACCTCTGCCGAGGTGATGCGATCGTCGGCGGCAAGCTGCGTGGCCAGCGCCTCGGCAATCTCGCGCGGTTTCATCCCGGCGGGCTTTGCCAGCACCATCGCCGCGTTGGTGGCCATGTCACCATGCGCCGGATCGCGCGGCGGCTCCACCGCGATGGCGTCAAAGCGCAGATCGACGGGCAGCGCCTCCTGGGCAACCATGTTTTCCAGCGTGGCGATCACCAGTCCGCGGATTTCGGCAAATAGGTTCATGTCAGATTTCCTTGTATCGCGTCCCTGTATCATCCGGAGAGGGGAGGTCAATCAAGGGTGCAGCAGGGGAAAAATCCTCAGGCCAGTTCGAGAGTGGCACTGGCCAGCTTGCGCCCGGCCTCGCTGCACAGGAAAAGCCCCGGCGCCACGGCGGCCTCCGCCTCGCCCGGGGGCGCGATGATCGTATGGATGCGCACCGAATGGCGCGCAAATTCACGCCCCAGCGCCGCGCCCGCTTCGCCCAGCGCGGCACAGAGCCCCTGCCCGCGCAGCGCCAGCGGATCGCGTGGCCGGGACGCGAGGCTTAGCAGAGTGCCGCGTCCGGCCACCAACCCGCGGCCGAAGACCTGCATCAGCAGTTTGAGCATCTCGATCTGACCGGAAATATCGCCGGGTCGCGCCAGCGGCAGAAGGTTGATCACCGCCGCGATCGGCGCGCGGCCCCAGTCATCCTGCAATCCGGAGAAAGCAGTGCGATCGTAATCGCTCACCGGCAGGGGCTCGACCCGTTCGGGATCGTGCGCCGCCAGAGACCGCAGCCCGGCAGAGGCGCTGTCGAACACCACCAGCCGCGCGCCGCCTGCGACAAGCCGCTGCACGAATATCGGCCCCGGCGGCTGACAGGCAGCCACCAGCAGGATCGGCATATCGGTGAAATCGCCTTGCGCGGTCATGCGAGAACCTGCCTTTTTGGTGGCGAGCCTAGCATGACCACCGTCTTCGGCAAAGCGCGCTTACCCGATGCGGGTCAGCCTTTCATGCTCCTGAAGGGCGAAACGATCGGTCATGCCGGCGATGTAATCGGCCACCATCCGTGCCAGCGCGGTACGATCCTGTCCGGCCGCCGCGATCTCGCGCGCCCAATGGCGCGGCAGCAGGTCGGGCCGGTCGAGGAAAAGCGGGAACAATTCCTCCACCACTTTCGTCACCTCGGCGCGTTTGCGCATGACGCTCGGCGCGCGGTACATGCGGTTGAACAGGAAATGCCGAATCTCGCGCAGATCCTGCCACATGCCCGGCGAAAAGCGGATCACCGGATGGCCGAGATGGCGGATCTCCCCGGGCGAGCGCGCGCCCGATTGTGCCAGCGCGTTGCGCGATGTCTCGATCACATCCGCAACCATCACTCCGAAGACCCGGCGCAGGGCCTCATGGCGACGCCGGTAGCTGTTGATCCCCGGATAGGCGGCATCGACCTCACGATATGCGACGCCGATCAGCGGCAACTCGGCGATCTCCTCCTCGGTGAACAGCCTCGCACGCAGCCCGTCGTGCAGGTCATGGTTGTTATAGGCCACGTCATCGGAAAGCGCAGCCACCTGCGCCTCGGCGCTGGCATGGGTATGCAGCTCAAGATCGTGACGCGCGTCATATTCGGCCAGCGCATAGGGCAGATCACCGGTCACCGGCCCGTTGTGCTTGGCGATCCCCTCCAGCGTGTCCCAGGTCAGGTTGAGCCCGTCGAACTCGGCGTAATGGCGCTCCAGTGCCGTCACGATGCGGATCGCCTGAGCGTTGTGATCAAAACCGCCGTAGGGTTCCATCAACGCGTGCAGGGCATCCTCGCCGGTGTGCCCGAACGGCGTGTGGCCAAGATCATGGGCCAGCGCCACCGCCTCGGTCAGCTCGGAATTCAGGCCCAAAGCCCCGGCAATGGTGCGCGCCACCTGCGCCACCTCGATCGAATGGGTCAACCGCGTGCGGAAGTAATCGCCTTCATGCTCCACAAAGACCTGGGTCTTGTGCTTGAGCCGGCGAAAGGCCGAAGAATGGATGATCCTGTCACGGTCCCGCTGATAGCAGGAACGGAAGGTGCTCTCCTCTTCCGGCACCAGCCGTCCCCGGGCCTTGTCCGGATCGGAAGCAAAAGTTGCGCGCATCGCCGCTGGTCCTTGTCGCCTGTCCTGCGGACTTCTATATTACACGGGATTACGGAATGAAACCGACGCTGCGGAGCCCTTATGAACCTGCCCCCGAAAGTCACCCCGCGCGCCTTCGAGCGCCTTGCCGAGATCAATGCGGCAGGCACGGGCAAGGCCCTGCGCGTCGCTGTCGAAGGCGGCGGCTGTTCGGGCTTTCAATATGACATCGCGCTCGATGAGCCCAAGGACGACGACCTGATCCTTGAAGGCGGCGGTCAGAAGGTAGTGGTGGACTCCGTCTCGCTGCCGTTTCTGGCCAATGCGGTGATCGATTTCTCCGAAGAGCTGATCGGGGCGCGCTTCGTCATCGAAAACCCCAACGCCTCCAGCGCCTGCGGTTGCGGCACCTCCTTCTCGATGTAAAGCCTCGCACCCTTGCTCCGCGCCGCCGTTTTGGGCAATAGCGGGGGCAGGCCGAGCGAGGAGTGCCCCATGAAGATCGCCACATTCAATATCAACGGCATCAAGGCCCGTGCCGAGGCACTGCCCGCCTGGCTCGATACGGCGCAGCCCGACGTGGTGCTGCTGCAGGAGATCAAGTCGGTCGACGAGGCCTTTCCGCGCGCGCTGTTCGAGGACCGGGGCTATCAGGTCGAGACGCACGGGCAGAAATCCTTCAACGGCGTGGCGATCCTGTCGAAACTGCCGCTTGAAGACGTCACCCGCGGCCTGCCCGGCGATAACGCGGACGAACAGGCCCGCTGGATCGAGGCGACGGTAGTCGGAGAGCGCGACGCGCTGCGGATCTGCGGCCTCTACCTGCCGAACGGCAACCCGGTGCCGGGGCCGAAATACGACTACAAGCTCGCCTGGATGCGCCGCCTCAAAGCCCGCGCCGAAGCGCTGCTGGCCGAAGAGATGCCGTTCCTGATGGCCGGAGATTACAACATCATCCCCCAGGCCGAAGACGCCGCCACTCCGGACGCGTGGCGCGAGGATGCGCTGTTTCGCCCTGAATCCCGCGCCGCCTGGCGCGACGTTGTCAATCTCGGTCTGACCGATGCGTTTCGCGCGCGGGTCCAGGGGCCCGGGCATTATTCGTTCTGGGATTATCAGGCCGGGGCCTGGAACCGCAACAACGGCATCCGCATCGATCATTTCCTGCTCAGCCCGGCCTGCGCCGATCACCTGCGCGACTGCCAGATCGACCGCGAGGTGCGCGGGCTCGACAAGCCGTCGGATCACGTGCCGGTGTGGGTCGAGCTAGATATCTGAGGTCGTACAGGTCGCGGGCCGCCGGGGGCTGTCTGCCCCGGACCCCCGAAGGTATTTTCGACCCAAAGAATGAAGGCTCAGGCTTCGAGTTCGGCGTCCCAGTAGAGAAAGTCCATCCAGCTGTCGTGCAGGTGATTGGGCGGAAATTTGCGGCCGATGTTGCGCAGCTCCTCGGCGCCGGGCTGGCGCGGCGGTTTGCGCAGGTTGAGCCCGGTACGGTGCAGCGGTTTTGAGCCCTTGCGCAGGTTGCAGGGCGAACAGGCCGCCACGACATTCTGCCAGCTCGTTACCCCGCCGCTGGCGCGCGGCACCACATGATCGAAGGTAAGATCGCCCCGGGCGCCGCAATATTGGCAGCGAAATTCATCCCTCAGAAATAAATTAAAGCGCGTGAAGGCCACGCGCTTTTGAGGTTTGACGTAATCCTTGAGCACCACCACCGAGGGTATTCGCAGCACTGTGGAGGGGCTGCGCACCACGTCCTCGTATTCGGCGACGATATCGACCCGGTCGAGCCATTTCGCCTTGATCGCCTCCTGCCAAGGCCAGAGCGACAGCGGATAATAGCTGAGCGGTCTGTAATCGGCATTCAGCACCAGCGCGGGTCGGTGACTGAGACCCGCCGGATTGCGGGTGAACTCGGTTCTGAAATCTCCGTCCATGCGCCTCCATCCCTGCGCTTCATGGGTTGACTATATATCGTGATCGGGCTCTGGCAAGATAAAGCTGCGCAGGGCCGCGACGTCGGCAGGATGCCGGATCGAGGTAACGGCAACGTGACGGAAGTGTCCGGCCTGACAGGGCAGTATCGCTCTGCTATTCTCGCGCCATGGATAGGTTAGATTTGCCCCCCGCCCCTGCCCCCGGCGCGATCCTCGAAGCGGCGCTCTATGTCACGGATCTTGAGGCCGCACGGCTGTTTTATGCCGATCTGCTTGGACTGGAGCTGTTTCAGGAAGTGCCGGGACGGCATATGTTCTTCCGGCTCGGGGCCGCGGTGTTGCTGGTGTTCAACCCCGAGCGCACCGCCGAACCGCCCTCGAACCCGCGTCTGCCGGTGCCACCCCATGGCGCACGCGGACCGGGACATGTCTGTTTTGCCATGAGCCGCGAAGCCATTGCACAGATGCGCGCGCGGCTGCTTGCCGCCGGGGTGGCGGTCGATGCGGAGTTTGACTGGCCGAACGGGGCGCGCTCGCTTTATGTGCGCGACCCGTCGGGCAATTCGGTGGAATTTGCCGAAGGCTGGCTCTGGGAAAGCTGAGGCTCAGAGCCCGAGCTTGTCGCGCATGAAGGCCAGCGCCACGCTGAGTCCGTCAGGCGCGATGCCGTGGGCGGTGCCTTTCATGATATGGGCATAGACATCCTGCCAGCCCGCCTGCTGCAGTGCCTCGGCGGCCTGCGGTAACGACTGCGGCGGCACCACGTCATCGGCGTCACCATGGACCAGCAGCACCGGCGGCTTGACCCGCGCCTCGTCGGAAAGGGTTTCCGGCGAGAGCAACCGGCCCGAGAAGGCGACGATCCCGGCCACCGCATCCTCGCGGCGCGGCGCCACGTGCAGCGCCATCATCGTGCCCTGCGAAAAACCAAAGAGCACCACCTGTTCGGGCAGCAGGTCTTCATCGACCATCAGCGCGTCGAGGAAGGCGTTGAGGTCATCGACCGCGCGCGCCATGCCGCGCTCGGATTCCTCCTCGGAGGAATTGTCGATCCAGGGGATCGGGAACCATTGGAAGCCCATCGGCGCCCCGGCGCAGGCTTCGGGCGCATCCGGCGCCACAAAGAGCGTGTCGGGCAGATGTTCGCCGAGCGGATCGGCAAGGCCGAGCAGGTCGGCGCCATTGGCGCCATAGCCATGCAGGAACACCACCGCCGAGCGGGTCTCGCCTGAGCGCGCCTCGCGTCGTTCTGCATTCAATACCCGTGTCATGAGATCCCTTCCCGTTGTTTGGCAATGCGGTAGTAGGCAAAGAGCGCCCGGGCCGCAACCGCGCGCCAAGGCGCCCAGCTTTGCGCCAGTGTCGCGAGGGCGGCGGGTTTCGGGCGTTCGGGCAGATCAAAGAGCAGCCGCGCGGATTCCTGCAGAGCGAGATCGCCGGGCGCGAAGACATCGGCCCGGCCGAGCGAGAACATCGCGTAGATCTGCGCGGTCCATTGGCCGATGCCGGGCACGGCCGTCAGAGTGGCGATGACCTCGTCATCCGGCACGGTGCGCAGCGCGGCGTAGTCGATTCCGGCATCGGCGAGAGCCAGCGCGTAGCGGATCTTCTGGCGGCTGAGCCCGGCAGAGCGCAGGCCGTCTTCGCCCGATGCGCGGATTGTTTCCGGGTGGCAGAGGTCGGCCGCTTCGAGCCGTAGCCAGATCGCGTCGGCAGAGGCCACCGAGACCTGCTGGGAAACGATCGCCTGCAACAGCGCCGCGAAACCGTCGGGGCGCAGTCGCAGCGGCAGCGGCCCCTCGCCGAGGGTCGCGGCGAAACGCGGTTCGCGGGCCACGAGATAGGCCGCGCCTTCGGCGATATCCTCCGCGTTCAGGATGATCCGACCGGCGTTCATAGGGTCGCCAGCCAGTCGAGCGCTGCCTGCGTGTCAGCGACCTGCGGCATGGCGGGGCGCGGCGGACGGTCGATCAGCACGACCGGCAGGCCCAGAGCCGTCGCCGCGTCGAGCTTGGGACGGCTGGCGTCACCGCCGATGTTGCGGCAAATGAGCATGTCGATGGCGAGGCGGCGGAACAGGGCTGTCTCGCCCACCACGCTATAGGGCGGCGGGCTGAAGACCGGTTCGACCAGCGGATCGGGCATGTCGCGGAGGCGGGCCCGGGTCTGGCGCAGCAACAGCCTGGCGCCGGGAAACGGCAGAAAATCCTCGAGGCTGGCCCAACCGGTGGCGGCGAAGACCCGGGCATCGGGGGTGATGTGCTGTCGGGCCCCGGTCACGTCGGCAGCCCCCTGCCACAAGGGGTTCTCGGCAAGGTCCCAGGGCGGGCGCTGCAGGCTCATGAACGGCAGGCCGCGGTGCTTTGCTGCCGCCTGCCCGGCAACGCTCAACCGCGCGTCAAAGCCGTGGCTGGCATCGAGCACCGCGTCGATCCGGTCGAGTCCGGCGGCGATCTGCGATGCGGACGGGTTCGGCATCAACCGACCCGGCAGCGCCAGCGCGCCGGGACCGCGTGCCGGTTCGCTGAGCAGCACGTCGATCCGATATGCGCCGCCGGACAGATGCGCGACGATCTCGCTTGCTTCGGCGCTGCCTGCCAGCAGCAGGAGGTTGAGGACTCTGCTCATGGCGCCGACATTAGGCGGAAGTCGCGCGGGCGCAAGGGCTTGCTCCTCGCTCACCCCGGCGCTACCCATTCGGACATGCAGTGATGGAGAGCAGCATGGATGACAGCCGCGCCCGGCGCAATGTGGCGGTACTAGTGGCCGCGCAGGCCTTCCTTGGCAGCCAGATCACCATGATCTTCGTCATCGGCGGGCTTGCCGGTCAGCAGCTCTCGCCCAATATCTGCCTTGCCACCCTGCCGATCTCGATGATCGTCTTCGGCTCGATGACCACCGCGCCGTGGCTGTCAGCGGCGATGCAGCGTTTCGGGCGGCGCACCGGTTTCGTACTCGGGGCGCTCGGCGGGCTGATCGGGGCCGCGATCTGCGCCTATGCGCTCAGCCTCGAGAATTTCTGGGTCTTCCTGTTCGGCAGTTACCTGACCGGGATCTACATGTCCTCGCAGGGGTTCTTTCGCTTTGCCGCCGCCGATACCGCCTCGGATGCCTTCCGGCCCAAGGCGATTTCCTACGTGATGGCGGGCGGGCTGATCTCGGCGGTGATCGGGCCGCAGCTTGTCGCGTTTCTGACCGCCGGACCCGATGCCAGCGTCATGCGGTTCCTGCCGGTCTATCTGACGGCGATAATGCTCAATCTGCTGGGCATGGGGCTGTTTCTGCTGCTCGACATCCCGCGCCCGCCCCGCCCCGAGGCCGATGCGCCGCGTGGCCGCACGCTGGGCGAGCTGCTCAGAACGCCGCGGATCGCGGTGGCGGTGATCTGCGCCATGGTCTCCTATGCGCTGATGAACCTGGTGATGACCTCGACGCCGCTGGCGGTGGTGGGCTGCGGGTTCGCGGTTGCCGATGCGTCGAACGTGGTGACCGGCCATGTGCTGGCGATGTTCGCGCCGTCCTTCTTTACCGGTCACCTGATCGCGCGTTTCGGGGTCGAGCGGATCATGGGGCTCGGGATCGCGATCCTTGCCGGGGCCGGTCTGGTGGCGCTGCAGGGCGTGGCGCTGCCGAATTTCTTCATCGCGCTGATCCTGCTCGGCCTTGGCTGGAACTTCGGCTTCATCGGCGCCACGACGATGCTGGCCGGGGCGCATGGCCCGCATGAGCGCGGCCGGATGCAGGGGCTCAACGATCTGCTGGTCTTCGGCGGCGTCACCCTCGCCTCGCTGGCCTCGGGCGGGCTGATGAACTGTTCGGGCGGTGACCCGGTACAGGGCTGGGCGGCGGTGAACCTCGCGATGGTGCCGTTCCTGGCGCTGGCGGGCGGGTCGCTGGTCTGGCTGGTGCTGCATGGACGGCGGGCGCGCGTGGCCTGAGACCGGGGCAGATCGTCAAGGCTGCTCTTTGCGGCCAAGAGGATCCGGGGGCTTTGCCCCCTGCCCCCCAAGGTATTTCCGGTCAGAAGAAGCGTGAGTTCACCAGCGGGCGGTCAGCGCGCGAAGCGGGAAGCTGAGGCTGGCCTGCGGATCGGGCAGGTTGCCTGTCGCGACACGGGACGGTTCGGAGCGGACAATCTTCAGAATGATCTCGGCCTGCGGCGCCGCGAGGAGCGCCGGTGCGGCGGCACGCGAGATCTCGCGGCGTAGTCGGCGGGCATCATACAGGCGCCGGAGGGCGCTGTCGGCGAGGTGGCGCAGGCCCTCAGGGCTGCCGTCGATCAGCGGGATGCGCCCGGCGGCCTCGAGCTCGGGAATGGCACGCAGGAAGGCGGCGACGCCAATGGCATGGGCAGCGTCGCGCAGCACCGCCTCGTTCACCGGTCCGAGGCGGCGGGCGGCGATCAGCGTGAGATTGCCCGAGGTCTGCCCGATATAGCGTTCGAAATGGTCCTGATCCTCGAAAGCGTCACGATAGATGTCCCAGCGGCGCGCGGCGACCAGCTCGTCGAGCAGGGCCGCATCTGCGGGGGTGATCGCTTGGGCGAGCGGTGTGGCGACCTCGTGGCGCCGCGGCGGGCCGCCCTTGGCGATTTCCTCGCAGACGTCGCGCCACCATTGCAGGCGCATCTCGGCGATCATCGTTTCCTTGGTGACCCAAGGCGCGCGGGCGACCTCGATGTTGAAAGCATAGAGCGGGAACAGGATGCGCCGCGCCGCGACCGGGGCGGCCATGGCACAGCGAAAACGCCAGGGGTCGGCGCGCTCGACCAGGGCGGCGCAGGCGGTGAGGTCGGGATCGAAGCTCATTTCGGACGGGCCAGGCTCAGCAGGTAGCCGAATTCGTCGCGGTGACTGCGCCAGCAGGCGATCTCGGCTTCGGCGGCGTCGAGCACCTCGGTGAGCGCGGCATCGGCCGTGGGGCGCAGCATGGAGATACGGGCCTCCAGCGGGGTGTAATAGGCCTCCCATGCCGCATCCGAGAGCTGTCTTGTCGCGATGACTTCGTAGCCTGCCGCTGCGATGCGCGTGGCGATGCCCGCGGCGTCGCTCATCGCCGGATAGTCCTGCCAGTTCTGCCGCGCTTCATCGGAAGGGTCGAGGGTCAGCCAGCAGGGTTCGCTGAACGCCACCATGCCGCCGGAGGTGAGCGTCTTGCGCCAGTTTTTCAGCGCCTTGGTGATGCCGAGGAAATAGGCCGAACCGGCGCTCCATATCAGGTCATGCTTGTTGTGGATGCGCGCCATGTCGGCCTGCAGCATGGTGACGCGCGGATCATCGGCCCAGATCGCGCGGGCGGCCGCGATATAATGCGCCGTGGTATCGAGCGCGGTGACATGGCCCTGCGGCAGCACGGCAAGCCATGCGGCGATGTCGCTGCCCGGGCCGCAGCCGACATCGGCGATGCGCGCATTGGACGCCAGACCGGCGTGCTGCGCCGCCCAGGCGACATCCTCGGGCGTGCCCGGTCCTTCGCGGGGCAGATCGCGGTGCAGGGTGAAAAAGGCTTTCATATCCATCTCAGGCGGCTCCGTCGCGGATCAGTTTCCAGCGGATCGCGTCGAGCAGCGCCTCGAAGCTGGCGTCGACGATATTGGCAGAGACCCCGACAGTGGACCAGCGCCGCCCCTGCCCGTCTTCGCTGTCGATGATCACCCGTGTCACCGCCTCGGTCCCGCCCTGCGTGATGCGGACCTTGAAATCGACCAGCCGCATGTCTTCGAGGAGCGCCGAATATTGGCCGAGATCCTTGACCAGCGCCTTAGAGAGCGCATTGACCGGACCGCGGTCGGCACCGTCCTCGTCCATGCTTTCGCTGACCGAAAGGCGTTTCTCGCCATCGACCTTGACCACCACCACGGCTTCGGAAAGGCTGACCATGCGGTCGTATTTGTTCTTGCGCCGCTCCACCGTGACCCGGTAGCGCTTCACCTCGAAAAGGTCGGGCATCTGGCCGAGCGCGGCGCGGGCCAGCAGTTCGAAAGAGGCCTGGGCGGTATCGTAGCTGTAGCCGAGCCCTTCGCGGGCCTTGACCTCTTCGAGGATCTGGCCGAGCGCCGGGTCGTCCTTGCTCACCTTGAGGCCGGCCTCCGCGAGGCGGCGGCGCAGGTTGGACTGGCCCGCCTGATTGGACATCGGGATGATCCGGGCATTGCCGACCCGGGCGGGATCGATATGTTCGTAGGTGCTCGGGTCCTTGAGAATAGCGCTGGCGTGCAGCCCGGCCTTGTGGGCGAAGGCCGAGGAGCCGACGAAGCCTGCCTGTTTCATCGGGACCCGGTTGAGGATCTCATCGAGCATCCGGCTGGTGCGGGTCAGGCCCTGCAGCGCCGCGGGGGTGACGCCGGTGCGCAGGGTGCTGGCATAGGGTTCTTTCAGCAGCAGGATCGGGATCAGCGCGGTCAGGTTGGCATTGCCGCAGCGCTCGCCGAGCCCGTTGAGCGTGCCTTGAATCTGGCGGGCACCGGCGTCGACCGCAGCCAGCGAACAGGCGACGGCGTTTTCGGTGTCGTCATGGGTGTGGATGCCGAGATGGCTGCCGGGGATGCCCGCAGCGATCACCTCGGCGGTAATGCGACCCACTTCGGCGGGCAAGGTGCCGCCGTTGGTGTCACAGAGCACGATCCAGCGCGCCCCCGCGTCATGGGCGGCACGGACGGCCTCCAGCGCATAGGTCGGGTTGGTCTTGTAGCCGTCGAAGAAATGCTCGGCGTCAAACAGAGCCTCGCGGCCCTCTGCGGTGACATGGGCGATCGAGCGGGCGATGTTGTCGGTGTTTTCAGCGAGCGTGATGCCGAGGGCGGTTTCGACGTGGAAATCATGGGTCTTGCCGACAAGGCAGACAGATTTCGTAGCGGCGTTGAGCACTGCCGCGAGCACGTCATCGTTTTCAGCCGAGAAGCCCGCGCGTTTGGTCATGCCGAAGGCGGTGAGCCGGGCGCGGGTTTTCGGCGCGTCCTCGAAAAAGGCGCTGTCGGTCGGGTTGGCTCCGGGCCAGCCGCCTTCGATGTAATCAACCCCGAGCGCGTCGAGAGCGGCGGCGATCTGGCGCTTTTCCCCGGTGGAAAATTGCACACCCTGGGTCTGCTGGCCGTCGCGCAGGGTAGTGTCATAGAGGGTGATGTAGTCGCGGGTCATGGGCACGGGTCGGGGGCGACGTTTCGCATGCGAAACATCTTCGTTAATAAGGGGTTAACGGGTGTTTGTTGGGGCGGGAGGGCGCGTGGGTTGGCACCCACCCTACAGGTCCGGGTCATTTGAGAGCGTCCAGTTTGGCGGGATCGAAATTTGGCGAGGCGGAGAGTTTCACGCCGATCTTGCTCATCTGCACCTCGATACCGGCTGCGAGCAGGGCCGCCTTGATCCTATCCACCTCGGCGAAATCCTTGCTTTGCATCGCGGCAGCGCGGGCGTCACTGAGGATACTTTCGAGATCGCTGAGTTCGATGGATTGGGCAACGGCCCAATCCGGGATCGCACCGTCAAACAGACCGACCTGGGCCAACGCGGCGCGCAGCCTGCCACTTGCATTGTCTCGGGACAGGCGGTGGCAATGGCTGAGTACCCCGTGCGTGTTGAGATCGTCGGCGAGGAAGGCGAGCACTTCGGGATCCAGCGTGCCCTTGTCGGTCTCGGCAATCTGGGCGTACCATTTGCGCAGGGTCTTCTCCGCCTCCTCGCGCTTCTTCTCGGTCCAGTCCATCGGTTTGCGGTAATGGGTCGAGAGCATCACGAAGCGGATCACCTCGCCCGGCACGCCCTGATCGAGCAGGTCGCGGACGGTGAAGAAGTTGCCAAGGGATTTGGACATCTTCCTGCCCTCGACCTGCAGCATCTCGTTGTGCAGCCAGATATTGGCAAATCCGCTGCCGGGGTTGGCACAGCAGCTCTGGGCGATTTCGTTCTCATGATGCGGGAACATCAGGTCGTTGCCGCCGCCGTGGATGTCGAAATGCGCGCCGAGCAGTTCATAGGACATCGCCGAGCATTCGATATGCCAACCCGGACGCCCCCGCCCCCACGGGCTATCCCAGCCCGGAAGCTCGTCCGAAGAGGGTTTCCAGAGCACGAAATCCATCGGATTGCGCTTGTAGGGCGCGACCTCGACCCGCGCACCCGCGATCATGTCATCGACCGAGCGACCCGAGAGCGCGCCGTAACCGGCATAACTTTCGACCGCGAACAGCACATGGCCTTCGGCTTCATAGGCATGGCCCCTGGCGATCAGGTCTTCGATCATCGCAATCATCTGCGGGATATATTGGGTGGCGCGGGGCATGGCGTCGGGCTCGAGCGCGCCGACGGCGGCCATGTCATCGAGAAACCATTGGGTGGTCTCGGCGGTGATCTCGCTGATCGGACGGCCGCTCTCGGCAGCGCGAGCGTTGATCTTGTCATCAACATCGGTGAAATTGCGCACATAGGTCACATGATCGGCGCCATAGATCTCGCGCAGCAGCCGGTAGAGCACGTCAAAGACGATCACCGGGCGGGCATTGCCGAGATGGGCGCGGTCATAGACCGTGGGGCCGCAGACATACATGCGGACGTTACGCGCGTCGATCGGGGCGAAGACCTCTTTCTGACGGGTCTTGGTATTATGCAGCTTGATCGTCGGAAGCTCTGTCATGGCCGGTGTCCTTGCGCGGGTCTGGCGCGGGTCTGGCACATTTCGGTCAGGATGAAAACGACGTGAACGCGGCCCGCAGATGGGTTCAGCAGGTAATGATGCAACAGATGGCGATTGTCGTGTTCATGGGCGTTGCATAGCAAAGGCGGGGCGCCGGGCCAAGAGGGTTCTGCCAGGCCGCCTTTTCGGCGGCTCTGCCCCCCTGTCCCCCCGAAGTATCTCCGACCCGAAGAAGCGAGGGCGCGCCGCCCGGAGGGGGCCGCCTGACGACATTCTGCGAAGCCGGTCTCGCCGGATCATCGCGCGGCGCCTGCGGGAGCGCGGAACTTAGGGCTGAACTGATCGCGGCGATGGGGCGTTGGCTTTCAAACCGTGGGGGAGAATGTCCGGTGAAAGATCAGCCCAGATTGCCCAAGGTGGACGAGAACCCTGCCCTGTTGATCGCGCTCGGCTATAGCGCGATTGTCGGTTGCGTTCTTTTCATCGTCTCGATCCTGATCGCCGATTTCGTCGTTCCTGATCATGACTGGATCGCCGATACGATCAGCGACCTCGGCGCGGGACGGTATGAATTCATCGTCGATATCGGCATCTATGCCTTTTCGGCCTCTTTCATCTCCCTCGCCCTGCTGGCCGCGCATTGTCATCTCGGGGGGTGGGAATGGAGCTGGGGGATCGTCGGTTTCGCGCTGCTCGGCCTTATCGTCTTTCTGGTCGGGGCACGTAACGAATATGGCGACAATGACAGCGACGGCGTCGTTATTCACGTCTATCTCGTCTATGCGCTCGGTCTGCTTCTGGCGGTGCTGCCCTGGGCCATGTCTCTCGGCGTGGAACGGGTGGCCGTGGCGTCGGCGCGGATATTGAAGGTGCTTTCGGTGCTCTGGGCCCTGTCGGCGCCTGTGTTCTTCGTCCTGCCGACCCATATCGACGGAATCTATGAGCGCTACCTCGGCCTGATCGCAATTGCCGTGATCCTCACCCTGGCGCGGCTGTTCATCGGCCGCGGGAACCGGCTGCGCTGAACCCTGCGACCCGCAGCCGCGGATCCCGGCATTTTCAATCACGGAGTCTAGCCAATGTTTTCTGATCTCGCGCCCTTCGATACCGTCCTTCGGGCTCTTCTATTGTCAACCCTTGCCGTATGCTGGGTCGTCATCGTGGTCAGGACGATCGGGTTACGGGCCTTCTCGAAGATGACCGCCTTCGATTTCGTCGCCACCGTTGCCATCGGCTCACTGCTTGCCGGGGCCAGCCAGGCGACCGACTGGTCGCAGTTCGCCCAGTCGACCCTTGCCATTGCCTGCCTGTTGGGGGTGCAGTTCACGGTCGCCAAACTGCGCAAGGCCTCCGACAGGTTCGAACAGCTGGTGCAGAACGATCCGAAGTTGCTGATGCTAGACGGGGAAATCCTGCATGAGGCGCTGACCGCGACCCGCGTGGCCGAGACCGACCTGATCGCCAAGCTGCGCGAGGCTAATGTGCTGGAATTCTCCAAGGTGCGCGCCGTGGTGCTGGAGACAACCGGCGATATTTCCGTCCTGCATGGCGACAAGCTGGAACCGCGGCTGCTCGATGGGGTCGAGAGGGTGTGACCGGACCGCCCCTTGGTGAAAGCGCGCATGAAAAAGGCCGGGAGGCAAATGCCCCCCGGCCCGGTCTCACCCGATCAGGATCGGATCAGAAGCGGTAGGAACCGCGGATGTTGAAGGTCGTCGCGTCCGCATCAACACCGGTATCTTCGATGTCGTCGAACTCGTGGTAGAGCAGTTCGCTGCCCAGGGTGAAGCTGTCGGTAACCTGATAAGCGACACCGATACCACCGAAGGGACCTGTTTCATTGGCGTCCTCGACTTCAACGCGTGCGGCACCTGCGGTGAGATACACCAGGGTCCGGCCAAGGTCGTATCCGCCTTTGACTTTCAGACGCGCGATGGAATCAACTTCCATGCCGTTGGACAGGTCGAAATCGGCCTTGTCATAGTCGAGTTCCGCACCCAGCACATACTGACCGAAGTCATAATCGTAACCGGCGTGGAAACCGTAGGTCATGCCGTCGCCGTCGAAATCGTCGTCGTCATCACCGGCAAAGTCCGGGGTATCGCCGTCAATGTCAGCATAGCCGAGCTGCAGACCGGTGTAGAAGCCGGTCCAGTCGCCGCCAAGCGCCACGGGTGCGGGCGCGGGGGTGATGACCGGTGCTTCGACAACGGGTTCCTGCAGGCTGCCTGCGAACGCGGCGCCGCCGAGGGCCGTGCTGGCCAGCAGGGAAACTGTCGCGATCTTGAATACGTTTTTCATTACTTGCTCCTGGTTTTCGATTGCCGACGACGCGTTGACGCGCCTGTCAGCATCACAACTTGGCAGATAGCTCAGGGTTTCGCCCGGCGCAGCTTTCTTTGTTTTGATGGGCTAAATGTTGCCGATACGTCACAGACTGGTGGCGGTGAACCGCCGGAATCGCGGCTAAACTCCTTGTCGCAAACAGAATCTGCGTCGCAAACTGGATAGATTCAGCATTTCCCCCCGGTTCATGCTGGATCGAAAGGGAGATCGGCCATGCGCGATGAGCACTGCATCCTTCAGCGTGTGATCCGCACCATCGGTGCGGAACGGGGGCGGGCGGCGCGGGGGGCACCCGGGCGGCGCTGAGTCGTCGCTCCCATTCCCCCTTTCTCCATCACGGAACATAGCATGTCAGACCAGACCCCCATGAGAACCGGCGGCCGCGCCGCCCGTCGTGCGGCACGCAGCAGCAAGCTTGCCGATCACCTGCGCCCGGTGCGCCCCGGCCTGAAGGGCGGCCAGTACCGCCCGCTAAGCCAGCTCGATATGGAGCGCATCCACGAGGCCGCGCTCACCGCGCTGGCGCAGATCGGTCTCGCCGATGCGCCGCCATCGGGGCGCGCCTATCTGACCGAGGCCGGGGCGGTGCTCGGCGAGGACGGACGCCTGCGCTTCCCGCGGGCATTGGTCGAGGACACGCTGGCGCGGGCCAACCGCGAGATCACCCTGCACGGACGCGATCCGGCGCATGATCTGGAACTCAGCGGCACGCGCGTGCATTACGGCACCGCCGGGGCGGCGGTGCATCTGGTGGATGCCGAGGGGCGCAATTATCGCGAATGCGGGGTGCAGGATCTGCACGATGCGGCGCGGATCTGCGAACAGCTCGACAATATCCATTTCGTGCAGCGTCCGATGGTGTGCCGGGACATTCCCGACAATCTGGAGATGGATCTCAACACGATCTATGCCTGCTGTTCAGGCACCCGTAAACACGTCGGCGTCTCCTTCACCGAGCCCGGTTTCGTGAAACATGGACTTGCGCTGCTGCACATGATCGCCGGGGGCGAGGACAAGTGGCGCGAACGGCCCTTCGTGAGCAATTCCAATTGCTTCGTGGTGCCGCCCATGCGCTTTGCCACCGAAGCCTGTCAGGTGATGGAAGAGGTGATCAAGGGCGGTATGCCGGTCCTGCTGCTGTCGGCCGGGATGGCCGGGGCGACCGCGCCCTCCACCATTGCCGGCGCGATTACCCAGGCGGTGGCGGAATGTCTGGCCGGGCTGGTCTATGTCAACGCGGTGAAACCGGGGCATCCGGCGGTGGTCGGCACCTGGCCCTTCGGGCTCGATCTGCGCAGCGGCGCGATGACCGGCGGTTCGGGCGAACAGGCTCTGCTGACCGCGGGCTGCGCGCAGATGCACAAATTCTACGATCTGCCCGGCGGTGCGGCGGCGGGGATCGCGGATTCCAAACTGCCGGACATGCAGGCGGGTTGGGAGCAGATGTGCTCCAACGTCATGGCCGGGCTCTCGGGTCTCAACATGGTCTATGAAGCGGCGGGCATGCATGCCTCGCTGCTGGGCTTTTGCCATGAATCCCTGATCCTCGGCGACGATCTGATCGGACAGGCACTACGCTGCGTGCGCGGGATCGAGGTCAATGACGAGACGCTGGCGCTCGATCAGATGCGCGCGGTCTGCATGGGCGGGCCGGGACATTACCTCGGCACCGAACAGACGCTGGGGCGGATGCAGGTCGATCACGTTTATCCGGCTCTGGGGGACAGGACCTCGCCGAAGGAATGGCAGGAGCGCGGCAAGCCTGACCTGATCGAGAGAGCCAGGGCGCGCAAGGAGGAGATCCTGGGGCAGCCGAGCACGGCCCGGCTGCCGGAGGAGGTCGATCGCGCGATCCGGGAGAGGTTCAATATCCATTTGCCCGGCTAGAGAGGTAAGTCCTGGCGGGCGGATCTGCCCGCCGGATCGCGCTGTCCCGGCCCCGAACGCGGCCCGAAGGGGATGAGACCCGGCGCGACATGGGCCGGGTCTCACTCGGCCCCCTGCCGGGCGGGTCGCTGCCCCCGCCCCGCGGGCCGATCCGTTTAGCCTTCGCTGGGTGCTGCCGAGGGCATCAGACCGGCGTCACTCGCCGCTGTCATCTCCGCCTCGTCAAGCGCGCCGTCGCCGTTCAGATCCATGGTGGAGAACTGCTCTGCCGTGATCTCCGGATAGACGGCCTGCACCTCGGTCACGCTCACCATGCCGTCACCATTGGCATCGAGCGTGCCCGCATCCTCACCCGCGGCATAGGCCGGCAGGCCCAGCAGGATCATCCCCAAGGCGGCGGCTTTTGTCAGATGTGTCATTGGCTTAACTCCAGTCTTTTTTCAGTTTTGTTGACGAAGGCTTCTCGGCCTTCACATGACCAGATGCATCAGGGGGCGATCGCGTCCCGGCTGGGGCACCGTTCAGTGTCGGCGCGCGGGAGACTGCCGATCAAGCGGTCCCGGCTGGGCAAGGCGCCGCCCAAAAAGCCCCCTCGACGGGGATCGGCGGAATACCCTCACTGGTTGAAACGATGAAAATCGCGATGCTGCGGGCGAGCAACAACAGAAATGGCACCCGCATGACCATCGACATCTCCTCCGATATTCATATCGACCTTCATTCCGACATCCTTACGGAACTCTGGCCGCGGCTGACCCGGCGCGCGCGTCGCCTGTCGCGCAGCCGGGAGGAAGCGGAGGACCTGGCGCAGGAGGCGGTGCTGCGGCTGTGCCAAGCACTGCGCGGCGGCGCGCAGATCACCGCCCCGGATAGATATGCGATGATCCTGCTGCATAACCTCGCGCGTCAGCGCTGGCGGCAGCGACGCGAGACCGAGAGCTACGAGGATGACATGATAGGAACCCAGCCCGAGGCACCGGGGCGGATTGCCTGCGCCGAGCTGCAGGCGGCAATCCTGCGGCTGCCGGAAGATCAGGCGGCGCTGATGAGCCTGGTCGCGGCGGGCGAAACCAGCCCGAAGCAACTCGCCGCACAGGTCGGTGTCCCGAAGGGCACGATCATGTCACGGCTGGCACGCGCCCGGGCCAGCCTGCGTCGCGACTTGGGATTGCTGCAGGACAGCCCGGTGAGCGAATTGCTCTGAAGTCTGTTGCAATACCGCCGCACGCCCCCGGAGTCGGCCTGCACCCATCGGAACTGTGGCCTTCCTGCCGCATTGTGCTGTTTCGGGCAGCGCGAAGCGGATGCGCTAGGCGTCGCGGAATGCTAGCCCTGTCAGGACAATGGCGGCCGAGGGAACAGCGCGATGATGTATTGGATCACCACCCATCTCGAGATCATGATCGTGGTGGTGCTGACTCTGCTGGCGGCGGTGGTGATCCTGCAGCAGCGACGCACCCCGCAATCGACCGCCGCCTGGCTCCTCTTCATCATCGCGCTGCCCTGGGCGGCGATCCCGCTGTTCCTCGGTCTCGGGTTTCGCAAGCACAGCCCGCGGGCCCACGAGGTCGCCTTCTGCGCCGGGGATACCGGCGGCCCGCCCCCGACACCGGCGCATCCGCTCGATGACACGTTCCAGCATTTCGGCCTGCCCGCCGCCGCCCATGGCCAGAAGCTCACCCTGCTCGACAACCCGCAGAATGCCTATGAGGCGCTGCTCGAGTTGATCGCCGATGCCGAGGAGCGGATCGAGGCGGTTTTCTATATCGTCGCCAATGACGAGACCGGGACCGCTTTCGTGGATGCGTTGACCGCGCGGGCCGAATCCGGGGTGACGGTGCGGCTGCTGATGGACCGGCTCGGCACCGGGCGCGGCCCGGCGGCAGCGCTGAAACGGCTGCGCGCGGCAGGCGGAGACGTACGTTTCTACTCGCCGCTGCTGCAACTGCCGGGCTCGGGCCATATGAACCTGCGCAATCACCGCAAGATGCTGATCGTCGACGGATTGCGAGTGTTTTCGGGCGGCATGAACATCGGCCTGCATTACCTCTCCGCGCGTCCCGTCACGGGCGGCTGGGGCGATCTTGCCTTCACCCTCGAAGGCGTGGCGGCACGCAGCTTCGCCGATGTCTTCCGTTCCGACTGGTGCGTGGCCAGCGGCGAGACGCTGGACCCGGCGCGCCCCGAAGCGCCCGATTCCGGAGGCAGCGCCACGGTGCAGCTGGTACCCGCCGGGCCGGACATCCGCGAGGATCCGCTGCATGACGGCCTGATCCGGGCGCTGCATATGGCGGAGGCGCGGATCTGGATCGTCACCCCCTATTTCGTGCCGACCGAACAGCTGGGCAATGCGCTGACCATCGCGGCGCGGCGCGGTGTCGACGTGCGCCTGCTGGTGCCTGCGCGATCCAACCAGCGGCTGGCGGATTTCGCCCGCGGGGCCTATCTGCGCGAGATGCATGAAGCCGGCGGACAGGTGCTATATTATCAACCCGGGATGATTCACGCCAAGGCCGGGCTGATCGACGATCTGGCCTTTATCGGCTCGGCGAATTTCGATGTACGCTCGATGCTGCTGAACTTCGAGACCATGCTCTTTGCCTATGACGCGGGAACGGTTGCGGATCTGGCGGATTGGTTCACCGCGCTCAGCGCCGATTGCCGCTCGGAGAAGCCGCCCTCGGGAATGCTGCGGCGCGTGGCCGAAGGCGTGTTCCGGCTCGGGGCGCCGGTATTGTAAGTCGCAGCGGACAGAGGGACGCCATTCGGCGGCGACGGAATGAAAAGGGGACCGGGGATCGATGACAGCTTCCATGCGCATCGCCAGCTATAATATCCGCAAGGCGATGGGCACCGACCGACGCCGCGATCCGGACCGGATACTGCGCATCATCAAGCAACTGCAGGCCGATGTCGTGGTCCTGCAGGAGGCCGACCGGCGCCGCGCGCCGCGTCCTTCGGCCTTGCCCCTGGCCGATGTCGAGCGTCTCTCTGGCATGCGCCCTGTCGCCGTGCCCAACGAGGTCAGCATCGGCTGGCATGGCAATGCGATCCTGGTCTCTCGGGAGGCCGAGATCGGCGATGTCGAACTGCTCGACCTGCCGGGGATCGAGCCGCGCGGCGCGATGGTCGTCGATCTGCGGCTGCGCGGACAGGCGCTGCGGGTGATTGCCGTGCATCTGGGATTGCTGCGCCCGTCGCGGAAGGAACAGCTGACTGCGATGTTCGATCACCTGACCGAACGCCCGACCTTGCCCGCGCTGATCGCCGGAGACATGAATGAATGGTCCCAGAAGGTCGGGCTCGGCCGCCTGGCGCGGCATTTCACCATCTATGCACCGGGCAAGACCTTCCACGCCCGCCTGCCGCTCGCAGCGCTCGACCGGATCGCGCTGGACGAGACCCTGAGGCTTGAGAATGCCGGGGTGGTCGAGACCGAGGAAACCCGTCTTGCGTCCGACCATCTGCCGATCTGGGTGGATGTGGCGCCGTTGTGAGGGGCGCCGCGCGCTCCCTTTCGGCCCGCTGCTGACCCTGCGGTTATTGGCGGCGCGCGGTGATGGCGATACCCTCGGCGCCGCCGAGCCGCAGCGCTCCGGTCTCGTCGATCTGCGCAGTGGTGATCATCGGCAGCAGATCGAGCAGCTTGCGCTCCTGGTTCATCAGCGCCGGGGGGCAGGCCATCATCGTGGTGCCAGCGGGCTCGATCGTAAGCGTCTGCCCGTCGAGCGCATATTGCCCGAGGATGCGGTTGCAACCGGTGCTGCCCGCGAGGCTGCCGTCTTCCTGAAACAGCAGGCTCGGCTGGCTGTTGTCGATCACACCACCCGCGGCGATATCCTCGATCACCCATTCCGCACCGGTCAGTTCGGTGGAGAGATCGACACCCGGCGCTTCGCTTTCGCAGGCGGCAAGACCCGCGCCGATCATCAACAGCACAGTCAGTTTCAGGGTAGTTTTCATTGTTATCGCTCCTTTGGAATCCCCGCTGCCCTGGCCCTGCCGCGCCGCCGGACCATATCAAACGGCATTCCGGCACGGCGCGGAGGGACATCGGCGCTTGATACCGCCGCCGGGCTATAGTTCCCTGCCTGTCACACGGATGGTGGGAAAAGGGAACGGGGAACCTGGTCGATCTGTGCTAAACTGCTGAAAACCGGCACGTTTCCGCCAACCCCGTCGAAACAGGGGCATCCGCGGGGGCAAGACGATGGAGATTGAACATGGCTGAACGCCACCTGAAGACCTCAACGGCCCCGGTCCGGCCCAACAAGGCCGCATGAACAGCGCCCCGTCCGCCCTGCCCCGGTTGCTCAACGCGGCGTTGCTGATCGTGCTGGTCGGTTTCATGCTGATGGTCGGCAAACCCGTGCTGCTGCCGATCCTCGCCGCGGTGATCGCGGTCTATGTGTTGCTCAGTGCCAGCCAGGCGCTCGCACGGGTGCCGCTCCTTGCGCGGCTGCCCGCGGCGCTGCACCGGTTGCTGGTGTTGCTGGCCTTCACCGCGGCGGTGCTGATGCTGCTCGGCGTGGTGATCAGCACCACCAGCCAGATCCTGCGCGATGCCCCCACCTACCAGGCCAATATCGAACGGCTGGTGGCCCAGGCCGCCGATGTGGTCGGCATCGACGAGCGGCCCGACTGGAAAACCATCCGCGACGCCACGCTCGGCCGCTTCTCGCTGCAGGGGCTGATCAACACGATCCTGCTGAACTTCACCAGTATCGGCGCGTCGGTGTTCCTGGTAATCGTCTATTCCGCCTTCCTGCTCTCGGAACGCGCCGGTTTCGCCGCCAAGCTCTCGACCGCGCTGCGCGATCCGCAGGACGCCGCGCGCACTGCCGCGATCATCCGCGACGTCAACGACAGGATCGGCGTTTACCTGGCGGTGAAGACGCTGCTCAATGTCATCCTCGGTGCGGCCTCCTTCGTGATCCTCTGGATGCTAGATGTTGATTTCCCGCTGTTCTGGGCGCTGGTGATCGGGCTGCTGAACTACATCCCCTATTTCGGCTCGCTGGTCGGGGTGGCGCTGCCGGTGGCGCTGTCGGTGGTGCAATTTGGCGACCTCAGCCGCACGTTGCTGCTCGGCTTCCTGCTCACGACCGCGCAGGTCACCGTCGGGTCTTTCCTCGAACCGCGGCTGATCGGACGGCGGGTCAATCTCAGCCCCTTCGTGGTGCTGGTCTCGCTGGCGGTCTGGTCGGCGCTCTGGGGCCTGCCGGGGGCGCTGCTGGCGGTGCCGCTGACCTCGATGCTGGCGATCGTGCTCTCGGCATTCGACACGACGCGCCCCTTCGCGGTGCTGATGGCCGATCGCGTCGCCGATTATGGCGCATTGCCGCCGCCCGGCGCACCGCGCCGCCCGCCACCGGCCTGATCCCAGGCCGAGGACCGCGGTCTGTACCTCCGCGGTTCTTCTGACCTCAAATACCTCGGGGGTCCGGGGGTCGGCCCCCGCTGCGCGCCCGGCTGTCGCGAAAGCTTCACAATCAATTTGTTGCTTTGTACCTGCGCCGGGATATGCTCGCCGCTGATAGATGCATTTGCAACTGGGAGGATCACCATGACGTTAAAGACTTTTCTGCTCGCCACCGCCGCGACGATGACACTTGCCGCACCGGCGCTGGCGCAGACCGAGATCGAGTTCTGGCATGCTTTCACCGGGCGTCTTGGTGAGCTGGTCACCGAACAGGTGGAGAGCTTCAACGCATCGCAATCCGACTACAAGGTCACCGCCACCCACAAGGGCAATTACTCCGAAACGCTGAACGCCGGGATTGCCGCCTTCCGCGCCGGGGAGCAGCCGGACATCCTGATGGTCTTTGAAGTCGGCACGGCCACGATGATGTCGGCCAAGGGCGCGATCAAGCCGGTCCATGAGGTGATGGCCGATGCCGGTGCTGACTTTGATCAGGATGCCTATATCGGCTCGGTCAAAGGCTATTACACATCGAGCGACGGCGAGATGCTGTCGCTGCCGTTCAACGCCTCGACCCCAGTGCTCTGGGTCAACCGCGACGCGTTGCAGGATGCCGGGATCGATCCGAATGTGGATCTCTCGACCTGGGAGCAGGTTGGCGAGGTGCTCGACGCCCTCAAGACGGCGGGCAGCGTCTGCCCGCTGACCACGGCCTGGCAAAGCTGGGTGCATCTGGAAAACCTCTCGGCCTATCACGACACGCCGTTCGCCACCAAGGCCAACGGTTTTGACGGGGTCGATACCGCGCTGTCTTTCAACGGGCCGGTGCAGGTCAAGCATATCCAGACCATGGGCAACTGGGCCCGCGACGGCAAATTCATCTATGCCGGGCGGCGCAACGAGGGTGGCGCGAATTTCCGGGGCGGTGAATGCGCGCTCTTCACCGAAAGCTCCGCAGGCTATGCCGGGATCAAGGACGAGGCGCAGTTCGAGTTCGACGTACGCCCGCTGCCCTATTGGGGCGATGTCGAGGCCGCGCCGCAAAACACCATCATCGGCGGGGCCTCGCTCTGGGTGATGGCGGGGCAATCGGATGAGGAATACAAGGGCGTGGCTGATTTCCTCAACTTCCTGTCCTCGCCGGAGGTCCAGGCCAAGTGGCATCAGGACACCGGCTATCTGCCGATCACCCAGGCGGCGGCCGATCTGACCCGCGAACAGGGGTTTTATGACGCCAATCCCGGCACCGACGTGGCGGTAAAGCAGATGACCGCCAAGGAGCCAACAGAGAATTCCAAGGGTCTGCGGCTCGGTTCCTTCGACCAGATCCGCGGCATCATCGACGAAGAGCTCGAGGCGGTCTGGGCCGGTGACAAGGACGCGCAGGCAGCGCTCGATACCGCCGTTGAGCGCGGCGACGAGCTGCTGCGCCGCTTCGAGCAGGCCAACCGCTGAGTCCATGGCGCGCCCCGCGACAATCGGGGCGCGCCGCTGAGCCATGGAAAAGCGCGTCACTTTCAAGGGCATCTGGTTGCCGCTGCTGCTGGTCCTGCCGCAGATCATCGTCACGGCGGTGTTCTTTTTCTATCCGGCGGGTCAGGCGATCTGGCAATCGCTGTTCATTCCCGACCCTTTCGGCCTGTCGATGCAATGGGTCGGCTTGGGCAATTTCGAATATCTGCTGTCCAATACCTATTACCGGGCCTCTTTCGTCACCACCGCGGTATTTTCCATCCTTGTGACATTGGTCTCGATGGGCGTGGCGCTTTATCTGGCGGTGCTGGCGGACCGGCTGATCAAGGGGTCGGGCATCTACCGCACCCTGTTGATCTGGCCCTATGCGGTGGCCCCTGCGGTTGCCGGGGTGCTGTGGCTGTTCATGTTCAACACCCGCGTCGGCGTGGTCACCTGGTATCTCGGGCTGCTTGGCTATGACTGGAACCATGTGCTGAACGGCGAAGAGGCGATGGGGCTGGTCGTCGTGGCCTCGGCCTGGGGACGGATCAGCTATAACTTCCTGTTCTTCCTTGCCGGGCTGCAGGCGATACCGAAGTCGGTGATCGAGGCGGCGGCGATTGACGGTGCGCATTTCTGGACCCGTTTTCGCACCATCGTCTTCCCGCTCCTGTCGCCCACCACCTTCTTCCTGCTCGTGGTGAACATCGTCTATGCCTTCTTCGAAACTTTCGGGGTGATCCACACGATCACCAGCGGCGGGCCGCAGCAGGCGACCACCATTCTGGTCTACAAGGTCTATTCGGACGGTTTCGTCGGGCAGGACCTCGGCTCCTCGGCGGCGCAATCGGTGATCCTGCTGGTGATCGTCGGGCTGCTGACCATCGTGCAGTTCAAGTTCATCGAACGGAGGGTGCATTATTGACCGCCCGTGACGCCCTTGCCGCCGAAACCGGCCCGATCAAACGCTCCCGCCTGCCCGCCAGCGGCATGGTCGAGCGGCGCGGTTCGGGCTATTGGCTGACCCATCTGGGCCTGATCGTCGGGCTGCTGTTCATCTTCTTCCCGATCTGGCTGGCCTTTGTCGCCTCGACCGTCAGCCAGCCCGAGATCGTGCGCCCGCCGATGCCGCTGCTGCCCGGCGATCAGTTTTTCGCAAATTACCGCAAGGCGCTGGTGGCGGGGGTCAATGCCCCGGTGGCGATGATGATGCTGAATTCGCTGATCATGGCGATGGGCATCGCGCTCGGCAAGATCGCGATCTCGCTGCTCTCGGCATTCGCCATCGTCTATTTCCGCTTTCCCGGGCGCAGGCTGTTCTTCTGGCTGATCTTCCTTACGCTGATGCTGCCGGTCGAGGTACGCATCGTGCCAACCTATGAAGTGGTTGCCGGGTTCGGGATGTTGAATTCCTATTCGGGGCTGATCTTTCCGCTGATTGCCTCGGCCACCGCGACCTTCCTGTTCCGGCAATTCTTCATGACCGTCCCAGATGAATTGGCCGAGGCGGCGCGCGTCGATGGCGCGGGGCCGATGCGGTTTTTCCGGGACATCCTTCTGCCGATGAGCCGCACCAACATTGCCGCGCTGTTCGTGATCCTGTTCATCTATGGCTGGAACCAATATCTCTGGCCGCTGCTGATCACCACCGATCCGTCGATGAATACCATCGTCATGGGCATCAAGCAGATGTTCCCCAGCGGTGATGACATCGCCGACTGGCCGGTGATCATGGCGACCTCGATTCTGGCGATGATCCCGCCGGTGATCGTGGTGATCTCGATGCAGAGATTGTTCATCCGCGGCCTTGTAGACAGTGAGAAGTAACAAATGGCGACCGTCAGCCTGAGCAATATCAAGAAATCCTTCGGCCGGACCGAGGTGATCCACGGCATCGATATCGACATCGAGGATGGCGAGTTCATCGTGATCGTCGGCCCCTCGGGCTGTGGCAAGTCCACCTTGCTGCGCATGGTCGCGGGGTTGGAGACGGTGACGGAGGGCGAGGTCCGCATCGGCGGCAAACGGGTCAACGAGAAGGAGCCGATGGAACGCGACATCGCCATGGTGTTCCAGAATTACGCGCTCTATCCGCATATGTCGGTGTTTGACAACATGGCCTACGGGCTGAAGATCGCGGGCCGCCCGAAACCCGAGATCGCCGAGCGGGTGGCGGAGGCGGCCAAATTGCTCCAGCTCGAACCCTATCTCACGCGGCGTCCGCGCGAGCTGTCGGGCGGGCAGCGCCAGCGGGTGGCGATGGGCCGGGCGATCGTGCGCAAGCCTTCCGTTTTCCTGTTCGATGAGCCGCTGTCCAACCTTGATGCCAAGCTGCGGGTGCAGATGCGCCTGGAGATCAAGCAATTGCAGCGTCGCCTTGGCGTCACCTCGCTATACGTGACCCATGATCAGGTCGAGGCGATGACCCTGGCCGACCGGATGATCGTGATGAACGCAGGCCGCGCCGATCAGATCGGCGCGCCGCTCGAGGTCTATGCCAATCCGCAGACCGAATTCGTCGCCGGTTTTATCGGCTCGCCGCCGATGAACTTCCTGTCGGCCAGCAATATTTCAATCGCAATCCCCGGCGCGCATCGGCTCGGTATTCGCCCCGAACATCTGCGCCTCGTCGATGCCGAGCCGAGGCTGCGCGGCGAAGTGCTCTATACCGAAGCGCTGGGAGCGGAGAGCCTGGTGCATCTGCGATTGCCCGGGGGAGAAACGGCGACGCTGCGCCAGGATGCGCAGCAGATGCTGCCACGTGAGGGCGCCATGGTCGGGCTCGACTGGTCGGCGGGTGACGAGGTCCTGTTCAACGCCGAGGGGCAGCGCCTGCTTGGTTGATCGGACGGCCATGGCGGCTTGCAAAGCCCGGTCCATGGTCACCGCGCCGGGACGAATATCCCGCTGCTGAAAGGGAGCGGCAGCCTGCCGCCCCCGCCGTATTCACTTGTCGCTCACTTGCCATTCATCAGGTGATAGCCGTGCAACATCGCGCTGGCCGCGCCTACGGCGGCGAAGCTCGGCATCATCGCCAGGGTCATCCCCGCCCTCAATGCCGGGCTTGCGGGTTCCACCCGGGGCTCCCGCGGCGCGGTCGATGCGCCGCCATCATCCTGCCGACGCGCGGGGCCGGAGGAGCTGACCTTCACGGCGCGCCGGTTCAGTTCGGGGAACAATTCTTCGAAATCCGCAGCACTCAACATCATCTTCCTGTCTCCTGTGCAAGATCCCGGAGCATCACGGCGCCGGGAAAAGGGGCGCGCCGCCAACACCCGGCGCGCGAAAAACCAACCTGATCGAACTCGTGACAGGGCAGTATCGGCCCGCTATCGGGCCAAACTATGGCCAGCCTCAGGCCAGCATGCGCCGATGGCGCGAAGGCAGGTTCGCACCCGGACCGCGCCGCGGCTCGGCTTTTTGGAAATGCGCCTCCGCCAATTGCGGGATATCGGCGCGATAGAGTCCGATATCGTCGAGCAGCCGGTCGTCGAGATTATGCAGCGCCGAAATCATACGGCTGCGCTGCCAGCCTGCGATGACGCGGCCGAACCATTGCCGCAGTCGGCCCTGTCGCGCCGCGCCACCGTGCGCGGACCGCTTCTCCGCGCCGACCATTTCCAGAAGCATCTGACGAGTGATATAAGGGGTCATGACATCCTCCAACATGAACGTGCCAAAGCCGGACGGTGAATATTGCGCGCCACGCCTCCATGCGCAGCAGGATTCCGCGCCTAACCCGCACCGACGTGCCTGGACAGGCTTTCACCGTCATCTCATCTGATCGCAAAGGTCTCTGCACACCCCGGGGCGCGGACAGGCCGATCACTGTCCTGCCCGGGGCTACCGGCGGTTCAGCAACGTACCCGTGGTGATCGGGCGCCTCTTATGCAATTTGTTGACCATGCTCCGAAGATGGGCCTCTCGCGCGCGCCTTTCAACTCCTGCGTGCTCCCCTGCGACCTTTCGGCGCGATCGCGCTCATCCCTGTGACAGGCAGGCGCGAAATGGCGCGGCATGGGCAGAGCAGGAGCCGGATCGGCGGTTCGCGCGCATCGCGGGAAACGCGGCAGTTGACTTGCCCTGCCGGGGTACCTAACTCTTGAGGCATGTTGGCTCACGCAGATCATTTTCGATTTATCCTGCTCAACCGCCCCTTTCCCCGGGCGGTCTAGGCGCCTACGCGCCTGCGTCACCCCCGGGGCCTCCTCAATTCGCCGGATTTTAGGGAACCGACCTCCGGGACGTTCCTGACAGACCTGAACACACCAGCGGCGCACGCCGTACGGGGGAGAGAACGATGACCAGCCTGCAGCGAAACAAAGCCACGTCCGACAGCCAGATCGAACCGCATGTGACAAAAGCGGACGCAGCCCTGCTCAGCGACGCCGACCGGCGCAGGCTGCGCCTTGGCAAACGCCCCGCCGGGGCCCTTCCGGTCGATCTCGTCACCTGCGGCAGCGAGGTTTCCTATGTGATCGGCGACGGGCCGGTGCAATCCGGTCTGCTGGTGAACCGCGCCCGACGCGGCACCCGGGGCGGGATCATTCCGGCCTGCTCGCCGCTGGGTCACGCGCTGATCGGCCTGCGTGCCGGACAGGAAACCGCTCTGCCGCGCGAGGATGGCACCAGCCTGCCTGTCTCCGTCCTCGCCGTCAGCCCCTCGCCCTAGCCCCCCGTCCCGTCCTTTTCCTGTCGGGCGGCAGCGCCCGGCAACAACCGCGCGGTCGCCTTTATCCTGAAGTCCACTCAGCTCATTCGTTCGAGGAGAACACAAATGGAAACCCCCATGAGCACGACCCAAAAGAAGCCCCGCGGCCGCGCCCCGAAGATCGTCATCGATGCCGATCACCTGGCTCATATTGAATCGCTGGCCGAAGGCGCGATGAAGCGCAATCCGGCCCTTGCCGACCGACTGCTCGAAGAGATCGGGCGCGCCCGCGTCGTGGCTTCGGCGAAAATGCCGGACAATGTCGTGTCGATCGGCTCCAGCGTCACCTACCGCGACGAGACGACCGGGCTCGAGAAGTCGGTCACGCTGGTTTATCCGGAGAACGCCGATATCGCGCGGCAGCGCGTATCGGTGATGACCCCGATCGGCGTGGCGCTTCTCGGCCTGACCGAAGGCGCGGCTTTCTATTGGGACACGCGCGATGACCAGCGCCGCACGCTGACGGTGATCAAGGTCGAGCAGGACGCATTGGCGGATGAGCAAAGCGGCTGATGCGCCGCGCGCCTGCCGGGCCTGCCCGGCCAAACCCGCCCTCCCGCGAAGCCGCGGCGCGATGACCTGATCCCGGTCGCGCGCGCTTTGCCGGGGGGCTTCCCATTTCCGCCGTCCCCCCGCCCCGGAGTAAGCCCATGCGCCCCGCCGATCCGCGCCTGACCTGTCGCAACTGCCACAAGACCCTGCCCCGCGCCGCCTCGCACCGCTGCCCCTTTTGTCAGGAGCCACGGTCACGCAGAATCGTTTTGCAGACTAACGATTGCCCCGATTGCAATCGTCCGATCCCGCGCGCCCATGCCGGGCAATGTCCCTCCTGCGCCGTGGCGAAACGTGACTTCGGGATGTCCGACCAAGGCCGGAGGCTGCGGCGATGAAATTGCGTCACTTCACCCGCCGCCTGATCTGGCCCGTGCTTCTGCTGCTGATGAGCCTCGCCGTACTGCGCTTCCTGCCGGAACTGCGCGCAATGCTCGGCGCGGGCGACTGGGCGCAGCCGGGCGCGCAGGCGCTTGTCTATTTCTCGCTGGCCTGGCTGATCAGCCGGATCCTCGGTCTCGCGCTCGATCAGGCGGCATCGCGGCGGCGTCCCTATCCGCGCCTGCTCAAGGATCTGATCGCGGCAATCCTGTTTCTCGTGGCGCTCTCCGCCTCGGTGGCGCTGTTCATGGGTCAGGGCGCGGTCGGGGCGCTGGCCGGTTCGGGCCTGGTGCTGGCGATGCTCGGCTTTGCCATTCGCAACGTCGTGGCGGATACTCTTTCGGGGATCGCGCTTGGCATCGAAGGGCCGTTCCGTATCGGCGATTGGATCGACATCGACGGACTGGCGCGTGGCAAGGTCATTGAAATCGGCTGGCGCACCACCCGGATCCTGACCCGCGATTCCACCTATATGATCCTGCCCAACAGCCAGATCGCCCGCCAGCGGATCAGCAATTATTCAGCGCCGAAACCGCAATACCGGGCCCAGGTGACCTTCACGCTGGATCATTCGACGCCGATCGCGCTGGCCCGCAAGGTGATACTCGAAGCCGCGAAGAAAGCCGAGCTGATCGAGCAGGACCCCGCGCCCGACGTGCGGGTGCTGGCCTATGAGGAAGGCGGGATCACCTATGCGCTGCGCTATTGGTTAAGCCGGTTCGAGCGTGATGTGGATTGCCGCGATGAAGTCTATGGTCTGGTCGATGATGCCTTGCGCCGCGCCGGTACGATCGCGCCGCATCGGCGCATCGAGCTGATCCGCGCCGAGATGTCCGGACGCGGCGATAGCGCGCGCACGTCGCCCTGACGCAGCAGTGACACGCAGCACCGGCACCGGCTTCACGCGGGATAGTCGAAATCCCGGATCAGCTGCCAGAAATCGCCGTTGAGCTCGGCGAGGTCACGGATCGCCGCCTCGACATCGCTCAGCGCGGCGGCGTCGATCGCCTGGCTCTGCCCAACCTTGATATCGTCCTTCCGGTCGGCGATGCGCATCAGGATCGTCCGCGCATCCCCGCTTTCGGGATCGAAAGCATAGATGCTGTGGCTGTAGCGGTTGCGCAGCGCGGAATGTTTCATCACCTTGCCGGTCAGTGCGAGTATACGCTGACGCTGCTCGCCGGGGATACGGGGCATCTTCGCCAGCCGCTCGACCAGATCGATCCGCGCCCGCGTCGTGTTCAGCGTCAGGAAGATGATGACGGCCGTGTCCTTGTCGGTGCCCGCCAATCCGGCGATGAGGTGGATCAGCAGGCTTTCCGTATTGCTCCAGGCATAGTTGAGCCGACCGACCCGCAGCAGCAACGCGTCGAATGTCTCGGAACCCGCGCTCATACGAAAGCGATCATGACAGCGCCGCGCCATCCGCGCCGCCCGGGGCCTCCCCCGTGGCAAGCGAGAACCATGTCGCCGCGCCGGTGCGGTTGCTGACGCCGAGCTTGCGCAGGATATGATGGACATGCAGCTTCACCGTATGTTCGGAAAGTTCGAGATCACTGGCGATCACCTTGTTCTGCTTGCCGGTCGCCACCATGGTCAGGATCTCCCATTCCCGCGTGGTCAGCTTGCGCTTGTCGCAGGGCTCGGCTGTGGCCTCCACCGGGGCGCCGTCGCGCCCCCTCAGCAGGGCCTGCGGATAGACGACCTCGCCACAGAGCAGCAGCCGCATCACCGAAAGCCAGACATCGATCTGAACATTGAGCGGCAGGAAGCCGATTTCGCTGAGCTCGGTGCGAACGGATTTTTCCGCCAGCAGCCGCTGCGCAACCGCACAATCGCGATAGGCCAGCACCAGCCGCCCCGGCGCTGCCGCGTCGATGTAGAATTGCGGACGGGTCAGGATGTCGTCGACAAAATCCTCATCGACGATGGTGAGATCGGCACCGGCCCGCGTCTCGCCGATCTCCTGAAGCGCGGCGACATCGGCTATGCGCTGAAAATCCGCCTCTTCAAACTCGGCCGAAAAAACCTGCAGCATCCGGTTCGGAAAGTGTCGCACACTGCCCAGGAGGACCACATTCTGGCCGTGAAGCTGACAAGGATCAATATTCCGGTCGGCATTGTTCACCTCGTGGTCCATACAAATAACCTCCATGCAATAAGCCGTTACGCCGCATAAAAAAATGCTCTGATCTTTAGATTAATGCCTTCATCCTACCCTGATCAGGCGGTTTGGCAAACTAATCGTAAGGTTAATACATCTCGCGCGCAGCACGGTGACTCACGGTTCCCGGCCTGGAATCCGCCTCTCCCTGAAGTTGAAACGGTAACTTTTTCTTAACGCTTAGTGACGTTGGGGAAACTGAATCAGCGCGGTGAAACATGGCCGAAACCGGTCAGAAATTTCTCATTCTCGACCATGAGCTGCCGCTGTTTCGGGCCCGTTCCTGACGGGAAAACACCAAAGAATCACCATCTTCGGCTCCGGACTAACCGTATTTCTAGGATGCGCGGATACCGGGAGGACGGCACACTTCTGGGTAGCTGCTCATAGTCCCGCCATTTCAACGGCACCCATTTTTAACCTTTCGACCCGGCCCAGCAGCCCGGGTGGTTCCGGCTCAGCTCGCTATTTCAATGAGCCCCGGGCCGGCACCACTTTTCGCAAGACGCCGATTTTAGGAAGACTTTATCGAAGGGGGATTTGCCTATTTAGAAACCCGACATGACCGAACCGACGGCCGGACCTGAAGAGTTGATCCCAGGTCACGCCGTACACTTCCAAGCTCAACGCAACTTCCCCGGACAATGATCGCTTTTGAATGAGTGGCGGTGCGTCCCGGGGCATCATTGATGAGAGATTCAACATGTCTACGCGCAATGGAAACAACATTATCGGCTGGGGCGACGGCGACGGCGACGGCGAGCAGTCCTGGTACGATGGCGATCTGAACGTCAACAAGAACAAGAACAAGAACGACAGTGATAACGACAACGATAACGATAATGACAGCGACAATGCGAATGGCAATGAAAACGCCAACGGAAATGAGAACGGCAACGGCAACGAGAACGGCAACTACAACGAGAACGTCGGGCTGAACGACAACGCCAATGGCAACGATAATGCCAATGGCAACGATAATGCCAACGGTAACGACAACACCAATGGCAACGACAACAACAATGGCAACGACAACGCCAACAGCAACGACAGTACCAATAACAACACGAACGAGAATACCAGCTCGACCGATGCTTCAAGCGATGCCACGTCGGATTCATCTTCCGACAACGACAATACCAACAATAACGACAATACCAGCAGCACGGACGTCGATGTCGACGTCTCCGTGGCGCTCGAAGGTTATGAGCCGGACGACAACGATTTCGGCGACTTCGACCTGAGCGGCGGATCCTCCACCGGCGACATCATGTTTGCCAAAGGGGATATCGACTACAATCCCGGCAATGATGTCGAGATCGGCGACCTGCTGAAGCATTCGCTCAACGGTGAAGGCAACGATGCCGGTTTCCTCAACAACCAGAGCAACGACCTCAACGACAGCGACGTACTGGAGAATGCCACGGTCAGCAATGACGGCACCTTCACCCAGAGCGGCAACGCGACGGGCGGTGAGGCCTATGCCGAGGAAGGCATCAAGGTCAGCACGGACGGCGGTCACGGCGGCGATGAAGCCTATGCCGATGGCGGCAAGGCCAAGGGCGGCGATACCTATGGTGGCGATGCCAAGGCCAAGGGCGGCGAAAGCGGCGACAATGGCGACGTGAAAGCCAAGACCGGCGATTCCGGTGAGACCGGCAAGGCCAAGGCCAACGGCAACGAAGCGAACGGCGGCGACGTCGATGCGACGGCTGACGGCGACGGCGGCGACGGGGGCGACGGCACTGGCGAAACCTACGGCGGTAACAGCGAGACCAAGGCCAAGACCGATGCTGACGGCACCGGTGGTAACGGCGGAAACTCCGACTCCGACAGCACCGTGTCCGGGACCAACAACGCCAACGCGGCTTCCACCGATACGGGCGGCGACAGCGGCGATGCGGACTCGGCGGCCGACCAATCCTCCGACGGTTCGGCCGACAACGCTGCCGATTCCACCAGCGGTCGTGGCGGGGATGCTGACAGCAACGGTACCGGTACCGGAACCGCGACGTCCGATTCCACTGCCGACGCCGATGGCGGCGACGGGGGCGATGTCGACGGCGACTTGACCGTGAAGACCAAGGCCGAGACCGACAGCGATGCCGACAGCGACGGTGGTGACGGCGGCGACCAGGAGCAGAAAGCGAAGGTCGATGCCGAGGGTACCACCAAGGCCAAGGCTGACTCCGATGGCGGCGACACCGGCGATGCCGATGCCGACGTGGATGGCAAGGCCAAGGCCAAGGCCGATGGTGACGGCGACGGCGGTGACGGCGGCGACGTCGACGGCGATGTCTATGCCAAGGGCAAGGCCGAGACCGACAGCAGCACCGATGCCAATGGCGGCGACTCCGGTGAAGCCGATCAGAAGGCCAAGGCCAAGGCCGATGGCGATGCCGACAGCAAGGCCAATGGTGACGGCGGCGATGCCGGTGACACGGCTGGCGATGCGACTGGAAACGGCACCGCGGATTCCAACGGGAACGCTGATCCGGGCGATGGCGGCTATGGCGATGGCGACAGCGATGCCAAGGCCAAGGCCAAGACCGACAGCGATGCCGATGGTGAAGGCGGCGACGGTGGCGACACCGACAACCACGGCACCGGCGACGCAGACGGCAGCGCTGATTCAGGCGCAGGCTCCGATGGCGGCGAAGGTGGCGACACCAAGCTGAAAGCCAAGGGCGACGGTGGTGACGGTGCAGCCGACAATGGCGCCACCAACAACTCCAGCGGCACCGGCACGGGAACCGGCGGTGACGGTGGTGCAGGTGGTGAGGCGACGACCACGAGCGGAGATGCCAACACCGATACTTCGGGTGACGGCAGCGCCGACGGCGACGGTGGCTCGGCGCAGGGTGGCAACGCCAATACCGATGACGATGCCACGGCCAAGGCCAAGGCGAAGTCGGATAATGATGGCGGCGACGGCGGTGACGCCACGACCGGCAACACGGCCGATGCCAGCGGTGATGCCCTCACCGACAACGACAGCGGTGCTGGTGGCAATGCCAACGGCGACGCCGGTGACGCGACCAACGACAGCGCTGCCGATGCCGCGAACGACGCCACGACCGGCGACGCCAATGGCGGTACTGCGACCTCCGACGATGACGCGACCGCCAGTGCGGCAGCGGCATCCGACACCGAGACCGGCGCAGGCGCGGAAGGCACCACCGACAATGATGCCACTGCCCATGGTGAAGCCAATTCGGAGAACAACTCCGGAGCTGGCGGTTCCTCGGGCGCCACGACCGGCATGCTCGACAGCGACGTCTCCGGAGCGGCCGCCAATGACGGCACCACCGGCTACGGTGGCTCGGCAACGGCCAATACCGACGACGACGCCAATGCCAACGGTACCGGCAGCACCGACTCCGACGGTGGCGCAGGTGCGGCAGGTGACGCCATGAACGATGCCGACGCGACCGGCACCGGTAATGGCGATGCGGCCTCCACGGGCGGCAATGCCGATGCGGACGCGACAGCCAACGCAACCGGCAACTCCGACGGTATGGCCGACTCGGACGCCAACAGCGGTGACGGCGGGGCAGCGTCTTCGGACACTGACGCCAATGCCAACGGCGCTGCCGACGGCTATGCCGACGGTGATGGCGGCTACGGCGGCCTGTCGGATATCGCGGCTGAGGCACTTGCCGAAAGCAGCACCGGCAACAGCACCCATGTCGATACGGGTGACGGTGGTGCCACCGACAACGACGCCACTGCCGACAGCCAGACCAACGCCAGCGGCGACGTGATGGCAACCTCCGGCTACTCGGGTGCCACCGGCGACGCAGCGGCTGCGGGTGGTAACACCGGCAACGCCACAGGCGGCATGGCCGAAGGCGGCATGGCCACCGGCGGTGCGACCAGCGGCGGCGCGGGCGGCGTGGCCACCAATGGCGACGGTGGCATGGGCGGCAACGCGGGCTCCTGGGGTTCGGGCAACGGAGACGACGGTTACGTGACCGGCGAATCCTACGCTTCGGCCGCAGCGCAGGTCGATGTTGCAGCGTTCAACCAGAGCATCGTGATGGGTGCCAACGTCCTGGGCAACACGGTCGACATGAATGTGGTCGGCGGGTCGTTCAGCAGCACCTACGTCGGCGACGACTCCGACGGCTGAACCTGAAGACACTATCCGGGGCCGGTCTCGCGACCGGCCCCGGCCCTTCTCCGGCAACCGGGAAGGCAAGACAGAGACTAGACGATCCGGGACACAGGCGCATTCTACGCTGACGGCGTGTCCCTGAATGGAAGGCGAAATTCGTCATGGCATTTGACACAACGACCGATTCCATTGCCCATTTCATAGGCGCATTCAGTATCGCGGAAGAACAGGCGAGGATGCGCAGCGATTTTGACCGGTTTCTTGCCGAGCGCGCCGCGCAGAAGGAAGCCGAGGAACTCGCCCTCAACATGGCGCGGGTCAAATCTCCCCACAAACTCGAAGACGTGGATCCCGATCTCGACTACAAGGCCGAAGCGCCCGCCACCCCGGCGGACCTGCCCCCGGCGCCTTTCGAAGCCATCCAGCTGGAGCTCGAAATGGCGCCGTTCGATTTTGCGGTCCCTGCCCTGATGGCGCGATTCGACCCGCTGCCTTCGGACGATGCGGGCGGCGGCGCCAGGCCGGTGCTGTCTCCACCGAGCTCGCTGATCGCGGTCACCTTTCAGAGCGCCGTGCTGTTCGACGATGACGTTTTCGGCGACATCAGCCAGTCCGGCTTTGTCGACCTTGGCGGTGTGGTCGCGGTGCTCGACAAGCTGGCGGAGCTGGCCGAGGCGCTGAGCCCGGTGCGGCTCGACCTTGCGGAAGCCTCCGATGACTGGTTCGCCGCGCTCGACGCGCTGAGCGCGCAGTTGCCGGAAGCGCATGTGATCTCCGAGGTCAATTACCATTCGGCGGTGATCCGGGGTGCCGATGCCGACGGCGGGATCTTCGTCAATGGTGAACTGGTCGAGTCCCTGCCCGACTGGAGCGACTATCTGCCCGTCTATTTTCTGGACAAGGATGTGCGCCTGCCGCAGAGAGCCGGAAACGAGGAGGACGAGGACGAGACGCTCGCCGACGAAACGACACCGGCGGCGCATGATTATTCCCGCGATTTCGAGGATGACGAGGCCAACCCCTACGCCATTGATCCCGGCCATCACGTGGTATCCGGCGCCAATACGGCGGTGAACCATGTCTCGCTGAGTTCCGACTGGCTCGATGCGCCGGTGATCGCGGTGGCGGGCGACGTCCTGAAATTCGACGCGATCTCCCAGGTGAACGTGCTGCTGAATGGCGGCAGCGTCTCCTATGGCACGGGCGCACATACACCGGCACCTTCGACCGCGCAGAACGTGGCGCAAATCACGACGAAATCGCATCTGCAACCGGTCGATGGTCAGGGAGAGGCGGCCCTGCCCCCCTCCCCGGTCCCGACCGGCGGGCCCAAGGATTGGGTCATGGTCACGATCGAGGGCGACGTCACGCAGATCAACTGGGTCGACCAATATACTTTCGCCACCGACAACGACATGGCCGAGGTCAGTGTCAGCGGCACCAACACCTATCTCGGGCTCGGGTCCAACGACATTTTCAACCACGTCTCGATGTGGGAAATCGGTTTTACCTACGATCTGATCATCGTCGGCGGCAGGATGATCGACCTCAGCATGATCAATCAGGTCAATATCCTGCTCGACGGTTATGATATCGGCACCTCCGGTGCCAAAGCTCCGGCGTCCACAGGCGCAGCGGGCAGCACGGGCCAGGCAGCCAAGGGCACCACCCAGGCGGCCGATCCGATCTCCGGCCTGCCGCAGAGCGATACGGCATCTGGCACGAGCCCGGACGGCGGAGCGCCGGTGTCTGGGCAATCGGAAAAGAGCGACAATCAGAGCACGACAGACACCAACAGCAGCAAGACCAGCAACACCGGCAGTTCCGAAACGACCGATGCGAGCTCGGACACATCCGAGAATTCGGTCAGCACGTCGTCCTCGGATGCCGACGAAACCGCTACGTCGGACACTACCGCAACCTCGGACACTACCAAAACCGCCACATCAGACACGATCGAAACCGCAACTTCGGATACGATCGAAACCGCAACCTCGGACACCACCGAAACCGCCGTTTCCGACACGACCGAAACCACCACGTCCGATACAGATTCCCACGGCAGCACCGACACGGCGCAACCTGCCGTTGCCGTGGTACAGGGCGCTGCGGGCAACAACGGCGCAGTTGCCGAGGCACCGACGGGCAATCCAACGACGGGCGACAACCTGCTCTGGAACGAGGCCGCGATCCATAACACCGGAATCGACACTTCGGTGCCGCTCGATGCTGCGATGAAAGACCAGATACAGAAACTGGCAAACGGGGATCAGACGCTGTCCGACGAGATCCTGGCCAATCCGCTGTTCGACGGCATCGAATTGCTCAAGGTGCTCTATATCACCGGCGACTTCATTACCGTCGATCAGGTCAACCAGACCAACGTGCTGGGCAACGTCGATCAGATCAACATGGCGACATCGCAATTCGCTGATGGTCTGAACGAAGAGATCACCCTCACCACCGGCTCCAACATCCTCGCCAACCTGGCTCAGATTACCGATGACGGCGTCGATTCCGCCGTGATGTCGGGAGGCGAAACCTATTCGGACGCGCTGATCCATCAGGCCGGGCTGATCGAGGCCGATGCACCGCCGACGGGGGTCAGCCTCGGCGCGCTGGCCAACGAGGCGGTGGCCTTTCTGGTCGATGACATGGTCGCCCCGGCCAATGTCTCTGAAATTGCCGCGACGGCAGATTCGATGATTACCGAGACTGCAGGGCAGTCCGACGTCATGCAGACCTTGCTGGCGTGAACTGGTCGATGACATGAAAGGCAGGGTCGCGTGAAGCATGTTCCCGATTATCCCCCGTTTCCGGGTCGTACGGATGTTCCTAAAATCAAGAACAAGGCGAGCTGTCGCACCGCCGGGCCGGGCTGCCAGCCTGCGTCAAAGGTCGCGGCGCGGCGGGTCTCTCCGCTCTATCTGACCGTGGACCAGCGCACCGATATCGAATTCGACGGCGCCAAGGTTCCCCAGAGCGAACCGGCTTTCCGGCGCTGGCGCCCTTCCGAGGCGCTGAAATCCGCCGCCGCGCGCGAAAAGGCGGCGCGGGCAACTCAGCTCAAGGGAGGCGATGGACCAAAATCCAGCCAAGATACCGACGTGAAGGCCCGCGAAGATGCCTCTGCGGTCCCGGTCAGCTCTGCAGGACCCGGCTCCGATGTCGCAGCCGAGGTTTCTGCGCCCGCAGAACCCGCGCTGAAGAACGTGACGGCTACTGTCGCCGAACAGGCACCGGCAAAACCACTGACAAAAGGACCGCAACCGGAGGTTTCCGGCGCGCCCACATCCGAGGCCCCGGCTTCTCCCGCAGCCGAGCCCGCGACAATCGCCCCGCAGCCGACGCAAGCTGAGGAACATGCTGAACCCGAGGCGGCCAAGTCCGCCGCGACCAGCGGCACGGCCGAAGCGCACAAGGCAGCGCCGAACGCATCACAGGCGAACCCGCCGCGATCAGAAAAGGCCCAGCCGAAAGGGGCCGGATCGAACGCAGCCAAGCCCGATGAAGCCCGTGCCACACCGGAAACAGCCCGCGATACCGGCGGTGCGCTGCCCGGCGTCACGATAGAAGGCGACACCGGGCCGATCCGGCGCAAACAGGGCGGCTCGCCCCCCTCCGCCGGTGGCGGAGGCGGCAGCAAGCCACCGAAATTTCACAAACGCCTCGGCCCGTCGAACTTCTCGGAATCGCTCAAATCCGGCAAGGCAGCGGTACGGCGCAACCTGTTGCTGGTGCTGGTGCTGACCTGCGCGACAAATATCCTGATCCTGGCGATCCCGGTCTACCTGTTCCAGATCTCCGACCGGGTCTTGACCAGCCGCTCCGTCGATACGTTGATCATGCTCACCGTCGTCATCGTCGGCGCCGTGATACTGCAAGCGATCTTCGATGCCGTGCGCCGCTTCGTGCTGATGCGAACGGCCGTCGAAGTCGCGGTCCGGCTCGGCGCGCCGATCCTCAGCGCCGCCTCCGCGGCCTCCCTGCACGGCACGGGACGCGAATATCAGACCCTGGGCGATCTGCAGCAGGTGCGCGGCTTCCTGGTGTCCGGCACGCTGATTTCCTTCCTCGACGTGCCCTTCGCGCCCCTGTTCATCCTGGCGATCTTCCTGGTGCATCCGCATCTCGGCTCGATCGTGATCGGCACCTCGCTGGCCCTGCTGGTGATCGCGCTGATAAACCAGAAGATCACCTCCAAACCCTTCGCCGAAGCCAACACGGCGCAGTCCAAGGCCAACATGCATCTCGACTCGATGGCCCGCAACAGCCAGATCATCAACGCTCTCGCGATGATCCCGGAGGCGGTGCGGATCTGGGGCAAGGACACTTCGGCCTCGCTGACCGCGCAGGTGCGCGCGCAGGACCGCAACATCGTCACCTCCGCCGTTTCACGGGCGGTGCGGCTGCTGACGCAGATCGCGATGCTCGGCTGGGGGGCCTATCTCGCGATCGACGGACAGATCACCGGCGGCATGGTGATCGCCGCGTCGATCATCGCCGGTCGCGCGCTGGCGCCGATCGAAGGAGCAATCGAGGGCTGGAACGCTTTCTCGATGTCGCGCTCCTCCTATGCGCGGATCACCGGGCTGCTCACCGCGTCGCGGCTGCAATTCGAGAAGCTCAACCTGCCCAAACCCGAGGGGCGGCTCGATGTGGAACGGCTGCTATATGTGCCTGCCGGAACCAAGCAGGTGGTGCTCAACGGTATCAGCTTCTCGCTCAATCCGGGTGAGGCGCTGGCGGTGATCGGCAATTCCGGCGCGGGCAAGACGACGCTCGGCAAGATGCTGGTGGGGTCGATCCTGCCGACCTCGGGCAATGTGCGGCTCGACGTCATGGACCTGCGCAACTGGGATCCCCGGCAGTTCGGCGAAAACATCGGCTATCTGCCGCAGGACGTGCAGCTCTTCCCGGGCACGATCAAGGACAACATCGGGCGGATGCGCTCGGATGCCACGGATGAGCAGGTCTTCCGCGCCGCGATGCTGGCCGATGTGCACGAGATGATCGCCAACCTGCCGCATGGCTACGAAACCATCGTCGCGGCCGATGGCGCGCCGCTCTCCGGCGGGCAGAAACAGCGGATCGCGCTGGCGCGGGCCTTTTTCGGGGATCCGCGCTTCGTGGTGCTCGACGAGCCCAATTCCAACCTCGACAGCAACGGCGACAAAGCGCTGGCGCGGGCCGTGGATCACGCGCGCAAGAGCGGCATCACCACCGTGGTGATCACCCAGAAACCCTCGCTGCTGAGCTCGGTGGACAAGATCATGCTGCTCGCGGATGGCAATATCCAGCTCTTCGGCGAACGTACCGCGGTGCTCGAGAAACTGGCGGGCCGCAAGGCGCCACAGAAGAAGGTCGAAGGCAATGGCTGACACGATGATCGAAGGGCCGGATGGCGAATGGTATGCCGAGGTGCCGCGCTCGATCAGCGGTTTCGCAATCTTCGGGGTGTTGCTGCTGGTGCTGACATTCGGGGGCTTTGGCCTCTGGGCCTTCCGCGCACCATTGGCAGCGGCTGTGATCGCGCAGGGCAGTTTCGTCGCCACCGGGCAGAACAAGATCGTCCAGCATCTCGAGGGCGGCATCATCGAGGAGATCCGGGTCCGCGAGGGCGACCGGGTGAAGTCCGGCGATCTGCTGGTGCGGCTCGATCACACCGCCGCCTCCGCCAATGAACGCGAATTGCAGCTCCGGCAGATGCGACTCGAAGCCACCGAGGCGCGGCTCATCGCCGAGCATCAGCAGCATGATGTGCTGAAATTCCCGCCACATTTGCAGGAGGCGAAGGAACAGGACCTCGAGGTCGCCTCCATCCTCGACGGCCAGTCGCTGGCCTTCATCGTGACCCAGTCGGCGTTGAAAAGCGATCTGACGCTGTTGCAACGCAATATCGACGCCCTCGCCTCCCGCGGGATCGGCTATGAGACGCAGCTGGATTCCTTTGAACGGCAGCGGATCATTCTGGAGGAGGATCTTTCCGCGAAGCGCAAGCTGCTCGAAAAAGGGCTCGCCCGGCGCTCCGAGGTGACGGCGCTCGACCGGGCGATGATCGAGGCCGAGGGCCATATCGGACGGCTGCAGGCCGAGATCGACGAGATCAGCCAGATCCGCGCCAAATACGAGACGCAGATCGAACAGGCCATCGGCCGCTACCGGCAGACCGCGCTGACCGACCTGCAATCGATCCAGTCACAGCTCGACTCGATCCGCGAACAATCCCGCACCGCCCGCAACGTGCGCGAGCGGACCGATGTCATCGCCCCGGTGGACGGCACGGTGGTCAGGCTGCATTACCATACCGCCGGGGGTGTCGTGGAAAGCGGCCGGGCGATCATGGAGATCCTGCCCCTCGACGAGCCTTTGATCATCGAGGTACAGGTCCCGCGGATCGATATCGACAGCGTGCGCGTCGGCCAGCCGACCAAGGTCCGGCTTACCGCCCTGAACCAGCGGACCACACCGGTGCTGGACGGTTCGGTGATCTATGTGTCGGCGGATTCGATCACCGACACGTCCACCGGCGTTGCGATGGAAGTCTATGTGGCGCGCGTGTCACTCCCGCCGGAACAGCTTGGCCGCGTCGTCGGATTCAAACCGACCCCGGGCATGCCGGCGGAGATCATGATCCAGACCGCCGAACGCACCTTCGCGCAATATCTGGCCCGCCCGATCCGCGACAGCATGACCCGCGCCTTCCGCGAGCAATAGGGAAGCGATTCTCTGATCCGGGCGGCCCGTGTCGCCCGGATCGTCTCGTTTTCGCTCTCGAACTGGCGCCAGCGGCTCCGCAAAAACGCTTCATCCCGAGTAAATCTGTCTGGCTGTCCGCAGCGCCACGGGATGCGGCGGAACGCACTCAGCAACAGGTTTTCGGGTGCCGGCAGGACCGTTTGAAATCGCTCTGCAAGCCGCCTCTTCCGCCTTGATTTCGCCACGAAAAACCCCGCTCCAGCGCGCAATTATGGCAAGCAGAAATCGCATCGCCACAACTTAGACATGATCGACAGGCAGCCTTGATCCATCACGCATTTGTAACCGCGCTCGGTGAAATAAAATCAAATGTGAATAGAAATCGGGAATTTTCACCCCATTTATATGTTATGCTAGAGTGAAAAAGGGTGAGAAATCAGAGGGGAAGACGATTTTCAGGCGGAAAGGATGAGGAAATGGAAGTTTTCGAGCAATTCGCAGAAGCTTACGGACGCAACAAACTCGAAGAGATGTCGCTGCAGGACTACCTGCTTGGATGTCGCGAGGATTCTGCGATGCGGGCGACGGCGGCGGAGCGGATGGTCACGGCCATCGGCGAGCCGGAATTGGTGGATACGGCGCAGGACCAGCGGCTGAGCCGGATCTTTCTGAACCGGACGATCAAACGCTACAAACCTTTCGAAGATCTCTACGGGATCGAGGAGACGATCGAGCGCATTGTCGGGTTCTTCCGGCACGCCAGCCAGGGGTTGGAAGAGCGCAAGCAGATCCTCTACATGCTCGGGCCTGTGGGCGGCGGCAAGTCGACCCTGGCCGAGGTCCTCAAGAACCTGATGGAAGTCGAGCCGATCTACGTGCTCAAGGCGGGCGAGGAAATCAGCCCGATCTTTGAATCGCCCCTCGGTCTGTTCGACCGAAACCAGATGGGCGATCTGCTGGAAACCAAGTACAACATTCCCAAGCGGCTGCTGACCGGGCTGATCTCGCCCTGGGCGGTGAAACGGCTGGGCGAGCTCGATGGCGATGTATCGAAGCTGTCGGTGGTCAAGCTCTACCCCTCCAAGCTGCGCCAGGTCTGCGTGGCCAAGACCGAGCCGGGAGACGAGAACAACCAGGATATCTCCTCGCTGGTCGGCAAGCTCGACATCCGCAAGCTGGAGGATTTCAGCCAGAACGACCCGGATGCCTACAGCTATTCCGGCGCGCTGAACCGGACCACCCAGGGGATGATGGAATTCGTCGAGATGTTCAAGGCACCGATCAAGGTGCTGCATCCGCTGCTGACCGCGACCCAGGAGGGGTCCTACGTCGGCACGGAGAATATCGGCGCCTTTCCCTATCAAGGGGTCATCGTCGCACATTCCAACGAGGCGGAATGGCAGCAGTTCAAGAACAACCGCAACAACGAGGCCTTCCTCGACCGGATCAGCGTCGTTAACGTGCCATATTGCCTGCGCGCCTCTGACGAGACCCGGATCTATCAGAAGCTGCTCAGTGAAAGCAGTCTAGCCGACGCGACCTGCGCCCCCGAGGCGCTGGAGATGCTGGGTCGGTTCAGCGTGCTGACACGGCTCAAGGAGCACGAGAACTCGCCGATCTATTCCAAGCTGCGCGTCTATGACGGGGAGACTCTGAAGGACACCGATCCGAACGCCCGTTCGGTGCAGGAATACCGCGATGTCGCGGGGGTCGACGAGGGGATGAACGGGATTTCCACCCGTTTCGCCTTCAAGGTGTTGTCGGAGACCTTTAACCACGACAACGAAGAAGTCGCCGCCGATCCGGTGCATCTGCTCTACGTGCTCGAGCAATCGGTCAAGCGGGTGCAACTGCCCGAAGAGGTCGAGGGTCGGTATCTCTCCTATATGAAGGACGAGCTCGCGCCGCGTTATGCGGAATTCATCGGCAACGAGATCCAGAAAGCCTATCTCGAATCCTATTCGGATTACGGTCAGAACCTGTTTGACCGCTACATCGCCTATGCCGATGCATGGATCGAGGATCAGGATTACAAGGACACCGATACCGGGCAGCTCTTCAACCGCGAGATCCTCGAACAGGAGCTGGCCAAGATCGAGAAACCGGTAGGCATCACCAACCCGAAGGATTTCCGCAACGAGGTGGTCAAGTTCGTGCTTCGTGCCCGGGCGGAGAACCACGGCGAGAATCCGGATTGGCGCAAATACGAGAAGCTGCGCCGGGTGATCGAGAAACGGATGTTCGGGCAGATCGAAGACCTGCTGCCGGTCGTCAGTTTCGGCGCCAAGCGCGACAAGGAAACCGAAGCCAAGCATGATGAATTCATCGACCGGATGATCGACCGCGGCTACACCCGCCGTCAGGTCAGACGACTGGTGGAATGGTACATGCGCGTCAACAAGGCAGGGTAACCAACCAGAGAGGTCCAGAGCAGATGGCCCATTTCGTTGATCGTCGATTGAATCCGAAGGGCAAGAGCCACGGCAACCGCCGAAGGTTCATCGGACGGGTCCGCACCGCGGTGAAGGAGGCGGTCAACGAAAGCGTCCGGCGCCGTGGCATTGCCGATGCAGACCAGAAGGAAATGATCACCGTCCCCGGCAAGGGTATTGCGGAGCCCACGTTCCGCCATGCCTCCGAGGGCGGTCACCGCGAATATGTGCTGAGCGGCAACCGAAGCTTCAACGTCGGTGACCGGATCAAGAAACAGCGCAGCGGCGGCGGTGGTCGGGGGGGCAAACAGGGCTCTGCCGATGGCGAGGGCGAGGATGAGTTTCTCTTCGTCCTGTCGCGAAGCGAGTTTCTCGAACTCTATTTCGAGGATCTCGAACTGCCCGATCTGGTCAAGCAGAACCTCAAGGAAATCAAGGCCGCCAAGCCCAACCGCATGGGCTATACCGTCGCGGGCACACCCTCCAATCTCAGCGTCAGCCGGACCATGCGCAACGCCTTCGGGCGCCGCATCGCCCTGCGACGGCCAAAGACCCGCGACATGCTGGAAATGGCCGCGCGGATTGCCGAGCTCGAAGCGCTCGACAGCCGTGACAGCCGCCAGTCCCGCGAGCTTGAAAGCCTGCGTGAAACGCTCGACAGGCAGGAACGGCGACGCCGCCTGATCCCCTTCGTCGATCCGCTCGACGTGCGCTACAAGCATTTCGAGATGCGTCCCGAGCCTTCCTCCAACGCGGTGATGTTCTGCCTGATGGATGTATCGGCCTCGATGGGCGAACGCGAAAAGGATCTGGCCAAGCGGTTCTTCGTGCTGCTGCACCTGTTCCTGAAACAGCGATACGAAACCATCGAACTGGTATTCATCCGGCATACGCAGGTGGCCAGCGAAGTCGATGAACAGACCTTCTTTCACTCCCGGGAGACCGGCGGCACGGTGGTCAGCAGCGCACTCAAGCAGATGCAGGAGGTGATCGAGGCGCGCTATCCGCCCTCGGAATGGAACATCTACGCGGCGCAGGCGTCGGACGGCGAGAATTACAGCGGCGACTCACGGCTCTGCGCCGAGCTCCTCGGCGACCGGCTGATGAAGCTCTGCCAGTATTTCGCCTATATCGAGATCCTCGAAGAGAGCGAGGTCAAGCTGATGAACAGCGAGGAAAACGGCATGGAATTGTGGCGTTCCTACCGTCAGGTCGCCACCGAATGGGAGAATTTCGCGATGAAGCGGATCTCCAAACCGGCCGATATCTACCCCGTCTTCCGGGAATTGTTTGTCCGTAAGGGTCAGAAGGTGAGCGATGTCTGAACAGGTGATCGAAGGCGGCACGCCGCTTTTCCAGCATGCGGAATGGGATTTCAACGCGATCCGGCGCAGCTACGAGGCGATCGAGAAGATCGCCTTGGGGGATCTGCAACTCGATGTCTATCCCAACCAGATCGAAATCATCTCCTCCCAGCAGATGGTCGATGCCTATTCCTCCAACGGCATGCCGCTGATGTACCGGCATTGGTCCTTCGGCAAACGTTTCGTGCGCGACGAACAGCTCTACCGCAAGGGCGCGCGCGGGCTGGCCTATGAAATCGTGATCAATTCCAGCCCCTGCATCAGCTATTGCATGGAAGACAATTCCATGGCGCTGCAGACGCTGGTCATTGCCCATGCCGCTTTCGGCCATAACCATTTCTTCAAGAACAACCATCTGTTCCGGCAATGGAGCGATGCCGAGGGTATTCTCGATTACCTCGAATATGCGCGCGACTATATCGCCGAATGCGAGACGCGGCATGGCGAGCGGGAGGTCGAAGACCTGCTCGACGCTGCCCATGCGCTGATGCAGGCCAGCGTCTTCCGCCATCGCCGCCCCGCCTCGATCTCCCTGCGTGACGAGGAAGCGCGCCAGCGCGAGCGGCTGCGCGAGGAAGAGGAAGCGGCCAACTACCTCTGGGACGCCTTCGAACGCGCCCGCCCGCATCAAAGGACCGACGAGGAGGCCCAGAAGCGCAAGCGGGCCATGGGATTGCCGGAAGAGAACCTGCTCTATTTCCTCGAACGACACAGCCCGATCCTCGAACCATGGCAACGCGAGGTCTTGCGCATCGTGCGCAATATCTCGCAATATTTCTATCCGCAGCGCCAGACCAAAGTGATGAACGAAGGCTGTGCCTGTTTCGTGCATTACTACATCATGAACGCGCTCTATGAGCAGAAATTGCTGAGCGACGGCGACATGCTGGAAATCCTGCACAACCATACCAATGTGCTGACCCAGCCGGATTTCGACTCCCCCCATTCCGTCGGCCTCAACCCCTATGCGATCGGTTTCGCGATGATGCAGGACATCAAACGCGTCTGCACCGAGCCGACCGACGAGGATCGGGAATGGTTTCCCGACATCGCCGGGGCCGGAGATTGGCGCAACGTGCTCAAGGATGCCTGGACCAATTACCGCGACGAAAGCTTCGTCCAGCAATTCCTCGGCCCCGAGGTGATCCGCAAGTTCCGGCTCTTCGCGCTCAGCGACGATGCCGAGGACGCCTTCCGCATGGTCAGCGCGATCCACGATCAGCGCGGCTATCACGCGGTCCGCGACGCCCTGGCCAATTCGCTCGATGTGTCCAATGCCGACCCGGATATCCAGGTCGTCGATGTGGATCTGCTGGGCGACCGCTGTCTGCACCTGCGTCATTTCCAGCGCAACCGGGTCCCGCTCGACCCCGAGACGCGCAATGCGACGCTCGAATATATGCGCAGGCTCTGGGGCTATAACGTGCAGCTCGAGGAAAGCGCCCAGACCTGACCGGCGCTAGAGCCCGCTTTTTCCCGCCACCGGGCCATACGCCTCGCGGCGGCCGCGCGATCGTGGCTTCGCCATTCGCGGAGGCTTCCGAAACCGCCCATTTTCCTTCGCATCGGCCAAGCGTTGGCGCTGCGCCAACGTACTGGCCCTGCCCGCCTCAATTCGTCGTAACGACTGCAAATTAAGTTGACTTTGCGGCGGTATTTTGGAAAGCTTTTTTATGGGATTTCACGAATTTCGGGATCCAGACTTTTCAAGACCCGTATAAAGTGTTCTGTTAAGCGTCTTCTTCTTACAAAACCGTTTCAAACGCGCAACTTTCGCGTCGCACGAGGAGTGCATCGCAATGACGTGTTTTAATTCAGGCACGCAGAAACTGTCGCAATTCCATTTTATCGACACCCTATTGCACTATTGGCAATGGGGCGGCTCTCGCGAATGCACCGGCTACGGAGTCCTTCCCGTTCCGACAGGGTCACCCCATCACCTTCGCTTTTCTCCGAACACAAGTCCTTTCCCCTTGCGGGAAACGCGGAATCTTTCCGTGCAGGGGCCGTTGCGCCTCGTGCCGCGCTGACCGCGAGGACCAGGCACCAGCAGCGCGGAAAATTCCGCACCGCCGATGCCGCGACAGGATTCGCGCAGGTCCGATCACTGCGCGGAAAACATGCCGCCCCTCGCGGCATGCCATGCAACCTTCGCCCTGCGACGCCGGGTGGAAAACTAGGGAGAAACTGATGAAGAAACTTGTTGGACTGTCAACTCTTGCGATGTTCTGGGCCGGTCAGGCTTTGGCCACTGTTCCGTACAACGGCAATGGCGAAGTCTCCGATGTTCCGGAGATCAGCGCTGTGTCCGGGGCAGCCGCCCTGGCGGTGCTCGGCGCAACCGTCGCCCTGATGTGGGAGCGCCGTCGCCGCCGTTAATGGCCGACGGATATATTGCTTCCGAATCCAGCCCGGCGTCCCCTCGCCGGGCTGGCGTAATGCGAATGCCAGAGGAGCCGCGCCTTTCCATGACCTTCAAGGATCTCGACCTGCCGCGCACGCCCGTTCGTTTTGCCCGTCCGCTTCTGGCCCTGCTGATCGCGGCAGCGACGCTGACCCTGATGGGCCATGCCTTCGACGCGATCTACAAGCCGGAATGCGGCAAGTTCACCATCTGGCGCATGTGCCTGTTCCTGGTGACGCTCGAGAAACGACTGCTGGCGCTGCTGGTGATCCTGCTGCTGGCGATGATGGCGCGACCCGGGCGTTTCACCGCCCTCGGGCGCGCCGCGATGACACCTGCCGCCACCGGGCCGCAATTCATGCTGATCCTTCCCGGCGTATTCTTGGTACTGCTGTCGAGCCTCTTCTTCGAGGCCACCGACCCGGCCGGACTGCGCCAGATCGGCCTCACCGCCTGGATCACCGGCGGTCTGCTCGTGGCCGCCGGCGCGCTGCGCCTGATCGCGCCCTGGTCGGTCTGGGGCGGCACGTTGCGGGAGAATTGGCTCAGCCTGGCCCTGCCTGCACTCATCGCGCTGAGCCTGCCGGAGATCGGTCGCTTCCTGTTTCCGTTGTGGCATATCGAGGCGGTGCGCCAGCTCTCCTTCGACGCGGTGGTCGCGCTCGCGCCGCTGACCGGGCTCGACCTGTTCCATATTCCGGGAGAATACGTGATCGGTCAGGGCGATTTCCTGGTGCGCATCAATCAAAGCTGTTCCGGGGTCGAGGGTTTCGCCCTGATCTCGGTCTTCCTGACGCTCTATATCACGCTGTTCCGCCGTGAACTGGCCTTCCCGCGGATCTTCCTGATCCTGCCCATCGGTCTCGCCCTCTCATGGGTGTTCAACGTAATCCGCATCACCCTGCTGATCTGGATCGGTGTCAATATCTCCCCGGATCTCGCCGTCGACGGGTTTCACTCCCATGCAGGCTGGCTGATGTTTTCGGTGCTCGCGCTCGGCTGTGCGCTGAGCCTGCGTCTGGTGCCCTGGTTCCAGCGGGCCCATGTCGGCCGGAGCGCCTCCGCCGCCGCGATTTCCGCGCCCCGACCGCTGCCGCCGCTGCTGCAGGATTGGAACGCGGTGCGGATCCTGCCTTTCGCGGTGTTCATGGCCTCGGCGGTGATTGCCTCGACCTTCTTCACCCTGCCGAGCCTCGCCTATCCCATGCGCTTCCTGCTGATGCTGGCGGTGCTGTTTCTGTTCCGCCGGGCCCTCGCCCGGATCGACTGGCGGCTTTCGCCGCTCGCGGCCGGGCTCGGTGCCGTGATCGGCCTGCTCTGGCTCTGGAGCGCGCCGGTCGCGCAGGCGGACACCCCGCTCGATCTCGCGCTTGCCAGCCTCGGTCCCCTGGCGCTGGCGATCTGGATCGTCGCGCGGGTCGGCGGCACCATCCTTGCCGTGCCGCTGATCGAGGAATTGTTCTTCCGCTCCTATCTCCTCGAACGGCTGGGTGCCGGGCGTAGCCCCTGGTTCATGCTGCTCGCCGTCGCGCTCAGCACCGCTGCCTTTGCGCTACTGCATGACCGCTGGCTCGCCGCCGCTCTCGCCGGGCTGGTCTTCGCCTGGCTGGCACTGCGCCGCGACGGCAGGTTGAGCGACGCGGTTCTGTGTCATGTCATTGCCAACGCAGTGATTGCCGGGCAGGCCCTGATACTGGGCAACTGGGCGCTGATCTGAGAGGCGCGACCTCCGCCCGTTCGGGCGTTCACTTGAGCAGCATTCATAATCTTTACGTCAATTATGAATTTGCTGTCAGAAACCAAAGAAGCTACCTCAAAGGCTCCCCGACCCTTCCAGCGTTGTAGAGCCATGAAAACCTTCAGACTGCCCCGATCAGACACTTTCGATAGGCTGCACGATCTCGCCCGGGAGCGGATCCTGCTGCTGGACGGGGCGATGGGCACGATGATCCAGGCCCTGCCGCTCGGCGAGGAGGATTACGCCGGGACCGGCAGCGGCAGCCCCTGCCCGCATCCGACCGACCTGCCGCAGAAGGGCAACAACGACCTGCTCACGCTGACCCAGCCCGCGGCGATCGAGGCGATCCATTTCGACTTCGCCCTGGCCGGGGCTGACATCGTCGAGACCAACACCTTTTCCTCCACCAGCATCGCGCAGGCCGATTACGGGCTGCAGGCCGCGGTGCATGATCTCAACGTCGCGGCGGCCCGCGTCGCGCGGCGCGCGCTCGACCGGGCGACGGCCGAGGATGGCCGCCCGCGCTTCGTCGCGGGGGCGGTGGGGCCGACCAACCGCACCGCCTCGCTCAGCCCCGATGTCAACAATCCCGGCTATCGCGCCGTGACCTTCGATGACCTGCGCATCGCCTACGGCGAACAGATCCGCGGGCTGATCGCCGGGGGTGCGGACCTGATCCTGATCGAAACGATCTTTGATACGCTCAACGCCAAGGCGGCGATCTTCGCCTGTTTCGAGGCTTTCGCGGAACATGGCACGCGTCTGCCGGTGATGATCTCAGGCACCATCACCGATGCCTCCGGGCGCACCCTGTCGGGGCAGACGCCGACCGCCTTCTGGCATTCGATCCGCCATGCGCGGCCCTTCTCCGTCGGGCTCAACTGCGCGCTCGGCGCAGCGGCCATGCGCCCGCATATCGCCGAGATCGCAACCGTCGCGGATGCACTGACCTGCGCCTATCCCAATGCCGGCCTGCCCAATGAATTCGGCCAATATGACGAAGGCCCGGAAGCGACCGCCGCACAGATCGGCGAATTCGCGGAACAGGGGCTGGTCAATCTGGTGGGCGGCTGCTGCGGCACCACGCCCGATCATATCCGCGCCATGGCCGATGCCGTCGCTGCCCATTCTCCGCGAAAGGTAGAAACCCATGACTGACCGTCTCCTCCGCCTCTCGGGGCTCGAACCCTTCGTGCTGACGTCAGACATCCCCTTCGTGAACGTCGGCGAGCGGACCAATGTCACCGGCTCCGCCCGGTTCCGCAAGCTGATCACCAACCGCGAATACGACACCGCGCTCGAAGTCGCCCGCGATCAGGTCGAGAATGGCGCCCAGATCATCGACATCAACATGGATGAGGGGTTGATTGACTCAAAAGCGGTGATGGTCGAATTCCTCAATCTCCTTGCCGCCGAACCCGATATCGCCCGCGTGCCGGTGATGATCGACAGTTCCAAATGGGAGGTGATCGAGGCCGGGCTGCAATGCGTTCAGGGCAAACCGATCGTCAACTCGATCTCGCTGAAGGAAGGCGAGGCGCAGTTCCGCGAACATGCCGAGCTCTGTCTGGCCTACGGCGCGGCCGTCGTGGTCATGGCCTTCGACGAGGAAGGCCAGGCCGACACGGCCAAACGCAAGACCGAGATCTGCGCCCGTGCCTATCAGATCCTCACCGAGGAGGTCGGCTTCCCGCCCGAGGATATCATCTTCGATCCCAATATCTTCGCGGTGGCCACCGGCATCGAGGAGCACAACAATTACGGCGTCGATTTCATCGAGGCGACCCGCTGGATCCGCGCAAACCTGCCCCATGCCCATGTCTCCGGCGGCGTGTCGAACCTCAGCTTCTCCTTCCGCGGCAACGAACCGGTGCGCGAGGCGATGCATGCGGTGTTCCTCTATCACGCCATTCAGGCGGGCATGGACATGGGCATCGTCAACGCGGGGCAGCTCGCGGTCTATGACCAGATCGACCCGGAGCTGCGCGAGGCCTGCGAGGACGTGGTGCTGAACCGGCGTGACGACGCGACCGAGCGGCTGCTGGACCTCGCCGAACGGTTCCGCGGCGACGGCAAGCGCGAGGAAAAGCTGCGCGATCTGGCATGGCGTGACTGGCCGGTCGAAAAGCGCATCGAACATGCGCTGGTCAACGGCATCACCGAGTTTATCGACCTCGACACCGAAGAGGCCCGCCAGGCCGCCGAGCGCCCGCTCGAAGTGATCGAAGGGCCGCTGATGGCCGGGATGAACGTCGTGGGCGATCTGTTCGGCGCGGGCAAGATGTTCCTGCCGCAGGTGGTCAAGTCCGCCCGCGTGATGAAACAGGCGGTGGCGTTGCTGCTGCCCTATATGGAAGAGGAAAAGCGGCTGTCGGGTGGCGACGGGCGCGAGAGTGCCGGCAAGATCCTGATGGCGACGGTGAAGGGCGATGTTCACGACATCGGCAAGAACATCGTCGGCGTCGTGCTGGCCTGCAACAATTACGAGATCATCGACCTCGGCGTCATGGTGCCGCCGCAGAAGATCCTCGAAGTTGCCCGCGCCGAGAAGGTCGATGTGATCGGCCTCTCGGGGCTCATCACGCCCTCCCTCGATGAGATGGTGCATATGGCCAGCGAGTTGGAACGCGACGGTTTCGACATCCCGCTGCTGATCGGCGGCGCGACGACGTCGAAAGTGCACACGGCGGTGAAGGTCTCGCCCGGCTACAAGCGCGGCCAGACCGTGCATGTCAACGACGCCAGCCGTGCTGTCGGCGTGGTGTCCAACCTGCTCAGCCCGGCGCGCAAGGAAGACTATGCGGCCAAGGTCCGCGCCGAATATGCCGAGGTGGCCGAGCGTCATGCCCGCGGCGAGGCCGCCAAGGTGCGCCTGTCGCTCGCAGATGCACGTGACAATGCGCTGAAACTCGACTGGAACGCCTATGTCCCGGCCACGCCGGACGTCAACGGGGTCAAGGTGATCGAGGACTGGGATCTCGCCGAGATTGCCGAATATATCGACTGGACGCCGTTCTTCCGGACCTGGGAGCTCAAGGGCATCTATCCGAAGATCCTGCAGGACGAGAAACAGGGCGAAGCCGCGCGCGCGCTCTTTGCCGAGGCGCAGGAGATGCTCGCCCGGATCGTCGCGGAGAAATGGTTCACCCCCCGCGCCGTGATCGGGTTCTGGCCCGCAAACAGCGTGGGCGATGACATCCGCCTCTATGCCGATGCCAGCCGCACCGGCACGTTGGCCACCTTCCACACATTGCGCCAGCAGACCGCCAAACGCGCGCCGCGCCCCAATCTGGCGCTGTCGGATTTCGTCGCGCCCGAAGGCAGGGCGGCGGATTGGCTGGGCGGTTTCGTGGTGACCGCCGGACCGCAGGAAGCGGAAATCGCCAAGCGTTTTGAGCAGGCCAATGACGATTATTCCGCCATTCTGGTCAAGGCGCTGGCCGACCGCATCGCCGAGGCCATGGCCGAGATGCTGCACGCAAAGGTGCGCCGCGAGCATTGGGGCACCTCGCCGGATGAGACATTCAGCCCGCAGGAACTGATCCCCGAGCCTTACGCCGGCATCCGTCCTGCCCCGGGCTATCCGGCGCAGCCTGACCATACCGAGAAAGAGACGCTCTTCGCGCTGCTCGACGCCGAAAAGCACACCGGGGTGAAGCTGACCGAAAGCATGGCCATGTGGCCCGGCAGCTCGGTCTCCGGCCTCTATATCGGTCATCCGGACAGCTATTATTTCGGCGTCGGCAAGGTCGAGCGCGACCAGGTCGCCGAATATGCGCGGCGCAAAGGGATCGACATGGCCGAAGCCGAGCGCTGGCTCGCGCCGATCCTCAATTACGTGCCCTCGCAGAAATCGGCGCTGGCCGCCGAATAGCACGGGAAGTTTCCCCGGCGCCGCTCAACCCGGCGCCGGGAACATCCGCTGACCGTCAATGGCGATATCTTCCAGCGTATATTGTCCGAGCGTGTCAAGAAACGCCTGGGTCGCCGCGATCAGCGGTGCGGGCAGCGCGCAGATCGGCGTGATGCGGCAAGCATTGTCAGGACGCTGACATTCCACCAGTGCAAAGTCCGGCTCTATCAGCCGGACCACGTCGGCAAGGGCAATCTCCCCCGTCGGCATCCCGAGCCGCAGCCCGCCGCTGCGCCCGCGCCGCGCTTCGAGCATACCGGACCGCGTGAGCGTGTTCACGACCTTCATCGTGGTGCTGCGCGAGACGCTATAGAAATTCACCACATCCTCGATGCGAAACCATTGCTCGCCCTTTGCCGCCGCGAAGATCAGGACACGAAACGCAATGTCGCAGGTATCTGTCAGGCGCATCTAGTCACTCCATCGGCTGCCGTCCGCGCGAATTGTCGCAGAGTCGGGATATAAGAGTCTTTCTACTTGCATCAATAACCCTCGTATCAATAGATGCCCCTCATCGGAATCTTATTGACCAGGAGCCCTCGAATGACCACCCCCCTGTCCGAAAGCACCATTGAAATCGTCAGCGCCACCGTCCCCGCCCTCGAAGCCCATGGCGAGGCTATCGTCGCGCGCATGTACGAACGGTTGCTGGCAGATCCCGCCATCCGCGCCTTTTTCAACATGTCCCACCAGAGCGGCAGCTCGCCACAGCACAAGGCGTTGACCGGCGCGATCCTCGGCTATGCCCGGCATATCCGCGAGCCGCAGGTTCTGGCCGCCACGATCGAGCGGATCGCCCATAAACACGTCGCGCTGCAGATCGCGCCCGAACATTATGACGCCGTGGCGAATGCGTTGCTTGCGGCAATCTCCGACGTGCTGGGCGAGGCCGCGACGCAGGAGGTGCTCACCGCCTGGGGCGAGGCCTATTGGTTCCTGGCCAATGTGCTGATCGGCCGCGAGAAGGATCTCTACACCGCACAGGCCGAGGCCCCCGGAGGCTGGTCCGGCTGGCGCGATTTCGTCGTTGCCGAGAAGATCGCCGAAACCTCGGAGATCAGCTCCTTCATCCTGCGCCCGGCCGATGATGCGCCGGTGCTGCGTCACAAGCCCGGACAATATCTGACGCTGCTGATCGACACCGGCGCGGGCGAGCCGCTGCGACGCACCTATTCGGTCTCGTCGGCGCCGAACGGACGGGATTACCGGATCACCGTCAAGCGCGAGGCGGCGGGCAAGGCATCCGGATGGCTGCACGATGTGGCCCGGGAAGGCACGATCCTCAGGGTCGCGGCGCCGACGGGGGATTTCTTCCTCGATCCGGCCGGAAAATCGGAGATCGTGCTGCTGTCGGGCGGTGTCGGCCAGACCCCCATGCTCTCGATCCTCGAAGCCCAAAGCGGCGGGCGCCTGCCGGTGACCTATATCCACGCCGCCCGCAGCCCGATGCATCACGCGATGAAGGACACCCCGCGCAATCTCGCGACCAGAACGGCGGTATTCTACGAAGAGACCGAGGCGACGGGCGACGCGGATGTGCTCGAAGGCAGGGTCAATACCCAATGGCTCGCCGCCAACACCAGTCCGGAGCGCGCCGATTACTACGTCTGCGGGCCGGTCGGCTTCATGAAGGCCACGATCGAAGGATTGCGCGAGATCGGCGTCAGCGACGACCGGCTGCATTATGAGTTCTTCGGCCCGGCCTCCGAGGCACTGTAAGACAGGCAGGGCGCGCCAAGCCTTCGGGCATGGCGCGCCTTTATCAATCCGGCCCTGGCGGAGCAGAATCACAATCCGCCCGGCGCCGCCATATGCCCCCATTGACCCAGAAACACGCAATAAATTTGCGCAGTCAACCAGCTTCTTCGGACAGCCTTCGAAAACTGGGCTTATCCGCGCCTCCCTTCGCCAAGAACTCCCGGAATCTTCAGGTAATCTGCGGTGAAAGACGACAGAGCCAAAGAGGGCAATGCTATGAAGATCATCGTTTTGGGCGCCGGTGTGGTTGGGGTCACCTCGGCCTGGTATCTCGCCAAGGCCGGACATGAGGTCACCGTGATCGAGCGCAACGACGCCGTGGCGCAGGATACCAGCTTCGCCAATGCCGGGCAGATTTCGCCGGGCTATGCCGCGCCCTGGGCCGCGCCCGGCGTGCCGCTGAAGGCGCTGAAATGGATGTTCGAGAAACATGCGCCGCTCATCGTCTCGCCCCGTCCCGAGCTTGCCAAGCTGACCTGGCTCGCGCAGATGCTGCGCAATTGCACCGAAGCACGCTACGCCGTGAACAAGGGCCGCATGGTGCGGCTTGCCGAATACAGCCGCGACTGCCTGATCGCGCTGCGCGAGGAAACCGGCATTGCCTATGACGGGCGCCAGCAGGGCACGCTGCAATTGTTCCGCACCCAGAAACAGGTCGATGGCGCGGCCAAGGATATCGACGTGCTGAAGGAGCGCGGCGTGCGTTTCGAACTGCTCGACCGCGCGGGCTGCGTCGCTGCCGAGCCGGGGCTCGAAAATGCGCGGGACAGGATCGCCGGCGGGCTGCGCCTGCCCGGTGACGAGACCGGCGATTGCCAGATTTTCACCACCCGGCTCGCCGAGATGGCCCGCGCGCTTGGCGTGACCTTCCGTTTCGGCACCGCGATCAGGCGGCTGGAGCAGAGCGGCGGGCGGATCACCTCGGTCGAAACCTCGCAGGGGCCGATGGAGGCCGATGCCTTCGTCGTGGCGCTCGGCAGCCCCGCGCCACTGCTGACCCGGCCGCTAGGGGTCAAGCTGCCGATCTATCCGGTCAAGGGATATTCGATCACCGCGCCGCTGGTCGATCCCGAGCGCGCGCCGCAATCGACGGTGATGGACGAAAGCTACAAGGTCGCGATCACAAGGCTCGGCGACCGGATCCGCGCCGGGGGCATGGCCGAGCTCAACGGGTTCAGCAAGACGCTGGTGGCCAAGCGACAGGACACGCTGACCCTCTCGGTCGAGGACCTGTTCGGCGGAGCAGCCGACCAGAGCCGCGCGCAATTCTGGACCGGACTGCGCCCGATGACGCCGGATGGCACGCCGGTGATCGGCCGGGCCGGGGCGGCAAACCTGTTCCTCAACACCGGTCACGGCACGCTGGGCTGGACCATGGCGGCCGGTTCGGGGCAGCTGCTCTGTGACATCGTCAGCGGCAGCGCCAGCGCCATTCCGGCAGCCGAATACGGATACGAGCGCTACCTGCCGTCCGACCGGCGCCCTAGAGAGGAACAGCTCCGGCCAGTCACCGGCTGAGCGCGGGGTCCGCGTTCGGGCCCGAGCGGCCCGGATGCGGCAGCCTCACGACCTGCGGCGCGCAACCTGGCCTATGGCTGGATTGTGCGACGGGGCATCCGGGCACCGTCGGGAGGGTCGGCGGGCTCAATGCACCGCCATCGCCGTTCCGGTATCTTCGAGGGTGACGGTCGAGGTCGCGCCATGCATGCGGATCTCGGTCACCGTCATCAACCGCGCGCCGATGTCCTGCCCCCAGACCTGCACGGAGGCAGGCCCGCCGAATGTCGCATCGAGCACGTCGCGCAGGGCGGCGCCCGACAATCTGGCGATCACGCCGTCCTCGGTCAGTTCCAGCGCTGCCGCCGTCACCCGGGTATTTCCAACGATCAGTTCCAAAATCTTCTCCGCATTGGCCCGCCGGTCGCATGTGCCGGGCATCGGGACGCCTGTCTGTGAGTGTCGGCGCGATGGGGCCGAAACTTGTTTGTTCATGCACTGGACCGCTCTCGCCGTGCCGCTGCGGCACAACCTGGGCGGGTTCCCCGCAGGGAACCGCTCCGCTCGCGATCAGCTGCAGCCGCTGGTGCCGCCGCAGGTATTGCACTTCATGCAGGTGCCATTGCGCACCAGCGTGTAATTGCCACATTCCCCGCAGGCCTCGCCCTCATAGCCCTGCATCTTGGCCTTGGTGCGCGCGTTCATGCTTGCCGCCGGGCCGGAGACGACTGTGCTGCTCATCGCCACGGCGGCGACGCTCTGCACCGCGGCCGGGGTGGCACTCCCCTGCGCCACCGGCGCCCCCTGCCCGCCCTGCAGCACCACCAATTCCTGCGGCAGACGGTTGCGCAGAAAGCCGGTGGAGCTGATCTGGCGCAGCACGTCGAGGGATTTGCTCGCGGCGCCGTCGCTGAGTTCGCTGACATTGGCGAGGTTTTCCTCCTCGCCCTTGCCGAGATCGTCAAAGGTCGCGCCGACGGGTTTCACATGCGCCAGATCGGTCCGGTCGAGATAGGAGACCGCGAGCTCACGGAACACGTAATCAAGGATCGAGGTGGCGTTCTTGATGCTGTCGTTGCCCTGCACCATCCCGGCGGGCTCGAACTTGGTGAAGGTGAAGGCATCGACGAATTCCTCCAGCGGCACGCCATATTGCAGCCCGACCGACACGGCGATGGCGAAATTGTTCATCATCGCGCGGAAGCCCGCACCTTCCTTGTGCATGTCGATGAAGATCTCGCCGAGCGTGCCGTCGCTGTATTCGCCGGTGCGCAGATAGACCTTGTGCCCACCGACATTCGCCTTCTGGGTATAGCCCTTGCGACGCTGCGGCATCTTCTCGCGGTGCGAGCGGACGATTTCCTTGACGATCACCTTCTCGACGATCTTCTCGGCCAGCACCGTCGCCTTCTCCTGCGCGGAGCCGCTTTCCAGCACCTCGGCCGCCTCGTCGTCATCCTCCACCAGCGCCGCCGCCAGCGGCTGGCTGAGCTTGGAGCCGTCGCGGTAGAGCGCGTTGGCCTTGATGCCGAGCGACCAGCTGAGTTCATAGGCCTTCTGGCAATCCTCGATCGTGGCGTCGTTGGGCATGTTGATCGTCTTGGAGATCGCACCCGAAATAAAACTCTGCGCCGCCGCCATCATGTGGATATGGCTGTTCACGCTGAGATAGCGTTTGCCCTTCTTGCCGCAGGGATTGGCGCAGTCGAAGATCGCGTAATGCTCTTCCTTGAGGAACGGCGCACCCTCGAGCGTCATGGTGCCGCAGACGTGATCGTTGGCCGCGTCGATGTCCTGCTTGCTGAACCCGAGCGAGCGCAGCAGGTCGAAGGTCGGATCGTTGAGCTTCTCCGCCGGGATGCCGAGCACCTGCGTGCAGAATTCCTCGCCCAGCATCCATTGATTGAACACGAAGCGGATGTCGAAGGCCGATCCCAGCGCCGCTTCGATCTTGGCCAGCTCCTCGGGGCCGAAACCATGGCCGGTGAGCGAGGTATGGTTGATCCCCGGTGCATTGCCAAGGCTGCCATGACCGACGGCATAGGCGACGATCTCCTCGATCTGGGCAGGCAGATAGCCGAGCTTCACCAGCGCTGCCGGGACCGATTGGTTGATGATCTTGAAATAGCCGCCCCCGGCCAGTTTCTTGAACTTCACCAGCGCGAAATCGGGCTCGATCCCGGTGGTGTCGCAATCCATCACCAGACCGATGGTGCCGGTCGGCGCCACCACGGAGGTCTGGGCGTTGCGATAGCCGTGCCGCTCCCCGATGCTGAGCGCCTCGTCCCAGCAGGACATCGCGACATCGACCAGATCGGCCTGCGGGCAATTGGCGTGGTCGAGCGGCACCGGCTTGACCGACAGCGCCTCATAGCCTTTGTCCTTGCCATAGGCCGCATTGCGATGGTTGCGGATCACCCGCAGCATATGTGCCGCGTTCTTATCATAGCCGGGAAAGGCGCCGAGCTCCCCGGCCATCTCGGCGGAGGTGGCATAGGCCACGCCGGTCATGATCGCGCTCAGCGCCCCGCAGAGCGCACGCCCTTCCGCGCTGTCATAGCCGAAGCCCATGTTCATCAGCAGCCCGCCGATATTGGCATAGCCAAGACCGAGGGTGCGGAAATCATAGGACCGCTGGGCGATTTCCCTCGACGGGAACTGCGCCATCATCACGGAGATTTCCAGTGTCACGGTCCAGAGCCGCGAGGCGTGCATGTAATCCTCAACCTGAAATTCACCGTCCTTGAGGAAGGTCAGCAGGTTCATCGAGGCCAGGTTGCAGGCGGTATCGTCAAGGAACATGTATTCCGAACACGGGTTCGATCCACGGATCGCGCCGTCCTCGGGACAGGTGTGCCAGTCATTGACCGTGTCGTGATACTGGATGCCCGGATCGGCGCAGGCCCAGGCGGCATGGCCGATCTGGTCCCAGAGGTCACGGGCGCGGATCGTTCTGGTCACCCGGTTCTCGGTGCGGCTGATGAGCTCCCAATCTGCGTCTTTCTCGACGGCGGTGAGGAAGGCATTGGTCACCCGGATCGAGTTGTTCGAGTTTTGCCCCGAAACACTCGAATAGGCCTCGCTGTCCCAATCGGTGTCATAGGTCGGAAACTCGATGCCGGTATGGCCCTGCCTGGCGTAATCCAGCACCCGCTTGATGTAGGTCTCGGGGATCGCGACCTTCTTGGCCTCGCGGATTGCGGCCTTCAGGCCCTCGTTGACCGCCGGGTCATAGGCATCGGCCTGCGCGCCGTCCCAGGCCTTGATCGCGGCGAAGAGCTTGTTCAGCTTTTCCTCGTGCATCTTGGAGCCCGCGACGATGCTCGCCACCTTCTGCTCCTCGATCACCTTCCAGTTGATGAAATCCTCGATATCGGGATGGTCGGCATCCACGATCACCATCTTGGCCGCGCGCCGGGTGGTGCCGCCGGATTTGATGGCGCCTGCGGCACGGTCCCCGATCTTGAGGAACCCCATCAAACCCGACGACTTGCCGCCGCCCGACAGCTTCTCGCCCTCTCCGCGGAGCGATGAAAAGTTGGTGCCCGTTCCCGAGCCGTATTTGAACAGCCGCGCTTCCCGGACCCAGAGATCCATGATGCCGCCATCGCCGACCAGATCGTCTGCGACGGACTGGATGAAACAGGCATGCGGTTGGGGATGTTCATAGGAGGACGTCGACCGGGTCAGCTTGCCCGACTTGTGATCAACGTAAAAATGCCCCTGCGCCGGACCGTCGATGCCATAGGCCCAGTGCAGCCCGGTGTTGAACCATTGCGGTGAATTCGGCGCGGCGCGCTGGGAAGCGAGCATGTGGCGCATCTCGTCGTAATAGGCGCGCGCATCGTCCTCGGTCGAGAAATAGCCACCTTTCCAGCCCCAATAGGCCCAGGCCCCGGCGAGACGGTCGAAGACCTGTTTGGAGGAGGTCTCGCCGCCCATCTCGGCCCCTTCGGCGGGCACGGAGCGCCACAGGAATTCGGGCACGCCCTTTTCCTTCACCTTTCGGGTTTCGGAGGGCACCCCGGCCTTGCGAAAATATTTCTGCGCGATCACGTCGCTGGCGACCTGGCTCCAGCTGGCGGGCACCTCGACATTATCGAGTTTGAAGACAACGGAACCGTCGGGATTGCGGATCTCGGAGACGGCGCTCACGAAATCCAGATCTGCATAGGCGTCCTGCCCGGCCTTGGTGAATTTCCGTTCAATCTTCATTATCGCAGCCCCGTATCTCGCTATTTCAACCCCGGACCGGCCCCGCGATGGCAGTCCGCCCCACTCAAATTCACCCTGCCACCCGGCCAACGGTAATCATCCTGCCACCCCGAAAGGAACCGGGACAGCCGCTCGAAAAGCGCGAATTATGATCTTGCGCCGGTGCGATCAGCCTTGATGCACCCTCCGGTGAAACCACCACATCTTGTGTTGCCGGTATCAGCACCCACAACCTGACGTATCTCAACCACATTGGTCAATTGATTTTTTTTCAAATTTTCCGGATCGGAAGTGTTGACCATCGGGCCATTTCAAAGTGCCCCGGAACCATACCGAGTCCCGCACCGGATATCCCCAGATTTGCCCGTCCGGGCGATATTTCCGACGCAGGAATTTTTTCTAGTATCGCAACGGGGTTAGCGGGAGTCTCTCACAGGCATGGGGGAGATATGCACAGGCCCGAACCGCGTGATGCGAATAATCCCTTGCACAGCTGGCAAGACCGCGCCGGTGTTTCGAAATCATCACATCGGCCCGCCTTGTCAGGGGTATCCGCGCCGGTCAGAGGGGACTCGCGTGCCAGAAATTGAGTCGGACAGGAGATCAGCCCCAAGATATAGGCGGACCGAGTCGCGATCCCCTAGCGGTTCAAATGAATGAAAATTCGATGAAGATGGTCGGAGCGAGAGGATTCGAACCTCCGACCCCCTGTACCCAAAACAGGTGCGCTACCAGGCTGCGCCACGCTCCGACTTGCGCTTCTTTAGACAGAAGCGGCGCGATTGAAAAGCCCTAACAGGGCCAGGCCGCCGCCGGACCGGAAAAAGCCGGATGACGCAGCGCGCTGCCTTCGGTTATCCCAAGCCTGCGCGCCATGCCGCCGTTGATCTCCAGTACCGAAAGCAGGTCATCGCCGCCAATAATCGCGGTTTCGTCATGGGGCCGCGCCATATGATGGATCCGCCGCACCACGCCCCCCGCATCGACGAAGAGCATGTCGAGCGGAATCAGCGTATTGCGCATCCAGAAACTGAGGGGCTGCGGTTTCTCGTAGACGAATAACATCCCGGCGCTGGCAGGCAGGGATTCGCGAAACATCAGCCCCCGCGCCCGGGCTTCGGGATCATCCGCCACTTCGACGCTGAACCGCGCCTGACCCCAGTCGCCACGCAGGAACACCTGGTCTTCCCGGCACCCGGCTGCAGCGGCCGAAACCGATGCAACGAACGCCAGCATAGTTGCGAAAAAACTCAGGCTTCGCTGCCGTTGTCGGCCGTCTCGGCCTGTCCGGGCTGCCTTGTTGTCACCGCTGCTTCCCATGCTTGCACCTCCGCTGCCATATGGCCGCGTTTACCCTCGATCACCCGCATCGCCAAGGCTTCGCCGGGTTGCAGATCCGACAGGCCGGACTGGCGCAGCACCTCGATATGCAGGAACACATCCTCCGGTCGCCCGAAGACATTGGCAAAGCCGAAACCCTTGGCCTTGTCGAACCACTTGACCCGGGCGGGTTCGAGCGGCGCATTGGCCACCGAGCCCGGGTCGAGCCCGACGATATCGGCAAGTGCTGCCGCCTGCGCGCCCTGCGGCGGCTGGATGGAGACGATCGACGTCGCCTGAACCCCGCGCTCCGTCTGCTGGGCATAGAGTTCGATCCGGGCACCGTCCGCCACCGAACTCTGGCCGAAATTGCGCAGCACATTCACATGCAAGAGAATATCGGGACCTCCGGCGTCGGAAATCACGAAACCAAACCCTTTGACCGGATCGAACCATTTGACGATACCACTTACGGCCGGGGCGTTTTTATCATCCTGAGACACATTCATCCTTCGGTCAGCATATTACATTGCTCGCAGAAATGCCTGAAAAATCTGGCATCCCCTCCGTAATTCGGCCCCTGTCGGTCTCACGGATTGAGCCGTGCAACCTCCCAGGGCGTGTCGATGGCTTCGCGCGTCCAGCGGAACCGGTCATGCAGGCGAAATTCGCCGTCAGCCCAGAACTCGATCTCCAGCGGGGTCAGTCGATACCCGCCCCAGAAAGGGGGGCGTTTGGGATTGATCCCATGTTGGGCCGTGACCCTGGCCACTTCGGCCATCAGGGCAGCGCGGCTTTCCAGTGGCTGCGACTGCCGCGATGCCCAGGCCCCGAGGCGGCTCTTGAGCGAGCGCGATGCGTAATAGGCATCGGCCTGCGGCCCCTCTTCCCTGCCGATCGACCCCCGCGCCCGCACCTGCCGCCGCAGCGACTTCCAGTGCATCACGAAGGCCGCCTTGCCCGTTCCCTCCAGCTCCCCTGCCTTGGTGCTCTCGTAATTGGTGTAGAAGACGAAACCATCGGCCTCGATCTCCTTGAGAAGCACCATGCGCGCATTGGGCATACCCCTGCCATCAACCGTCGAAAGGGCGATGGCATTGGGATCGTTCGGTTCGCTGTCCTGCGCCGCACGCAGCCATTGCCGCGCGATCTGGAACGGGTCATCTCCCGCAAAAATGCCGGTCCGCTTGTCCATCTTAAATCATTCACATCAATAAAATAACATATGCGCAAATAGCGCCTGACCGAAGATATAGCAATTGTTTCGATCCAACAACCAAAACGTGGACAACAGAAGCGCGCAAGCCCCCGAACCATGCATGGCGTTGCAGTCTTGATGCATTCCGCGCAATGACATAAACCCACGGCAAGATATCTCCAAGGAATAGGGCAGTGCGATGGGCAACAATCTGATGCAGGGCAAACGAGGGCTCGTCATGGGGCTCGCCAATGACAAGTCCATCGCCTGGGGGATTGCAAAGACCCTCGCCGATGCCGGGGCCGAGCTCGCCTTCTCCTACCAGGGCGAAGCGCTGAAGAAACGCGTCGGGCCGCTGGCCGAACAGCTGGGCAGCGACATCGTCCTGCCCTGCGACGTCGCGGACGAAGCGTCGATGGACGCGCTTTTCGCGGATCTGGGCGCGCGTTGGGACGGGCTCGATTTCATCGTCCATGCCATCGGCTTCTCCGACAAGAACGAGCTGCGTGGCCGCTATGTCGATACCAGCCGCGGCAATTTTACCATGACGATGGACATCTCGGTCTATTCCTTCACCGCGATCATGCAGCGCGCCGAGAAAATGATGCGCCCCGGCGCCAGCGCCCTGACGCTGACCTATTACGGCGCCGAACAGGTGATGCCGCATTACAACGTCATGGGCGTGGCCAAGGCGGCGCTCGAGGCCAGCGTGAAATATCTCGCCGAGGATCTTGGCAAGGACGGCATCCGCGTCAACGCCATCTCCGCCGGCCCGATCAAGACACTGGCCGCCTCCGGCATCGGTGATTTCCGCTACATCATGAAATGGAACGAATACAATTCGCCGCTGCGCCGCAACGTGACCATCGACGATGTCGGCAAGGCGGCGCTGTTCCTGCTCAGCGATCTCGGCAGCGGCACCACCGGCGAGAACCTGCATGTCGATGCCGGGTATCACGTCGTGGGCATGAAGGCGGTCGATGCGCCGGACATGTCGAAGGAATGATCCTCCCCCGCAGCCCCAACCGAAAGACCGCCCGATGACCGACGACAAGCAGAATTTCCGGCGCCTGCCCCATGAAAAGGGCTTTCACATTTCCTGGGACCAGATCCACCGCGACAGCCGCGCCCTGGCCTGGCGGCTCGACGGGCACGGACCCGACAACGGCGCCTGGCGCGCGGTGGTGGCGATCACCCGCGGCGGCATGGCGCCGGCGATGATCGCGGCACGGGAACTCGACATCCGCACCGTCGATACGATCTCGATCAAATCCTATGATCACCAGACCCAGTCGGATGCACAGGTCCTGAAAGCTCCGGATCCCGAGCTGATGGGCGACGGCACCGGTATCCTGATCATCGACGACCTGGTGGATTCAGGCAAGACGCTGGAGGTCGTGCGCGCCCTCTATCCCAAGGCCCATTGTGCCACGGTCTATGCCAAACCGAAGGGCCGTCCGCAGGTCGATACCTACATCACCGAAGTCTCGCAGGATACCTGGATCTTCTTCCCCTGGGACATGGCGCTGCAATATGTCGAACCCTATCGCGGCAAGGACTGAACCGGCCTCAGAAGGACTTTCCGCCTCCGGCGGAGGTATTTGAAACCCAAAGAATGACGCTCCGTCGCCGCATCTTCTGACCCTAAATACCTCCGCCGGAGGCTCCCGCGCTCGCCCCGAGGAGCCCCGCCATGACGATGACACGCACCGCCGCCACCTTCCTGCCGCCCGTGATGCAGGCCCGGGGCTGGCTTGAAGGGATCACTTTCCCGCCGGAACGACCGTTGATCAATGTCAGCCAGGCGGCGCCGGTGGAGCCGCCGGTGCGGGCGCTGCGCGAGGCGATGGCCGAGGTGGCGCTCAATTGCGATGCGGCGCATCTCTACGGGCCGGTGCTGGGACTGGCCGAACTGCGTGCGGAACTGGCCCGCCAGAGCGCCGCGCGCTACGGGGGCAGGATCGGTGCGGAACAGGTCGCCATCACCGCCGGATGCAACCAGGCATTTACCGCCGCCATCGCGGCGCTCTGTGGCGAGGCGGATGAGGTCATCCTGCCGACGCCGTGGTATTTCAACCACAAGATGTGGCTCGACATGGCCGGCGTCAACGCGCTTGCCCTGCCGGTAGCGGGCGACATGCTGCCCGATCCCGCGCGCGCCGCGGCGCTGATCACCCCGCGTACGCGGGCCATCGCGCTGGTCAGTCCGAACAATCCCTGCGGGGTCGAATATCCCGCCGACCTGCTGCAGGTCTTTTTCGATCTGGCCCGGGACAGGGGCATCGCGCTGATCCTTGACGAGACCTATCGCGATTTTCACAGTCGCACCGGTGCCCCGCATGGCCTGTTCGCGCAGGCGGATTGGCCGGACACGCTGATCCAGCTCTATTCCTTTTCCAAATCCTACCGGCTCACCGGTCATCGGGTCGGGGCGATGATCGCCTCCGCCGCGCGCCTGGCCGAGGCCGAGAAATTTCTCGATACCGTGACGATCTGTCCGAACCAGATCGGCCAGCATGCGGCGCTCTGGGGCATGCAGAACCTCGGCGACTGGCTGGCCGGAGAGCGGCAAGAAATCCTGTCCCGGCGGGCCCATATCGCCGCGCAGTTTCCGCGTCTTGCGGCGCGCGGCTGGCAGCTGCTCGGGCTCGGCGGGTATTTCGCCTATCTTCAGCACCCCTTTTCCATGTCCTCGGCCGAGCTGGCGCCCTGGCTGGTACGCGAGGCCGGGATACTCGCGCTGCCGGGCACGATGTTCTGCCCGGTCGATGACCCCGGTGCCGCGGGACAATTGCGCATCGCCTTCGCCAATCTCGATCGCGGCGGTATCAGCGGGTTGTTCGACCGGCTTGCCGCCCTGCCCTCTGCCTAAGCGCCCCTTGCTCCCTCGCCGCGCAGCGCATAGACAATCACGAAACGCGTTGAGGGTGAACAGAACATGGCCAAAGGCTCGAGCATTACGAAAACCGCCGTCTGGGTGCTGATGGGGATGCTGATCCTCGGTCTCGGCGGCTTCGGCGCGATCAACCTGAGCGGCAATATCCGCAGCATCGGCTCGGTGGGCGACAAGTCGATCCCGGTGGATCAATATGCCCGCCAGCTCCAGCAGGAGATCCGCGCCGTCGAGGCCCAGACCGGCGAGCCGCTGACCTTCCGTCGCGCCCAGGAGATCGGGCTCGACCGTGCGGTGCTGCAGCGGCTGGTGCGCAACCGGGCGCTGGATCACGAGGCGAGCCAGCTCGGTCTGTCGATCGGCGATGAATCCCTGCGCGGCCAGATCCTCGAAATCTCCGCCTTTCAGGGGATCGACGGCAAGTTCGACCGCGAAGGCTATCGCTTCGCGCTGCAGCAGAGCGGTTTGAGCGAGGCCGAATTCGAGGCATCGCTGCGCGAGGAAGCGGCGCGCACCCTGCTGCAGGGCGCGATCGTCGGGGGCGTGCAGATGCCGCAGACCTATGCCGAGACGCTGGTCAGCTACCTGCGCGAGCAGCGCAGTTTCACCTGGACGCTGATGGACGAAGGCGATCTCGAAACGCCACTCCCGTCGGCCAGCGAGGAGGAATTGCGCGCCTATTACGAGGCCAATTCCGAGCGTTTCATGCTGCCTGCCAGCAAGGAAATCACCTATGCCTGGCTCAGCCCCGATGCGCTGATCGAGGAGGTGGAGGTCTCCGAGGAGGAATTGCGCAAGGAATACGAGAACCGCGCCGGGGAATATCAGAAACCCGAACGCCGCCTGGTCGAGCGCCTGGTCTTTGCCGATGCGGAAAGCGCCGATCAGGCCGCCGCGGCGCTCGAGGTTGACGGCACGACATTCGAGACGCTGGTCGATCAGCGGGGGCTTGATCTGGCGGATGTCGATCTGGGAGATGTCGGACGGCTCGAGCTCGAGGCGGCGGGCGAAGCGGTCTTCGCGGCCGAGGTCGGCGATGTCGTCGGCCCGCTGCCCAGCCCGCTCGGCCCGGCCCTGTTCCGGGTCAACGGCGTGTTGCCCGCGCAGAACACCAGCTTCGAAGAGGCGCGCGCGGCCCTGCGCCAGGAACTGGCGGTCAGCCGCGCGGTGCGCGCGGTCGAGGCCCGGGCGCAGGAACTCGACGATCAGCTTGCCGGTGGCGCTACCCTGGAACAGCTCGCCGAGGAAAGCGAGATGGAACTCGGCCAGATCGATTGGACCGAAGAGAACAGCGCGGGCATCGCCGCCTATGCCGCCTTCCGCGAAGCCGCGGCGGCGCTGAAGGAGGATGATTTTCCGAAGATCGGACAGCTCGATGACGGTGGTATCTTCGCGCTGCGTCTTGATGAGGCGCTGCCGGAACGGCCCGAACCCTTCGAACAGGCCCGCGACGACGTCGAGGCCGCCTGGCGCGCCGAGCAGATCCGGACGGCATTGGTCGCCCAGGCCGAGGCGCTGAAGCCCGCCCTCACCGGCGCCACCGCCTTCACCGAAGCCGGGCTCGACGCGGTGATCGAGGAAGACATGACCCGCAACGGATTCGTCGAGGATAGCCCGGCCGAGTTCATGGAAACGGTCTTCAAGATGCAGCCCGGCGATGTGGAGATTCTGCAGGGTGAAGAAGACAAGGTCGCGATCGTGCTGCTCGACAATATCGTCGCTGCCGAGACGGACGATGACGCCAGCGCATTGATCGAGCGGCTCGATGCGCAGCTCGATCAGGCGCTCGCGCAGGATGTCTTTGACATCTATGCCGAGGAGGTGGTGCGTCGCGCCGGGCCGCAGGTCGACCAGCGGGCGGTTGCCGCCGTGCATGTCAATTTCCCCTGAAGGACGGCAGATGGCCCTGACCCCCAGATTCGAGGATTTCTCCGAAGCCTATTCGGCCGGGAAGAACCAGATCGTCTATACAAGGCTGGCAGCCGATCTCGACACGCCGGTGTCGCTGATGCTGAAACTCACCGGTGCCGCCGAGAATGCCTTTGTGCTGGAATCGGTGACCGGTGGCGAGGTGCGCGGGCGCTATTCGATCATCGGCATGAAACCCGACCTGATCTGGCGTTGCCGGGGGACCGAGGCGGCGCTGAACCGGGCCGCGCGCTATGATGCGGATGCGTTCGAGCCGTTGGCGGGTGACCCGCTCGACACATTGCGCGCCCTGATCGCGGAATCGCGGATCGACCTGCCCGATGATCTGCCGCAGGCGGCGGCCGGGCTGTTTGGCTATCTCGGCTATGATATGATCCGGCTGGTCGAGCATCTGCCGGAGGTGAACCCCGATCCGCTCGGCCTGCCCGATGCGATGATGCTGCGGCCTTCGGTGATCGCCGTGCTCGACGGGGTGAAGGGCGAGGTCACCATCGTCTCCCCTGCCTGGGTATCGGACGGCCATTCCGCCAAGGCCGCCTATGCGCAGGCCGCCGAGCGGGTGATGGATGCGGTGCGCGATCTTGAACGCGCCATGCCCGGCACCTCCCGCGATCTCGGCGAGGCAGCCGAGGCACCGGAACCGGTCAGCAATTTCAGCCATAAGGGCTACAAACAGGCGGTCGAGAAGGCGCGCGATTATATTCGCGCAGGCGACATCTTTCAGGTGGTGCCGAGCCAACGCTGGGCACAGGGATTTGCCCATCCGCCCTTCGCGCTCTACCGCTCCCTGCGGCGCACCAACCCGTCGCCGTTCATGTTTTATTTCAACTTCGGTGGCTTTCATGTGGTGGGCGCCTCGCCCGAGATCCTCGTGCGGGTGTTCGGCAAGGAGGTCACCATCCGCCCGATCGCCGGCACCCGCAAACGCGGGGCCACGCCGGAAGAGGACCGCGCGTTGGAGGCGGATCTGCTTGCCGATCAGAAAGAGCTTGCCGAACATCTGATGCTGCTCGATCTGGGCCGCAATGATGTCGGCCGGGTGGCGAAGATCGGCACCGTGCGCCCGACGGAGGAATTCATCGTCGAGCGTTACAGCCATGTGATGCATATCGTCTCCAACGTGGTGGGCGAGCTGCGCGAGGGCTGCGATGCGCTCGATGCATTCTTTGCCGGGATGCCCGCCGGGACCGTGTCGGGCGCGCCAAAGGTCCGGGCCATGCAGATCATCGACGAGCTCGAGCCGGAAAAGCGTGGCGTCTATGGGGGCGGCGTCGGTTATTTCAGCGCCGGGGGCGACATGGACATGTGCATCGCCCTGCGCACCGCCGTGATCAAGGACGAGACGCTCTATATCCAGGCCGGCGGCGGGGTCGTCTATGACAGCGACCCGGAGGCGGAATACATGGAGACGGTGCATAAATCCAACGCCATCCGTCGCGCCGCCGCCGATGCCGCGCGCTTTGGCGGCAAGGGAAACAACTGAACATGGCCGCCCGCGCCCCTTTCGAAATCGCGGGCATGATCGTCGCGCCCGGCACCAGCGCGGAGATCGATCTGCCGGTCTCGATCCTGCCGGATCATACGCCGGTGCATCTGTCGGTAGAGGTCTTCCACGGCAAACGGCCCGGTCCTACCATGTTCGTCAGTGCAGCCGTACATGGCGACGAGGTGATCGGCGTCGAGATCGTGCGCCGCCTGCTGCGTGCGCCGCAGCTCAGGTCGCTGCGCGGTACGCTGCTGGTGGTGCCGGTGGTCAATTCCTTCGGCTTTCTCAACCGCTCGCGCTACCTTCCCGACCGGCGCGACCTGAACCGCTGTTTTCCCGGTCACCCTTCCGGCTCGCTCGGGGCGCGGCTGGCGTTCATCTTCATGCAGGAGGTGGTGCTGCGCTGCGACTTCGGGATCGACCTGCATTCGGCGGCGATCCACCGCACCAACCTGCCGCAGGTACGGGTCTCGCCAGCGGACGCGGTCACCAGCAAAATGGCGCTCGATTTCGGGGCGCCCGTGGTGCTGAGCTCGGCGCTGCGCGAGGGATCGCTGCGCGCCGTGGCGGCCAAGCTCGGGACGCCCATCCTGCTCTACGAAGCCGGCGAAGGGCTGCGCTTTGACGAGATGGCGGTGCGGGCCGGTCTGGCAGGGATATTGCGGGTGATGCGCGGACAGGAGATGCTGCCTGCCAAGGGCATCGCCCCGGCCCGAGCGGCGCCGCACGTCTGCAGGACATCGAACTGGCTGCGCGCCCCGGCGGGCGGGCTGCTGCGCACCTTCCGGGCCGAGGGCGAGACTGTCGCCAAGGGCGATGTCCTGGCCACCGTCTCGGACCCGTTCGGCAAGATCGAGACCCATCTGGTCGCGCCGGATGCCGGGATCCTGATCGGCCGGGCGATACTGCCGGTGGTCAATGAGGGCGATGCGGTGTTCCACCTCGCCCGGCTCAGCGACGAGGCGGCGGTCACCACGGTGGGCAACCTGGCCTCGCAGCTCGAGACCGATCCGCTCTTCGATGAGGATGAGATTATCTGAGGGCGCGGCTGTCCGGGGCTGGCGCGGAACCGATCACTCCTGCAACAGAACCGCCGAGACCGGCGCCAGCGTCACCTTGCTGGCGCGCTCCTGCAACCCCCAGAGCAGCAGCGCGGAGATCGTGTCGGGACGCAGGCGGCCGAGCATGATCACCCCGCCCTCCTGCCCGGCCTTGAACGCCGCCTGATCGAGGAACCTTCGGATCACCGTCGGCGTCTGGTCCTTGCTGTCGAAATCGCGGAACACCGGGGCCGCCGGGACGCCGTTCTTACGCGCCAGTTTCGGCACCGTGTTGAGCCCCCTGTCCTGGGTCACCAGCCCATGGCCGCTCTCCGCCAGCATCGCCGCCACATGGTCGGAAACATCGCGCGAGACCTGCAGCCCCCCTTTCGTCCCTTCCAGCACCGCGACCGCCTGGGGCAAATTCCCGAGCGCCACGGCGAAATTGGTCTCGGCATCGCCGGGAGTCGCGCCTTCGGGCAGGTCGACCATCGCCAGGACCTCGAACCCTTCTTCGCGAAACGCCTGCATCCTTTCCGCGGCATCGGGCAGCGTCGCATCGACGGCAAAGCTCACCGGATAGGGAAAGCTGCGCAGCGCGGCCAGTCCGGCCTCGCCGCCGGTCAGGGACTTGCCGTTGTCGATCAGCACGATTGCCATCAGCGGCTTATCCTCGCTCGATGTGAAAGGCATCGCATTTCGGATGATCGCGCGCGGATCGGGCTCCGCGACAGGGGCGGCGTCGGGCTCGGCCTGCTCCGCTGCCGTGTCGGGCTTGACCTGATCTTCCGTCGCGACATCCTCGGCGATATTCGGCAATCGGTTGACGATCACCCCGCTCTTCTGCGCGCCGGGATCGCGTGCCGGTTTGCCGACCCTCGGGCCAGTGGCAACCGACGCGTTCTCCGGACCGCTTTCGCCTGCCGTCGCCTGCGCGGTCTGATGCAGGGATTCCGGCACCGCGTGGTTTGCCGCATCGGGCTCGTCCACCCGGTTTGCGGGAGAGGACCGCCGCGGTTGCGGTGCGCCCGGTTCCGCCTGAGTTTCGATTGGCGTGCGCGCGAAGAGCGGCTCTTCCTCTGCCTCAGCCGCAGGCGCGGTCAGGACCGGCGCGTCGATCATGCCGACTTCCGGCTGCACCGGCAGGTCGAAAGCCCCTTCCACGGCTTCGAGCGGCGGCGCCATGGGCTGGGCGGGCTCGGTCGAAATCGACAATTCCTCGACCGCTTCGGGTGTCGCGGGTGTCGAAATTCGCGGATTGGCCTGCACCGGGGCCTCGGCCCGGGGAACATCGTTGCGGGCCGTGGCGACGACGCTCGGCGCGGCGATGTCACCGACCTCGCCGGTTTCCGGCTGTCCGGCGCTCGCGGTTGTCGTCTCGTCAAGGCTGGCGAGGTCATCCGGAGCCGGGGTATCGCTTGGCGTCGCGGTCTGGCTGGCCGGTGCCGTCGGTGTATCAGCGATGGATTGCCGGGCCTGGGAAACCTCGATATCGGCCTCGGGCGTCTCTGCCGCGCCGGGGGTCGCGCCGATCTGCGGCGGCTGCGGCATCGGCGCCAGCAGCGAGACGACCCCGCCGAGCCCGAGCACGACGATGCCGCCACTTATGAGTCCGCCCAGAAATCCGCGCGCCATTCCACCTCTCCCGTAACCTGCCCTGCGCCCTATCGCGCCATTCCTGCCCTTGGCCGCCAACCGCCTCCGCTCTTGACGTCGCGGGACAAGCCTGAACATGTATGCCCGACATATATCCCGTCTCCGCACGGTATCTCTAGCCCTAATACGAAGTTTTGCCCCTTGCTGCTGCTCATCGATAACTACGATTCATTCACCTACAATCTGGTGCATTACCTCGGCGAGCTCGGCGCCGAGGTCGAGGTCCGGCGCAATGACACGCTTGACGTGGCCGAGGCGCTGGCGATGAAACCTGCGGGCATCCTCCTCTCGCCCGGTCCCTGCGATCCCGATCAGGCCGGTATCTGTCTAAAGCTGACCCGCGCGGCGGCCGAGGCAAAGCTGCCGCTGCTTGGTGTCTGCCTTGGCCATCAGACGCTGGGCCAGGCTTTCGGCGGCAAGGTCGTGCGTGCGGGCGAGATCGTGCATGGCAAGATGGGCGTGATGCATCACGACAACAGCGGCGTCTTCGCCGGTCTGCCCTCGCCCTTCGAGGCGACGCGCTATCATTCGCTGGTCGTCGAGCGCGAGAGCCTGCCGGAATGTCTGCGCATCACCGCCGAGCTGGCCGACGGCACGATCATGGGGCTGCAGCACCGCGAATTGTCGCTTCATGGCGTGCAGTTCCACCCGGAATCGATCCGCTCGGAACATGGCCATGCGCTGCTCAAGAATTTCCTCGACAAGATGCAGGTTCCGGCATGAGCGACGCCCTGAAACCGCTGATCGACGCCGCAGCCAACGGGCCTCTGAGCCCTGCGCAGGCCCGCGAAGCCTTCCAGATCCTGTTTGACGGAGAAGCCACGCCGAGCCAGATCGGCGGTTTCCTGATGGCGCTGCGCACCCGGGGCGAGACGGTGGATGAATATGCCGCCGCCGCCGCCGTGATGCGCGCCAAATGCCATCCGGTGCAGGCGCCTGAGGGCGCCATCGACATCGTCGGCACCGGCGGTGACGGCAAAGGCACGCTGAACATCTCCACCGCAACCGCCTTCGTGGTGGCCGGTGCCGGTGTGGTCGTGGCCAAGCATGGCAACCGCAACCTGTCGTCCAAATCCGGCGCCGCCGATGCGCTCACGCAGATCGGGCTCAATGTCATGGTCGGGCCGAAAGTCGTGGAGCGCGAGCTTGGAGGTGCCGGAATCGGCTTCATGATGGCGCCGATGCATCACCCGGCGATCGCCCATGTGATGCCGACCCGTTCGGAGCTCGGCACCCGCACGATCTTCAACATCCTCGGCCCGCTGACCAACCCCGCCGGGGTCACCCGCCAGCTTACCGGCGCCTATCTGCGCGAGCTGATCCGCCCGATGGCGCAGACCCTCGGCCAGCTTGGCAGCGAGAAGGCCTGGATCGTACATGGCTCGGACGGCACCGATGAGCTGACCATTACCGGGGTGAGCTGGGTCGCGGCCTGGGAGCAGGGGGAGCTGCGCGAGTTCGAGATCCATCCCGAGGAAGCCGGGTTGCCGGCGCATCCTTTCGAGGCGATCATCGGCGGTACGCCTCAGGAAAATGCCCGCGACCTGCTCGCGCTGCTGGACGGTGCTAAATCGGCCTATCGCGACGCGGTACTGCTCAATGCGGCTGCCGCGCTGGTGGTGGCAGATGCCGCGTCCGACCTGAAATCGGGGGTCGAGATGGCCCGCCAGAGCATCGACAGCGGCGCGGCAAGCGAGAAACTCACACGGGTCGCCGAAATCTCGCAGCGCAAATGACCCTGCTGCCCCACTCGGGACTGGGCGCCTGGGCCGCCCTGCCGTTCTTCGAGCAGCGCTTGCCGCAGATCGAAGCGCGACTTGAAAGCGAGGAACGCCCCTTCCTGCCGCCCGCACCGCAGGTTTTCGCGGCGCTGGAACGCAGTCAGCCCGACGACGTAGAGGTGGTGATCCTCGGTCAGGATCCCTACCCGACGCCGGGCCATGCCCATGGCTTTGCCTTCTCGGCCGCCGCCGACGTCAGACCGCTGCCGCGTTCGCTGGCAAATATCTACAAGGAAATGCAGGCTGATCTCGGCGTCTGCCCCGACACTGCCGATCTTCGTTTCCTTGCCGATCAGGGGGTCTTGCTGCTCAATACCGTGCTGAGCGTGCCTGCGGGCGACGCGGGCGGGCACCGATTGCTGGGCTGGCAGGACCTGACGTCACAGGTGCTGCAGCGGCTCTCGGACCGGCCCCGTGCCTATCTGCTCTGGGGCGCACAGGCACAGAAAGCGGCGGCCGGGGTCGATCCGGCGGATAATCTGAAACTGGCAAGCGCCCATCCCTCGCCGCTCTCGGCGCGACGGGGCTTTTTCGGATCGCGCCCTTTCAGCCGCACCAATGTATGGTTGCAGGCCAATGACAGGAACGCCATAAACTGGGCCAACCAGAGGGGTAAATTATGACCGAGACCATTCTCGACAGGATTAAGTCCTACAAACTCGACGAGATCGCCGCCGACAAGCAGGAAAAGCCGCTGGAAAGCGTCGAGGCCGAGGCCCGCGGCGCCGGTCCGGTCCGCCCCTTTGCCGCCAAGCTGCACGATGCCTCCCGCGAGGGCTATGGGTTGATCGCCGAGATCAAGAAGGCCAGCCCGTCCAAGGGGCTGATCCGCGAAGATTTCGACCCGGCCGCGCTTGCGCAGGCCTATGAGGCGGGCGGCGCTGCCTGCCTGTCGGTGCTGACCGACACGCCGAGCTTTCAAGGTGCCAAATCATTCCTCACCGAGGCCCGCGCTGCCTGCGATCTGCCGGTTCTGCGCAAGGATTTCATGTATGACACCTATCAGGTCGCCGAAGCGCGCAGCCTCGGTGCCGATTGCATCCTGATCATCATGGCCTCGGTCAGCGATGCACAGGCCGCGGAGCTCGAGGCGGCAGCGAAGGAATGGGGCATGGATGCGCTGATCGAGGTGCATGACCGCGAGGAGCTGGAACGCGCCAGCAAGCTTGAAAGCCGTCTGATCGGCATCAACAACCGCAATCTCAACACCTTCGAGACCTCGCTCGACACCACGCGCAGCCTGTCGAAGCTGGTACCCGAGGACCGGGTGATCGTGTCTGAATCCGGGCTGAGCACGCCGAAGGATCTCTCCGATATCGCGATGTATGGCGCGCGGATCTTCCTGATCGGCGAAAGCCTGATGCGCCAGAGCGATGTCGAGCAGGCGACCCGCGATCTGCTCGCCAATCCGCTGACCGCCGGGGGTATGTGATGAGCCTGACCCATTTCGACAAGAAGGGCGACGCCCATATGGTCGATGTCTCCGACAAGGCCGTGACCGCGCGGATCGCGCGCGCCGAGAACTACATCAGGATGGCGCCCGAAACCCTTGAGATCATTACCGAAGGTCGGGCCAAGAAGGGCGATGTCCTGGGTGTTGCGCGGCTTGCCGGGATCATGGGCGCCAAGCGCACTTCCGATCTCATCCCGCTGTGCCACCCGCTGCCGATCACCTCGGTCGCGCTGGAACTGACGCCGGATCCTGATCTGCCGGGCATCCGCATCAGTGCCACGGTCAAGACCACCGGACAGACCGGGGTCGAGATGGAAGCGCTGACGGCCGTCTCGGTCGCGGCCCTCACGGTCTATGACATGAGCAAGGCCGTGGACAAGGACATGGAGATAGGCGGGCAGCGCGTGGTCCTGAAGGACGGCGGCAAATCCGGCCGTTACGAGGCGCAATGATCTCGGTCGAGGCGGCGCTCGAGCAGCTCTTCACGCTGGTCAAGCCCGGCGCGGTTGAGCTGGTGCCACTGCGCCGGGCTGCCGGTCGGGTGCTCGCGCGCGATGTCGCCGCGACCCGGCGCCAGCCCCCTTTCGCCGCCTCTTCGATGGATGGCTACGCGCTGCGCCGCGCCGAAGTCGAGCCCGATGCGTTGTTCAAGGTGATCGGCGAAGCCGCCGCCGGACATCGTTTCGAAGGCCAGGTCCGGGCCGGTCAGGCGGTCCGCATCTTCACCGGCGCGCCGCTGCCGGAAGGTGCCGATTTCGTGGTGATCCAGGAGGATGTGACCCGCCGCGGCGATCTGATCACGCTCGGCCATCGCATCGGGGAAAAGGACAATATCCGCCCTGCCGGGGTGGATTTCGAGATCGGCGATCCGCTGCAGGCGCCCCGCCGCCTGCGCCCGTCCGACATTGCCCTGCTTGCCGCCATGAACATCGCGGAGGTCCCGGTCAGCCGCCGCCCTGTCGTGGCATTACTGGCAACCGGCGACGAGCTGGTGCAGCCGGGCGAATCCCCGGGGCCGGATCAGATCATTGCTTCGAACAATTACGGTCTGGCCGCGATGTTCGAGGACTTCGGGGCCGAGGTGCGGATGCTGCCGATCGCACGGGACAACAAGGCGTCCCTGCAGCAGGCATTCGCCCTGGCCAAGGGGGGCGATCTGATCGTCACCATCGGCGGTGCCTCGGTCGGGGATCACGATCTGGTCGCGTCGGTCGGTGCCGAGCTGGGACTGGAACAGAGCTTCTACAAGGTGGCGATGCGACCCGGCAAACCGCTGATGGCCGGGCGGATGGGCAAGGCGGCGATGATCGGCCTGCCCGGCAATCCGGTCTCGGCCATGGTCTGCGGCACCGTCTTTGTCGCGCCGATGCTGCGCGTGATGCAGGGCCTGCCCGCCGAAGCCGCGCCGCGTCACCGCATGCCGCTTGCCGCCGACCTTCCGGAAAACGGGCCGCGTGCCCATTACATGCGCGCCCGGATGCAGGGCGGTCGGGTCTGCCCGGAAAGCAGTCAGGATTCCTCGCTTCTGAGCGTGTTGTCCTCGTCGGATGTGCTGCTGGTGCGCCCGCCGCATGACCCGCCCCGTAAGGCAGGAGACATGGTGGATTGCATTAATCTTTGAAAACTTGACACAAAACGGGAACGTCCATAGAACAAATCCAAACCAACAACCGGAGGTTTCCCAGGTGCTGACCAGAAAACAACTCGATCTGCTGGCCTTCATTCACAAGCGTGTGCAGCGTGACGGTGTCCCTCCGAGCTTTGACGAAATGAAACTGGCGCTCGACCTGCGGTCGAAATCGGGCATCCACCGGTTGATCACGGCGCTGGAGGAACGCGGCTTCATCCGCCGCCTGGCCCATCGCGCCCGTGCGATCGAGATTGTCAAACTTCCCGAGAGCCTCGGCGGTGCGGCCAGATCCGGTTTCTCGCCGCAGGTGATCGACGGCGACCTGCCCGACACCCCCGCCGCGGTCGCGAATGCACCGGTTCACGCGCTCGAAGTGCCGGTCATGGGCCGGATCGCCGCCGGTGTGCCGATCGAGGCGATCAGCCAGGTCTCCCATTCGATTTCGGTGCCGGGCAACATGGTCCAGGGCTCCGGCGAGCATTACGCGCTGGAGGTCAAGGGCGATTCGATGATCGATGCCGGGATCAACGACGGTGATGTCGTGGTGATCCGCGAAACCTCGGTGGCCGATGACGGCGATATCGTCGTGGCGCTGGTCGAGGACCACGAAGCGACGCTGAAACGCTTCCGCCGGGCCGGGACCGCCATCGCGCTCGAAGCCGCCAACCCTGCCTATGAAACGAGGACGCTGCGCGCCGATCAGGTCAAGGTTCAGGGTCGTCTGGTGGGGCTTATCCGCTCTTATTGAGCTCTACTCCCGCCCCCGCTCCCAGTGATTCCAGAGCCGCGCGCCCGCCCGGTCGCGCGCGGTGACGAGGCGCAGTTTCTCCCCTTCCCGGTAGAGAGCGACCGCGCCGGTCTCCTTCAGCCGCGCCGGATCGAAAACCTCGCAGGATGCGGCGATGTCGGCAGGCAGTTTCACGCTCGATACGACGATCTGCCCGTGCCGACACCCGACAAAAGCCGAGGCCGCCCGTTTGCCCGTCAGATGCAGCACAGGTATCCGGCCAAGCCGCATCGGTGCGCCGCGCGGCCAGCGCGCGGCAGCGTCAGCCTGGCTCGCGGGATCGCCGTCATTCTCCAGCCAGTTGCGCGCCACGAACCCGGCGCTGCGCTCCTTACTGAGGGCACGGCCCTGCGCCGTCATCGCCCCTACCAGCGTTCCGGTCTCGGCAATCAGCAGCGCCGGGCGCTCGGCGAAGCTCCAGAGCAGGAAGGCCAGCATTACGACGAGAACCCCGCTCCAACGCAGCCAACCCTGCCAGAGGATCAGCATGAGGCAGCCGAGTGCCAGCAGCGGCACCACCCAGCGCCCCGGCGAGGGCACGGCGCCCCGCGCGCCTTCCATTTCCGCAATCGCCTGCGCGACACCGAGGATCCAGGCCAGCCCCTTGCCCATCAGCCACAGCGGCAGCGCTTCGAACCCGAAGGGCGCCAGAAGCGCCGCCGCCAGCGCCGCCGGGATTACCACCGTCCCCATCAGCGGCACGCAAAGCAGATTGGCGATCAACCCGTAATGCGCGATCATGTTGAAATGCGCCGCCGCGATCGGCGCCGTCGCCGCCCCTGCAACGCCTGAGGAGATGAACACCGCCACGGCCGGGCGCAGCCAGTTCGGCATCCAGTCCAGATCCACATCGCGCAGCCAGCCGAACACTGCGACCAGCGCCGTGGTCGCCGCGAAGGACATCTGGAACCCCGGCCCCATCAGCGCTTCGGGACGCAGCAGCAGCACGATGCTTGCCGCCACGGCCACCGCGCGGATTGACAGGGCGCGCCGCCCGATCATCAGCGCGCCGAGCGCCACCGCAACCATGATGAAGGCGCGCTGCGTGGCGACATTGCCGCCGGACAGCGCCAGATACCCGAGTGCCGCCAGCAGGGCGCCCGCCGCGGCGATCTGTCTGGTCGGCCAATAGAGCGCGGTCACGGGATGCAGCGCCAGCAGCAGCCGCAGCGCCCCGAAGACCAGCGCGCTCAGCAATCCCATATGCAGCCCCGAAATCGCCAGCAGATGCGCCAGGTTGGCGGTCCGCAGGTCCTGCAGGGCATCGCCGCTGATGGCGCTGCGATCACCCGTGGTGATCGCGGTCGCAAAGCCGCCGATGTCACCCGGCAGCACCGCCCTGATCCGCGCCGAGACTGCCATGCGCAGCCGCGCGATTGCCAGACCGGCCTGCCCTTCGGATGCAGGCGCCACGCCGAGCAGCGGCACCCGGGTATAGCCCACCGCGCCGAGCCCTGCGAAAAAAGCGTGGCGCTGAAAGTCGAACCCGTCCGGTTCGACCGGGCCGCCGGGCGGCGAGAGATGCGCCGTGGTCATCACCCGCAGCCCGGGCTCGGGCGTGATTCCCGCTTGCAGATCGCCATGCAGCGAGAGTCGCACCCGATGTGGCAGGCGCGCGGGCGATATCCTGTCGAGCCGGACCTGATCGAGCGTCAGGCGCAGCGCGTCCGAACCGCTGCGGTCGATCGCCACCACCCGCCCTTCGACCGGCCCGTAATAGCGCCAGGACAGCATCGGCGCCTGCACCATATGGGTCCGTGCCGCCGCCAACAGAAAGCCGAGCAGGCAGAGGATCAATGCGGTACAAAGTGGCGAGATCGTTTCGGGGAGATGTCGCACCAGCAGGATCAGCAGGAACATCACCAGCGCCAGCCCGGAGAGCAGCGGCATCTGCGGCTCGAATTTCAGCGAGAAGAACAGCCCCACCCCGGCGGCCAGGCAGACCGGCACCCAGCCGATCAGATGGCCGCGCTGGCGGCGCATGGTCTCGGACAGCAGCACCCTGAGCCCCATGCTTGCCCCCGTTCGTCGCACTCGCTAGACAGGGGCAAAGCTTACGGTTCACAAGGTTAGCAAAAGGTAAATGCCGCCCTGCGCCGCAGTCAGATCCATCTACGAAAGGTTAGTCGCGCCCATGTCCTCGCCAGTTGTCACCCGTTTTGCCCCTTCACCCACGGGGTATCTTCACATTGGCGGGGCGCGCACGGCGCTGTTCAACTGGCTCTATGCACGCGGCCGTGGCGGCAAGTTCCTGCTGCGCATCGAGGACACCGACCGCGCCCGTTCCACCCCCGAAGCGACGGCAGCGATTCTGCAGGGTATGGCATGGCTCGGTCTCGATCATGACGGCGAGATCATCAGCCAGTTCGAGAATGCCGGGCGTCATGCCGAGGTCGCGCAGGATCTGCTCGCCCGTGGCAAGGCATATAAATGCTTCGCCAGCCAGGACGAGATCACTGCATTCCGCGAGGAAGCCAAGGCGGAGGGCCGCAGCACCCTCTACCGCTCGCCCTGGCGCGATGCGGCGCCCGAAAGCCATCCCGACGCGCCCTATGTGATCCGCATCAAGGCACCGTTGACCGGCCAGACGGTGATCCGCGACCGGGTGCAGGGCGACGTCACGATCCGCAACGATCAGCTCGACGACATGGTGCTGCTGCGCTCGGATGGCACGCCGGTCTACATGCTTGCGGTGGTGGTCGATGATCATGACATGGGTGTGACCCATGTGATCCGGGGCGATGACCATCTCAACAATGCCGCACGGCAGATGATGATCTACGAGGCGATGGGCTGGGAGGTGCCGGTCTGGGCCCATATCCCGCTGATCCACGGCTCCGACGGCAAGAAGCTTTCGAAACGTCATGGCGCGCTCGGGGCACAGGAATATCAGGTCATGGGCTACCCGGCGGCGGGGATGCGGAATTATCTCGCACGGCTCGGCTGGAGCCATGGCGATGACGAATTCTTTACCGATGCCCAGGCGCAGGAATGGTTCGATCTTGACGGTATCCGCAAGTCTCCGGCCCAGTTCGATCTCAAGAAGCTGGAAAACATCTGCGGTCAGCATATTGCCGCCGCCGATGATGCCGCGCTGCGGCGTGAATGTGAGGAATATTTGCAGGCGGCCGGGCTTCCTGCCTTGGATGCCGCGCAGTCAAGCGCGCTCGAGAAAGCGCTCTACTGCCTGAAGGATCGCGCGAAGACATTGCCGGAACTGCTTGATAAAGCACATTTCGCCCTGACCTCCCGCCCCGTTGAATGTGACGAGAAAGCGGCCAAGAACCTTGATACGGTATCCCGTGGTATACTGGCGGAATTGACGCCGCATCTGCAAAATGTTAATTGGGACAAGGAAACGCTGGAGGATGTGCTGAACGGCTTTGCCGCTGCGAAGGACACCAAATTCGGCAAGTTGGCGGGGCCGCTGCGGGCGGCGCTCGCCGGGCGTGCCGTGACACCGTCGGTTTTTGATATGATGCTGGTGCTGGGACGCGACGAATCCCTGGCCCGGCTGGAGGACGCCGCTATCTGAGATCAGGTTCACCTCATCTCAAGGCGGTATGAGGTAACCAAAGGGCCACCCCCGACCGGGGGCATGCCCAAATTGCGGCAGGTCCGCGCGACATATATTCGGGAAGGTAATTCATGGCTGAAAGCAAGAAATCCGCAACGCTGACCATCGACGGCAAGAGCTATGATCTGCCGATGTATTCACCCACCGTGGGACCGGATGTCGTTGATATCCGCAAGCTCTATGCCCAGGCGGATGTCTTCACCTATGATCCCGGCTTCACCTCCACCGCGGCCTGCGACAGCACCATCACCTTCATCGACGGCGATGAGGGCGTGTTGCTGCACCGCGGCTACCCGATCGACCAGCTCGCCAGCCAGTCACATTACCTCGAAGTGTGCTACCTGCTGCTTTACGGCGAGCTGCCCTCCCCCGCGCAGCTTGAAGATTTCGAGATGCGGGTGACCAATCACACCATGCTGCACGAGCAGATGATGTATTTCTTCCGCGGTTTCCGCCGCGATGCGCATCCGATGGCGGTGATGGTCGGCGTGGTCGGGGCGATGTCTGCCTTCTATCACGACAGCACCGATGTGACCGACGACTGGCAACGGGAAGTGGCCTCGATCCGGCTCATCGCCAAGATGCCGACGATCGCCGCGATGGCCTATAAATACACTGTCGGTCAGCCCTTCGTCTATCCGCGCAACGATCTCGATTACGCGTCGAACTTCCTGCGCATGTGCTTTGCCGTCCCGGCGGAGGAATATCAGGTCAACCCGATCCTGAGCCGTGCGATGGACCGGATCTTCACCCTGCATGCGGATCACGAGCAGAACGCCTCGACCTCGACCGTGCGGCTCGCCTCCTCCTCGGGTGCCAATCCCTTCGCGTGCATCGCCGCCGGGATCGCCTGTCTCTGGGGTCCGGCCCATGGCGGCGCCAATCAGGCCTGCCTGGAGATGCTGAAGGAGATCGGCACACCAGACCGGATCCCGGAATTCATCGCCCGAGCCAAGGACAAGAACGACCCGTTCCGCCTGATGGGCTTCGGCCACCGGGTCTACAAGAATTTCGATCCGCGCGCGACGGTGATGAAGGAAAGCGCCGACGAGGTGCTGGAACTGCTCGGGGTGGAAAACAACCCGATCCTGCAGGTCGCCAAGGAGCTCGAGCGTCAGGCGCTGGAAGATCCGTATTTCGCCGAGAAGAAGCTGTTCCCGAATGTCGATTTCTATTCCGGCATCATTCTTGAGGCGATGGGTTTCCCGACCTCGATGTTCACCCCGATCTTCGCCGTGTCGCGCACCGTCGGTTGGATCTCGCAGTGGAAGGAAATGATTGCCGATCCGCAGAACAAGATCGGCCGCCCGCGTCAGCTCTACCGCGGCGCGGAACAGCGTGACTATGTAGATATAGAAAACCGCTGAAGGCGGCACAGATTGCCCTCCCAATACCCCGGTTCTCCGGGGTATTTTTTTGCGCGCGCGGGGCGGCAAGGCCCACGATGTTGCTCGCCGACCGATGATCTGCTAGCAAATTCGCATCAGAACGCCGGGTTTACGGCGCTGATTACCTGAAAGTTTGAACAATGACGCTTTTGACGTTGGCTGCCTATGAGCAGCCGGTGAAATGGGCTGCCTTCGCTTTGGGACTCTGCAGCACGATTTGTATCGTTCAAGGCTGGCAATTGGCCGCCATGTTCTTCGGCCTGCCCTTCTGCCTGATCTGGGTGTTTTACGGCTGGTTCCGCAGCGAACCGCAGCTCAAGATCATCAACATCATCTTCTCGGGCCTCTATGTCTACGGCATTGCACGGTATTTCCTGCTGAATGGCTGAAGAGGCCGTGGGGGTTCCTTCTGTAGGAACCTACCGGAAGCAGCCAACGAATCGCTCCACGGGAGCACCGGCTCCGCCATGTCGAATCGGCCTGTTTCGCCGCGATTGTTTCGTTCGCCACAAGGGATTCTGCCACGCCGATCTGAGAATGATGGCAGGATCATGGCATTGTTGCGGGTCTTGTGACAGTGCCCCGCCCGTGCTTGACCGCCCCCTCCGGCACTCGCTACCCTCATTCGGGAGAGCGTTTCATGAGAGTTTGAAGAGGGTCAGGCATGCCGATCAACAGCAATGCCGACCCGCGCCCGAGGGGCGAAACGGTGACGATCGGCAATGCGCCTACGGAACACGTCAGGAGAGGCTGATGGGAAGATCGACGATCTCTTCGAAGCTGCGCTGGGACCGCGCGGCGGGTCTGTCGTCTCTGGCCGATCATGCCGAGGCGCTGCCGCAGGGCGCGCTGGTGCCCGATACACTGCATGATTGCGACCAGGTCGCGGTGGTCTATGCCAAGGGTCATTGCCCGCCGGAGATCACCATCTGCAGTCTTTCGCGGTCGGTCCATCAGGTGCTGGCCGATGGCATCGCAGTGGCGGTGATCGCCCGCGCCGGGCCCGCCCCCTGCGTCGAGGACGTGCTGCTCGTCGAACGCAGTTTCTGAAGGGCCGACCGGCGGTTCAGCGCCCTTCGAAACGCGGCGCACGTTTCTCGGTGAAGGCCAGCACCCCTTCCTTGAAATCCCGCGACTTGCCGCAGAGCCCCTGTTCATGGGCCTCCAGTGTCAACTGATCTTCGAGGTTGTTGTCCCAGGATTGCCGGATCACCCGTTTGACCGCGGCGTAAGCGGCGGTCGGACCGGCGGCGAGCTGCAGCGCCTTGGCGCGCCAGTGGGAGTCGAATTCCGCATCCGGCACCGCGGCCCAGATCATCCCCCAATCATCCGCCTGACGCGCGCTGATCTTGTCGGCGAAAAGCGCTGCACCCATTGCCTTGGCCATGCCCATCTGACGCGGCAGCGCATAGGTGCCACCGGCATCCGGGATCAGGCCGATCCGCGTGAAAGCCTGCATGAAATAAGCGGATTCCGTTGCGAAGACCACGTCCGCCGCCAGCGCCAGATTGGCCCCCGCCCCGGCCGCAGGACCGTTGACGGCGCAGATCGTCGGCACCGGGCAATCGCTGATCGCGCTCAGCATGGGCGCGTATTCGTCGCGCAGCGTACGTTCGAGATCGAGATCCGCCGCCGAGGCGCCATCGCCCAGATCCTGCCCGGAACAGAAGGCGCGCCCCGCGCCGGTCAGCACCACGACCCGCGCTTCCTTGCCGCCCTGCGTCACCGCATGGGTGATCTCGGCGCGCATCTGGCTGCTGAGCGCGTTCATCCGCTCGGCGCGGTTCAGGGTGATCACGGCGACGGCGTCGCTCACTTGATAGGTCAGGGTCTCGTATTGCATGGCGGTGTTTCCTCGCTGGTTGCGCACACCCTAGCAAAGCCGGTGCACCGGACCAGAGGGACCGCACGTCAGCGATCGAGAATATCGCGCAGCCGGGACTGCTCTTCCGCGCTGAGCGGGGTTTCCTCGGCACCCCGCGCCTTCGCCCGGCCGCGCAGGTAGATAAGCCCCATGCCCCCGGCCAGCAGCAGCATCAGCGGCCCGGCCCCCCAGAGCAGCCAGTTGGCGCCGGTGGCCTGCGGATTGAGCAGCACATATTCGCCATAGCGCCCGACGATGTAATCGACCGCTTCCTCGTCGCTGTCCCCCGCTATGAGCCGCTCGCGCAGCAGCAGGCGCAGGTCGCGCGCCAGGCTGGCGTTGCTCTCGTCGATGCTTTCATTGCGACAGACGAGGCAGCGCAGCCCCTGCGACAGCTCGCGCGCGCGCGCCTCGAGCGCCGGATCGTCGAGCATCTCGTCCGGTTCCACCGCCAGCGCGGGGCCGGTGCAGAGCAGGAGGACCAGCAGCAGGCGTTTCATTCCGCCGCCACCGGCGAGACAGGCTGTTTCTGCGCCCCGGCTGCGACACGGAAGCGCCGGTCGCTGAGGCTCAGCAGGCCGCCAAGCGCCATCAGCGCGCAGCCGATCCAGATCCAGTTGGTCAGCGGCTTGATATAGGTCCGCAGCGTCCAGCCGCGATCGCCCTGTGCATCGCCGATCACCACATAGACATCGCGCGCCAGGTTCTGATGGATCGCCGCCTCCGTGGTCGGCATCTGCGCGACCGGGTAGAAACGTTTTTCCGGCCGCAGCCGGGCTATTTCGTCTCCCTCCCGTGCCAGCGTCACGTCGGCCATGCTGGTCAGGTAATTCGGCCCCTCGACCTCCGCGACCCCGTTCAGGGTCAGCGTGTAGTCGCCCACCGTGAAGGGGGTGTCGATCTGCGCCACCCGGATGTCATCCATGCTCCAGGCGGTGAGGCCGGCGACACCGATGATGGTGATCCCGAGCCCGGCATGGGCGGTGAACTTGCCCCACTCGGCCCGCGGCAGCCGCGCCAGACGGCGCCAGCGCCCGGTGCCGCGTCCGGTGCGGCGCGCCAGGTCAATGCCGGTGCCCATCACCAGCCAGGCGCCGAGCGCGAGACCGAAGGGTCCGAGCAGGCTGCGCCCCGATTGCAGCGCGAAGAGCAGGCCGAAAAGGGCGATCGCCAGCAGCATCGCCGGGATCAGCGGCCGCAGCACCCGGCCCCAGCGCGCGCGTTTCCACGGCATCGCCGAGCCGATTGGCAGGAACAAACCCAACGCCACGATGAAGGGCGTGAAAGCGGCATTGAAGAACGGCGGGCCGACGCTGAGCTTGCGGTCAAAGAACATCTCCGCCAGCAGCGGCCACATGGTACCGACGAAGACCACGAAACAGGCCACCGCGAGCAGCAGGTTGTTGACCAGCAGCGCGGATTCGCGGCTCACCAGCCCGAACACGCCCTTGGCCTCCATGGCCCCGGCGCGGAAGGTGAAGAGCACCAGCGCTCCGCCCATGAAGAAGGCCAGGATCGCCAGCACGAAAACGCCACGCTCGGGATCATTGGCGAAGGCATGGACGGAGGTCAGCAGGCCGGAGCGCACGATGAACGTCCCGATCAGCGAGAAGCCGAAGGCGAGGATCGCCAGCAGGATGGTCCAGCTCTTCAGGCTCTCGCGTTTCTCCACCACGATCGCGGAATGCAGCAGCGCTGCGGCCAGAAGCCACGGCATGAAGGAGGCGTTCTCGACCGGATCCCAGAACCAGAAACCGCCCCAGCCAAGCTCGTAATAGGCCCACCAGCTCCCCAGAGCGATGCCGATGGTCAGGAAGACCCAGGCGGCCAGCGTCCAGGGTCGCACCCAGCGCCCCCAGGCGGCATCGACGCGCCCCTCGATCAGCGCCGCCACAGCGAAGCTGAAGGTCATGCTGAGCCCGACATAGCCGAGGTAGAGGAACGGCGGATGGAAGGCGAGGCCCGGATCCTGCAGCAGCGGGTTGAGGTCTTCGCCGTCGAAGGGCGGCACCGCGAGGCGCAGGAAGGGATTGGAGGTGAACAGGATGAACGCAAAGAACGCCACCGCGATCGCCGCCTGCACCGCCAACACCCTTGCCCGCAAGGTGGGCGGCAGGTTGCCCCCGAACCAGGCAGCCATGGCGCCGAACAGCGTGACGATCAACACCCAGAGCAGCATCGAGCCCTCGTGATTGCCCCAGGTGCCGCTGATCTTGTAGAGCAGCGGCTTGGCGGAATGGCTGTTGAGCACCACGACGCGCAGGCTGAAATCGGAGGTGACGAAGGCCCAGACCAGCGCTCCGAAGGCCAGCGCGGTCAAAGCGAATTGCGCGGTAGCGGCGGGCTCGGCCAGCGCCATCCAGCCGGGCCAGCGGCGCTGCGCACCGATCAGCGGCACGACCGTCTGGATGATGGCCAGAACGAAGGCGAGGATCAGTGCGAAATGTCCGAGTTCTGTAATCATGGGCGCGACTATAAAGTGCCGCCGCGCCCCATGCCATAGCTCATCGTCGCACCGACCAAAGCGTCGCAGTCAGCCCTTGGCACGCCACGCCGCCAGGGCGGCATTCTGATCGGGGTGGAGCGTTGCCGAGGTCAGGCGCGCATCGGCGCCGGTGGCGGCAATCCTGACAGTGTCCGCGCGCAGATCTCGCAGCATCGAGATATTGTCGATCACCCGCGGCACGCGATTGATGCTGCCCGCCAGCGCCTGTTGAAATTGCTGGGATTTCACCTGATGCCTCGCTCCGAAATAGAACGACACGATCACGCCGAGCAACCACCATAGCGGCTCCGGTACCAGCGCGATGCCCTGCATCCGTTCGGCAAACCAGAGCGGATCGACCATGGCGGAGACGAAGAGCCCCAGCGTGCCGAGCGCCAGCAAGGGGCGCGGCAGGCGGTTGATCCCGTCCATCAGCCTGTCGAAACGACCCCGCCCCGTCCCGGCGAATTCGCCGCCAAACTGGACCATCGCCTGAGCCTGCGCAGCGGCGCCGCGCTGCGCCCCGGCTTCGGCGTTTTCGCGAAATACCTCCGCTGTCCCGCGCAGCATGTTGCCTTCGCCGAAGATCAACCCGAAAATCCGTTCGATCACCCCCATGCCGCCACTCTCCGCTGAAATTCACTGGCGCTAAGATGATAGCGCGGGGCGATGAATGCCTCGGCCCGGCGGATCCAGCCGCCCTTGCCACCCGCCCGGCTGCGGGCATATTTGCGACTCGCCGGACGGCGATCAGCCAGCCGGAAATAATAATTGCGCCGCGCGATCCCGTAGGCATCGACCAGATGATCCGGCGCAGCCCGCATCGCCCTCTCTGCCGCCGTAAGGCTCTGCGGCCCGAGCACCCCGTCCACAGCGATCTTGCCCTACCCCATGTCGCGCAGCAGCCGTTGCAGGATCTTCACGGCATTGGCCCCGGCATTGACATACATATCAAAGACGCTGGGCTGCAATGGCTCCGGCAATTCCGCCAGCCGCGGGGCGCGGTAGTAGTGATCAAGGAAAATCTGCACTGCCTGCCGCTTCGAAAGGCGCTGCACATCAATGCGATCCACGTCGCCATCCCGGTCGAGATCGAGCCCGAGCCGTCGCATCGTATGGATCGTCACCCCGTATTTCGTCGCCCCGCCCGAATCGTCCGGATCATCGACGAAGCCGCCCTCCCGAGCCACGATCTGCGCCGCGATTTCCCTGACTTGCAACATGCCTGTTCTCCCGCTGTGATGCGGAAGAGACTGGTCGGCAAGAGGTTAAGAGAGGCTGGACCGGGCGTGCGCCCTCAGCTTTCGGGTTCCTGGTAAACGCCCTGTTCCTTCAGCGCGTCCACGACCTCCTTGGGCATGTAGGTTTCGTCATGTTTCGCAAGGATTTCAGATGCTTCGAATACACCATTCACGTAGCGTCCGGTGCCGACCATGCCCTGGTTCTCCTCGAAGAGATCAGGCAACACCCCGGTGAAAGTAACCGGCACCTCGGCGCCGCCATCGGTGACCGAGAAACGGATCGTCTCGCCCTCGCCGCGGATCAGCGAGCCTTCGGAGACTAGCCCGCCGATACGGAAGACCTCGTTCGGGCCGGGCGGTTCGGCGATCACCTGGCTCGGCGCGCGGAAAAAATTTATCCCGTCGCGCAAAGCGTAGCCGATCAGCCCGGTGGAGAGCACCAGCGCCACGACCGCCACGAGGACGACCTGAATACGCCTTTGTTTCTTGAGACTTTTCATGACACTACGGGAAAAGCGGCGCCATCGTCAGCGCCTCTGTCTCGTCAATACCTAACATCAGGTTGGCATTCTGCAAGGCCTGTCCGCTTGAACCCTTGGTGAGGTTGTCGAGCGCTGCCACGACGATAGCCCGTCCTTCGAGCCGGTCCGCCACCACGCCGATATGACAATAATTCGAGCCGCGCACATGGCGCGTGCTTGGCGGCTCGCCGAACGGAAGCACCGCAATGAAGGGTTCACCCGAATAGGCGTTTTCCAGAGTTTCATGAATGACTTGCGCGTCACCCTTCACATAGGTCGTAGCGAGGATACCGCGGTTCGCCGGGATCAGATGCGGGGTGAATTGTACCTTTACCGGGCGTCCGGCAAGGGCCGAGAATTCCTGATCGAACTCGCCCAGATGGCGATGTGTGCCGCCAAGCGCATAGGCGTGATAGCCCTCGCTGAGCTCGGCATGGAGCAGGTTCTCCTTGAGGCTGCGCCCGGCCCCGGAGACGGCGCATTTGAGATCAAGGATAATGTCATCAAGGTCGATCACCCCCTCGGACACAAGGGGTCTCAGCGCATATTGCCCGGTTGCCGCATTGCATCCGGTACCGGCCACGAGCCGGGCCCGGCGGATCTCCTCGCGGTAAAATTCGGTAAGGCCGTAGACGGCCTCTTGCTGCTGCGCGAGGGCGGCGTGTTCGTTGCCGTACCATTTGGCGTAATCCTCCGGATCGCGCAGCCGAAAGTCAGCGGAAAGATCAACAATCTTGAGGTCTTGCGGAAGCGCGGCGATGACCTCCTGCGAGGTCTTGTGCGGCAGGGCGCAGAAGCACAGGTCGATCCCGGAGAAGTCGATTTCCTCCATGGTGACGAGATCGGGCAGATCGAGGTGGCGCAGGTGCGGAAACACCTGGGCGAGGCTTTGCCCGGCTTTCGAATTGCCACCCAAAGCCTTGATCTTCATGGCGGAATGGCCGGAAATCAGGCGGATCAATTCGGCGCCGGTATAGCCCGAGGCGCCGAGTATGGCGATGTTGTAGCTCATTTGCGGTATCCCGTCGGTAACATGTTGGTATCGTGTCGGTATCTCAGGCAGCCTCGAAACGGATCTCGCGGCGCAGGAACTGGGTGGCGCGGCTGCTGACCCGGGCCGGATCGCCGGTGGTTAGGAAGGCCGACTCGCCACTCCCCATCAGGGCCGGGTGCCGGGCCAGATAGTCGGCGAGGCTCTCGGCGACGAGGCTGGCCTGGCTGAACACCTGCACTTCTTCGCCCAATGCGGCCTGGAAGACTTCCTGCATCAACGGATAATGGGTGCAGCCGAGGATCGCCGCCTGCGGCAGCGGCATCTTGCGCCGCAGGGCATCGACGTGGGACCGCACCAGGGCCTCGGCGAGGATGAAATCCCCCTCCTCGATCGCATCGACCACTCCGCCGCAGGCCTGCGCCTCGACATCGACGCCGATGGCGCGGAAGGCCAGTTCACGCTGGAAGGCGCGGCTCGCCACGGTAGCGGGGGTGGCGAACAGCGCCACGTGCTGCACGGCAACCTCGCGCGGCGGCGAATTGTCGCCCCATTGCCGCTCGGTCAGCGCCTCGATCAGCGGCACGAAGACGCCGAGCACGCGTTTGCCCTCCGGCACCCAGCTTTCCTGCATCCGGCGCAGAGCCGCTGCCGAGGCGGTGTTGCAGGCGAGAATGACCAGATCGCATCCGGCATCGAACAGCCGCTGCACGGCGGCGCAGGTCAGCTCGTAGATGTCATCAGCGGTGCGCACGCCATAGGGCGCATGGGCGCTGTCCGCGAGATAGACGAAATCCACTTCCGGAAGCCGTTCCTGCACCGCCGCCCAGACGGTCAGCCCGCCAAGCCCCGAGTCGAAAATACCAACTGCCATAATATCCTCAGCCATGTTGCGGCGCGCCTGCTCCCGGCCGGGGGCAGGGCATGGTGCCGTGTCTCAGGAATGCTCTTACGCGGCTTCGCGCGGGAAATCCATCGGCAGGATGCGCTGTTCCCGCAATACGGGTTCGGCCGCCCCGCGCCGGGCGGCCGTGCGCTTTGTCACTCCGCCGCCTTCGCGGTCGCCGTGCCACCGGCACGGATTACGGCAAGCAATTCCTCGCGGCGCTTGGCAGCCTTCGCCTCGTTGGCCTGTTTGACCGGACCAAAGCCACGGATCTGCAACGGAAGTTCGGCAAGCGCGATGATCGGCGCGCGGGTGGCATCGGTGAGCAGCGGCAGCACCTCCTCCATGTCGGCCTCGTATTGCCTGATCAGCGCGCGTTCCATCTTGCGCTCGGCGGTATAGCCGAACGGGTCGAAGGGGGTGCCGCGCAGGCCTTTGAACTTGGCCATCAGACGCAGCGGTCCTTCGAGCCATTGGCCGAATTCGCGCTTCATCGGGCGGCCATCGGGCCCGTCCTTGGAAATAATCGGCGGCGCCATGTGGAAGGTCATCTTGAAATCACCGTCAAACTCGGCGCGGGCCTTGTCGCGGCTGGACAGCAGTAGGCGGGCGACCTCGTATTCATCCTTGTAGGACAGCAGCTTGTGATAGCCGACGGCGGCTGCGGCCACGACGTCGCGATCCTCGATCCGCTCCAGCAGCGCGGTATAGCGGCGCGACAGTCGCTTGCCCTGATAGGCGTTCAACTGCGCAACACGGTAGCCAATTTTTTCGTCGAGCGATTTTGGCAGGTCGATGACCTTGGGCGTGCTGAGCGCCGCAGCTTCCTGCGGATGGAGCACTGCCCAGCGCCCGATCTCGAAGGCACGCAGGTTGCGATCGACGGCAGCCCCGTTCATGCGGATCGCCTCCTGGATGCTTTCAAGGGTCAGCGGCAGCAGCCCCCGCTGCCAGGCGGCACCGAAGATCATCATGTTGGAATAGATCGAATCGCCCAGCGCCGCCTTGGCAAGGTCGGAGGCATCGAACATCGCCAGCCGGTCCTTGAGCCGTGCTTCGATGGCGAGGCTGAGCCGGTCATAGGGTAGCTGGAATTCGGTATCGCGGGTGAAGTCGCCGGTGATGATCTGATGGGAATTGACCACCGCGCCGGTGCGGCCCTGCTTGGTTAGCCCCAGCGTCTTGTGCCCGGCGGAAACCACCAGATCGCCACCGATCAGCGCGTCGGCCTCGCCGGTGGCGACGCGAATGGCGCTGATGTCAGCGGGTTTCTCGGCGAGACGGCAATGGATATGCACCGCACCGCCCTTCTGCGCGAGACCGGCCATTTCCATCATGCCCGCGCCCTTGCCGTCGAGCTGTGCCGCCTGTGCCAGCAGCGCGCCGACGGTGACGACCCCGGTGCCGCCAACCCCGGTAATCACCACGTTATGGGTGCCCTTGATGCGCGGCAGCTCCGGCATCGGCAGATCGGGAATGGTGATCTCGGTGGTCGGGTCCTTGCGGATGTTTGCGCCCTCAAGGCTTACGAAGGAAGGGCAGAAGCCCTTGAGACAGGAGAAATCCTTGTTGCAGGAGGACTGGTCGATGGCGCGTTTGCGGCCCAGTTCGGTCTCGTTCGGGACGATCGAGACGCAGTTGGATTGCACGCCGCAGTCGCCGCAGCCTTCGCAGACGTCTTCGTTGATGAACACCCGCTTGTCCGGGTCGGGAAACAGGCCGCGCTTGCGGCGGCGGCGTTTCTCGGCGGCGCAGGTCTGGATATAGACGATGGCGCTGACGCCCTGATGCTTGGTGAATGCCTTCTGGACATTGTCCATCTCGGCGCGTTCGTGAATCTCGACCCCGGTGAAGCGCTTGAGGTCCACCTCTTCCTTCTCGTCATAGACCACGGCGATGTTCTTCACGCCCATCGCCTTGAGCTCGGCCACGATGCGGTAGGCATCGAGATCGCCCTCGTTATGCTGGCCACCGGTCATCGCCACGGCGTCGTTGTAAAGGATCTTGTAGGTGATGTTGACACCCGCCGCGAGGGCGGCGCGGATCGCCTGCACGCCGGAATGGTTGTAGGTGCCGTCGCCGAGGTTCTGGAACACATGCGGCGTGGTGGAGAACGGCGCCTCGCCGATCCAGTTGGCACCTTCGCCGCCCATATGGGTGAAGCCGGTGGTCTCGCGGTCCATCCATTGCACCATGTAGTGACAGCCGATCCCGGCATAGGCGCGCGAGCCTTCGGGCACCTTGGTGGAGGAGTTATGCGGGCAACCCGAGCAGTAATAGGGCAGACGGGCGGCGATATCCTCGGCATTGTCGGCACGACGCGCTTCGTTGAGTGCGGCCAGCCCGGCGCGGATGCCATCGGTCTCGCGGCTCTCTTCGAGCAGGATACCGCCGATCTTCTCGGCGATCAGAATCGGGTCGAGCGCGCCACGGGTCGGGAACAGCTCTTCGCCATGTTCCATGCCCGCACCGCCGCCCTTGTGCCAGCCATAGACCCGGCGGTGGGTATCAGAGAACAGGGCTTCCTTGACCTGCACTTCGATCAGCTTGCGCTTTTCCTCGACCACGACGATCAGGTCGAGCCCTTCGGCCCAGTCGTGAAAGCCGTGCATGTCGAGCGGGAAGGTCTGGCCGATCTTGTAGGTGGTGATGCCGAGGCGCTCGGCCTCGTTCTCATCGATGTTCAGCAGGCTGAGGGCATGGACCAGATCGAGCCAGTTCTTGCCCGCCGCGGCAAAGCCGATCCTGGCGCCGCGTTTGCCCCAGACCCGCTTGTCCATTTTGTTGGCATGACTGAAGGCTTCGGCGGCGAAGCGCTTGTAGTCGATCATCCGCGCTTCCTGCAGATGCGGGGTGTCACCGAGCCGGATGTTGAGCCCGCCTTGGGGCATGTCGAATTCGGGCAGCACCAGCTGCATGCGCTGCGGATCGCCGTTGACGACGCTGGTGGCTTCGACCGTGTCCTTCATGGTCTTGAGCCCGACCCAGAGCCCCGAGAAACGCGACAGCGCCCAGCCGTAGATGCCGTAATCGAGGATCTCCTGCACCCCGGCGGGCGACACGACCGGCATGTAGGCATCGACCATCGCCCATTCGGACTGGTGCAGTACGGTCGAGGATTCACCGGTATGGTCATCGCCCATCGCCATCAGCACGCCGCCATGGGGCGCGGTGCCGGCCATGTTGGCATGGCGCATCACGTCGCCGGTCCGGTCCACCCCCGGCCCCTTGCCGTACCAGAGACCGAAGACGCCGTCATACTTGCCCTCCCCGCGCAGCTCCGCTTGCTGGCTGCCCCAGAGCGCGGTCGCTGCAAGGTCTTCGTTGAGGCCGGGATGGAACTTGACGTTATGCTCGGCGAGCAGCTTTTCGGCGCGGCCCATCTGCAGGTCGACCGCCCCGAGCGGTGAGCCGCGATAGCCGGTGACATAGCCTGCGGTGTTGAGACCTGCCGCGCGGTCGCGCGCCGACTGCATCATCATCAGCCGCACCAGCGCCTGTGTGCCGTTGAGCAGCACCGGGCTCTTCTCGAGGTCGAAACGGTCGGTGAGTGAAATCTTCTGCGTCGTCATGGCGGGCCTCCCTGGTCACGTCAATCTGCGGTTCGGGGAGATGATAGGTCACAATTGCTGACCTGTATAGTCGAAAATTACTCCTATCTAGGGGCAAGAACGTCACGCCTCTGTTAATCTCGTGCGATTAGGTTAGGAGAGCGCAAGTCAATGAAAGTGCCGAAAAGATGGATTGGGACAAACTCAGAATTTTTCACGCGGTCGCCGATGCCGGCAGCCTGACCCATGCGGGGGACCGGCTGAACCTGTCGCAATCCGCCGTGTCGCGACAGATTCGCGGGCTGGAGGAGCAGCTCAACACCAACCTGTTCCACCGCCACGCCCGTGGGCTGATTCTGACCGAACAGGGCGAGCTGTTGTTCGATGCGACCTCTGCCATGACCAAACGGCTCGACGCCGCCGCGGCACGTATCCGCGACAGCGAGGAAGAGGTTTATGGCGATCTGCGGGTCACCACCACCACCGGCTTCGGCACGCTCTGGCTGGCGCCGCGCCTGCCAAAGCTTTATGAGAAATATCCCGACCTGAAAGTCGACCTGATGCTCGAGGAACGGGTGCTCGACCTGCCGATGCGCGAAGCCGACGTGGCGATCCGCATGAAGGAGCCGAGCCAGGCCGATCTGATCCGCAAGCGGTTGATGTCGGTGCGCATGTGTCTCTATGCGAGCCCGAAATACCTGGCGGACAATGGCACGCCGAAGCGGATCGAGGACATCGCCGATCACCGGCTGATCTGTCAGAACACCGACAGCAACCAGGTCAGCGCCGGGCTGCACCTGGCCCAGCAACTGATGTTCAATGACGTGCGATCGCTGCTGACAGTGAACAATTACTTCGGCGTGCTGCAGGGCGTGCTGCATGACCTCGGCATCGGCGTGCTGCCCGATTACCTCACCCAGGATTTCCCCGATCTCGTACATGTGCTGCCCGAGATCGAGTCGGCGGACGTGCCCGTCTATCTCGCCTATCCCGAGGAATTGCGGCAATCGAAACGGGTTTCGGCATTCAAGGATTTCGTACAGGACGAGATCATCAGCTACCGTAAGCTGCTGCGCGACAAGCAGAACAGCTGAGCCATGCGTAAAACGCATAGCGGCCATGCTTGGCGGGATGCGGAATCTTACTTGATCGGAACGGGACGGATCCCTAATTCAGCCTCATGAAGATTGAGACGCTTCGGCGCTTCGCTTCATACCTCCCTGTTGGACTTGGCCGAGCTTTGAGCTCGGCCTTTTTTTTGAGCCGAGCTCCTCCCTCACCCCAAGCCAGATTCCCGGTATACCCCCCAGACTGCCCTCTTCTCCCTCACCGCATCGCTGCCGCACTCACTCCCTGCGCGCCATGAGTATTTTCGGCATAAAGAAATCACCCGGTTGCGCATGCACCCCCCGCCCCTTTGCCCTTTCCCCCTCAGGCGGCTTCAATTAAGAGGGGCGCGTATCTGCCACGGGGATAGAAGCATCATGACCGAACCTGCCATCACGCCTGAACTGATCGCCAGCCATGGCCTGAAGCCGGATGAATATGTCACCATTCTCGAGATCATCGGACGTGAACCGAGCTTTACCGAGCTGGGCATCTTCTCGGCCATGTGGAACGAGCATTGTTCCTATAAATCCTCGAAGAAATGGCTGCGCACCCTGCCGACCGAGGGACCGCAGGTGATCTGCGGACCCGGCGAGAATGCCGGTGTGGTCGATATCGGCGATGGTCAGGCGCTGGTCTTCAAGATGGAGAGCCACAATCACCCGTCCTATATCGAGCCCTATCAGGGTGCGGCGACCGGCGTGGGCGGCATTCTGCGCGATGTCTTCACCATGGGCGCGCGCCCGATCGCGGCGATGAACGCATTGAGCTTCGGGCGGGTCGATCATCCCAAGACACGCCAGCTTGTGCATGGCGTGGTCGAGGGCGTCGGCGGTTACGGCAATTGCTTCGGCGTGCCGACCGTGGGCGGCGAAGTGCGCTTTGATACCGCCTATGATGGCAATTGTCTGGTCAATGCCTTTGCGGCCGGTCTCGCGGATGCCGACAAGATTTTCTATTCCGCTGCCTCCGGTGTCGGCATGCCGGTGGTCTACCTTGGGGCCAAGACCGGTCGTGACGGGGTTGGCGGCGCGACCATGGCCAGTGCCGAGTTCGACGACACGATCGAAGAGAAACGCCCGACCGTGCAGGTCGGCGATCCGTTTACCGAAAAACGCCTGATGGAAGCGACGCTGGAGCTGATGGCGACCGGGGCGGTGATCTCGATTCAGGACATGGGGGCTGCGGGCCTGACATGTTCAGCGGTCGAGATGGGCGACAAGGGCAAGCTCGGCGTGCGGCTTGATCTGGAGAAGGTGCCGACCCGTGAGCTGCAGATGACGGCTTATGAGATGATGCTGTCGGAGAGCCAGGAGCGCATGCTGATGGTGCTGCGCCCCGAGCTTGAAACCGAAGCCAAGGCGGTGTTCGACAAATGGGACCTCGATTTCGCCATTGTCGGCGAGACCATTGCCGAGGATCGGTTCCTGATCCTGCACAATGGCGAGGTCAAGGCCGACCTGCCCCTGTCGAAGCTGGCCAGTACCGCGCCGGAATATGACCGGCCCCATGTCGAGACGCCCCCCGCAGAGCCGCTGGCTGATGTGCCCGGTGTGGACCCGATCGACGGATTGAAGGCGCTGATCGGCCATCCGAACTATGCCTCCAAGGCCTGGGTGTTCGAACAATATGACACGATGGTCATGGGCGATGCGGCGCGCACGCCGGGAATCGGCTCCGGCATCGTGCGGGTGCATGGCACCGTCAAGGCGATTGCCTTCACCTCGGACGTGACTCCGCGCTATGTGAAGGCAAACCCGGTCGAGGGCGGCAAGCAGGCGGTGGCGGAAGCCTATCGCAATCTCTGCGCGGTGGGGGCACGGCCGCTGGCGACCACCGACAACCTCAATTTCGGCAATCCCGAAAAGCCCGAGATCATGGGTCAGCTGGTCGGCGCGATCAAGGGCATCGGCGCGGCGGTTGCGGCGCTCGATATGCCGATCGTGTCCGGCAATGTCTCGCTCTACAACGAAACGGATGGCGCCGCGATCCTGCCGACCCCGACAATCGGTGCAGTCGGGTTGCTGCAGCACGTGGACGAGATCATCGGGACGGAAGTGCGCGAGGGCCATGTGGCACTGGTGCTCGGCGACACCGCCGGGCATCTTGGTCAATCGGCGATCCTTGCGCAGGTTTTTGGCCGCATCGAGGGCGATGCCCCTGCGGTCGATCTCGAGGCCGAGCGCCGTCATGGGGAATTCATCCGCGAGAACCGCGAGCTGATCAAGGCCTGCACCGATCTCAGCGACGGTGGTCTGGCTCTGGCCGCGTTTGAACTCGCCGAGGCAGCCGGAGTGGGCGTGCAGCTTGATGCGGGCGATACACCGACTCTGTTTGGCGAGGATCAGGGGCGCTACCTGATTGCCTGTAATTTCGATCAGGCCGAAGCTTTGATGACCGCGGCGGGTGCCGCCGGGATCACGCTGAATGCAGTCGGCAAGTTCGGCGGCGAGGCAGTGCGGTTCGGCGGCGTGGAAGCGCCGCTGGCGGAGCTGTCGGCGCTCTACCGCGGCGTCTTTGCAGAGACTTTCGCCTGAAGATCGGGCCCGGTCGGCAGGGTTTGATCACCCTGCCATCCGGGCCAGCAGGCGGGTCTTCTCGCCCTGATCATCGGGGCGGGAGATCGCGTCGGCCAGCGCCTCCAGCGAGGCGATGGAATGACCGGCGCGGAAACTGTCGACATGGGGCAGCATTGCGCGGATGCCCTGGGCTTTCGGGGCGAAACCATCCCAGCGCAGTAGCGGATTGAGCCAGATCAGCCGCCGGGCGCTGAGCTGCAGGCGCTTCATCTGACGGGACAGCTCGGCCGGGGCGTCGCGGTCGAGGCCGTCGGTGATCAGCAGCACTACCGCGCCCTGCCCCATCACCCTGCGTGACCAATCGCGGTTGAACGCCGCCAGCGAGGCGCCGATACGGGTGCCGCCTTCCCAATCCCGCGCTTCGGACCCGGCGGCGGCGAGGGCCGCGTCGACATCGCGAGTCTTGAGATGGCGGGTGATGTTGGTCAGGCGGGTGCCGAAGGTGAAGCCATGCACCTGCGCCCAGCCGCCGCGCTGTCGGTTGCTGACCGCGTGGAGGAAATGCAGCACCATGCGGGAATACTGGCTCATCGAGCCGGAAATGTCGCAGAGCACCACCAGATTGGGATAGCGCGGCCGGGGTTTCCTGAAAGCCAGCTCGTGGATCTCGCCGCCGCGGCGCAGGGCCAGCCGCATGCTGCGGCGCGGGTCGATACGCCCGATATGGGCATGGATGCCGCGCCGCGAGGGCAAGGGTTTTATCGGCAGCCTGAGTCGCGCGAGCATGCGTTTGGCAGCGGCGGTCTCCGAAAGACTCATCTGTTCGAAATCGAGGCTGCGCAGCCGTTCATTACGCGACATGGTGAGGCTGGCATCGACCTCGATCATCGTTTCTTCCCGAGGGGTCTCCGCGGTTTGATCGGGCCGAGGGACTTCGGCACCGTCGAGCAGGGCTTCGGCGGCGCGTTTCTCGGCCGGTTGCGCCGGGCGGTCCTCCTGCACGCCGCGGATCGCGGGCAGCATCGCGGCCATCATGTGTTCGAGATAGCGGGGATCGCGCCAGTAGAGCCGGAACAATTGGGCAAAGACCCGGGTCTGTTCGGGTCGGGTGACGAAACAGGCGTGCAGGGTCCAGAAGAAATCCTGCCGGTTGCTGAAACCGGCGGCGGTGACCGCGTTGATCGCGTCAATGACGCTGCCCGGCCCTATCGGCAGACCGGCGCGGCGCAGGGCGCGGGCGAAATGGGTGATGTTGCCTGCCAGTTTCGGATCGTCGGGCAGCGTCAGTGGCGAGGCTTCGCTCATGTTTCAGGCCGCCGGGGGCTCTCTGCCCCCGGACCCCCGAAGGTATTTGCGGCCAGAAGAAGAGCCGGCGGGCGCATCAGGAGGCTTCCAGACCGGCCTTGGCCTGATCGAGGATGCGTTTGGCTTCCGAACCGTGCAGCCGGGCGATGTCATCCTGATATTTGAGGATTGCGCCGAGCGTGTCTGCGATCACCTCGGGGCTGAGCGCGATCACGTCGAGGGCGAGCAGGCATTTGGCCCAGTCGATGGTCTCGGCAACGCCGGGCTTCTTGAAAAGGTCTTCGCTGCGCAATTGCTGCACGAAAGCGACGACTTCGCGGCTGAGGCTGGCTTCGGCCTCCGGGGCACGGGCGCGCAGGATTTCCATTTCGCGGGGGAAATCGGGGTAATCGACCCAGTGATAGAGACAGCGGCGTTTGAGCGCGTCGTGGACCTCACGGGTCCGGTTGGAGGTGAGGATCACGATCGGCGGAGCTTCGGCCTTGATCGTGCCGCGTTCGGGGATGGTCACCTGGAAATCGCTCAGCGCCTCGAGCAGGAAAGCTTCAAAGGGCGCATCGGTGCGGTCGAGCTCGTCGATCAGCAGAACCGGCGCGCCGCGCGCATCCGGGCGCAGCGCCTGAAGCAGCGGGCGTTCGATCAGGAATTCGTCGCTGAACAGTTCCGCGGTCAGCTGTCTGCGGTCGGCCTGATGGGTGGCCTCGGCGGTGCGGATCGCCACCATCTGCGCCGGGAAGTTCCATTCATAGACCGCCGTGGCGGCGTCGAGCCCCTCGTAGCATTGCAGGCGGATCAGCCGCCGGTCGAGCCCGGCCGCCAGCGCCTTGGCAATCTCGGTCTTGCCCACTCCGGCCTCGCCTTCGAGAAACAGCGGCCGTCCCAGCCGCAGCGCCAGGAAAACCACGGTGGCCAGGGGGCGCCCGCAGATATAGCCCTCCCCGGCCAGAAGCCCCTGGACCGCGTCGATATCGGTGATGTCGGCCATGTTCCCCTCCGGCTTTGACCCAGCGTGCATTCCTGTCGCGCCGGGTCAAGCCTTCAGCGGGTCAGGCAAGCTTGACGGGAACGCTCCCGATCGGCTCAAGATGCCGAAAACATGCGCAAAATTGGCATGAAATACGCATCGCATTACCGCATTTCTGCCGCAATGCCTGCCTATCTCTCGGCGACAGCGCGATGACGATATCGCACGAAACAGTTTGAGGACGCGGCCATGTCAGACCAGAAGCCGAGCATCGAGACATCCCTCATGGACCTGTCCAAGGCCGATTGGCTGGAGGCGATCTCGGAGATTTCCGAGGAGGACGGCTATTTCCTGTCGCTGGGCAAACGGCATTTTGCCAGTTTCATCGAAGCCGGGCCGACGCTGCTCGTCACGTTCGAGACCTTCCAGGGCATTCAGGTGCTTTCGGAGAAGGCGCAGCCGCTCGGTTGGGAAATGCTGCGCGATCATCAATGGTCGCATCTATGCCTGGCCAGCGACGGCGACACCTGGTTCCGCGACGAGGCGATCTATCGATATTTCGACCGGCTGGTCGATGACGGTTTCTTCGATGAGTTCGAGACCGTGATCTTCTATGGGGCCGGGCCCTGCGCCTATGCGGCCGCTGCCTTCTCGGTCAGCGCCCCGGCGGCGCGGGTGCTGGCGATCCAGCCGCAGGCGACGCTCGATCCGCGGCTCACCGAATGGGATGACCGCTTTACCGACATGCGGCGTGTGGATTTCACTAGCCGCTATGGCTATGCGCCGGACATGCTCGACGCGGCGGAGGCGGCTTTCGTGCTCTATGACCCGCGCCAGCGGCTCGACGCGATGCATGCGGCGCTGTTCACCCGGGGCAATGTCACCAAGCTGCGCATGCCCAACATGGGCGATGCGCTGCAGACCGATCTGCTCGACATGGGTCAGCTGGCACCACTGCTTTTGGCGCTGGCCGGGGGCGAGCTCGACGCGCTGCGTTTCGCGCAGCTTTACCAGGCGCGGCGCGACTACCTGCCCTATCTGCGCAACCTGTTGAACCTGCTCGGCGAGGCGCGGCGCGAGGGCCTGTTGCTGTTGCTCTGCGGCAATGTCACCGAACGGATGCGGGCGCCGCGGTTCCAGCGCACCCTCAATCAGCTGCAGGCGGCGCGGCAGGACCGGATCGCATAAGGCATCTGGCGCCGCTGCGGACAACATGCTAGCTGCGCGCGCATGACAATGTCCAAGAGCGATCCGATGTGCCAGAGCCTTACCATCCGCCGTCCCGACGACTGGCATCTGCATCTGCGCGATGGTGAAATGCTGGCGGCAGTGCTGCCCCATAGCGCAGCGCATTTCGCCCGCGCGATCATCATGCCGAACCTGGTGCCGCCGGTTGTGACCGGCGCCGATGCCGCTGCCTATCGCGCCCGGATCGTGGCGGCGCTGCCCGAAGGGGCCGATTTTACCCCGCTGATGACGCTCTATCTGACCGAGGATACCGATCCCGAGGATGTCGCCGCCGCGCACGCGCAGGGCCTGATCTCGGCGGTGAAGCTCTACCCCGCCGGAGCGACGACGAATTCCGCTTCCGGGGTCACCGATTTCGACAGGGTTGCGCCGGTGCTGGAGAAGATGGCCGAGATTGGTCTGCCGCTCTGCACCCATGGCGAGGTGACCGACCCGGCGGTCGATATCTTCGATCGCGAGGCCGTGTTCATCGAAAAAGTTCTCGATCCGATCCGCCGCCGCCATCCGGGGCTGCGCGTGGTAATGGAGCATATCACCACCAAGGATGCCGCCGATTACGTGCGCAGTGTCGAAACCGGGCTCGGTGCCACGATCACCACGCATCACCTGGTGATCAACCGAAACCACATTCTCGTCGGGGGCATCAAGCCGCATTATTACTGCCTGCCGGTGGCCAAGCGCGAGCAGCACCGGCTGGCGCTGCGCGCCGCCGCCACGTCAGGTGATGCGCGGTTCTTCCTCGGCACCGACAGCGCGCCCCATACCGATGCCAACAAGCTGCTGCCCTGTGGCTGCGCGGGTTGTTTCACCGCGCCCAACACCATGTCGATCCTCGCGGAGGTATTCGAGCAGGAAAATGCGCTCGACCGGCTCGAAGGCTTCGCCTCGCTGCATGGACCGGCCTTTTACGACATGGCACCCAATGAGGCGACGCTGACGCTGACCCGGAGCCCGGCACGCTACCCTGAGCAGATCGAGACGGCGGAGGGGCCTGTGACGGTCTTCGACCCGATGATGCCGCTCAACTGGTCGGTCGCCTGACAGGCCGACGAGGACTTCCGCCCGGGGCGTCGCGATGTCCCGGCACATTGCATGCAAAGGACGCAACGATGATTCCCACCAGCTATCCCTCGCCCGAAGAAATGGCCCGTCTGACCGCGCGGATGCTGCTGGAGATCAAGGCCGTGCATTTCAACGCCGAGGAGCCTTTCACCCTGGCGTCCGGCCTGCCCTCGCCGACCTATATCGATTGCCGCAAGCTGATCTCCTATCCGCGCATCCGGGCGACCCTGATGGATTTCCTCACCGTCACGGTAATGCGCAACGCGGGGTTCGAGGCGTTCGACAATATTGCCGGGGGCGAGACCGCGGGCATCCCGTTTGCCGCGATGGTGGCCGAGCGCATGGCGCTGCCGATGAGCTATGTGCGCAAGAAGCCCAAGGGCTATGGCCGCAATGCGCGGATCGAGGGCGAGATGCGCGAGGGCGAGCGGGTGCTGCTGGTCGAGGATCTGACCACCGATGGCGGTTCCAAGCTGAGCTTCGTCGATGCGATCCGCGAGACCGGGGCGAGCTGCGCACATACCGCGGTGATCTTCTACTACGGCATCTTCCCGCAGACCGAGAGGACGCTGGGTGATCACGGCGTCTCCCTGCACGCGCTCTGCACCTGGTGGGATGTGCTGGCAGAAGCCAAGGAGCAGGGTGTCTTCGATGCGCAGACGCTGGCGGAGGTCGAATCCTTCCTCAACGCGCCGCGGGAATGGCAGGAAAAACGTCAATCCTGAGCGGTAAGCCAGCGAGATATTGACGCGAGCCTGCCGGTTGAGGCAAGATATGGTGGGCGCAAGGTATCCACCGGATATCCACAAAAACATACAATTTGCGCCGAGGAATCGTGCTGTCTATGACGGCACCGGGCAGACTTGGGTGAGACAATGAACGAGATTACTTCGCTGAACGCGAACCAGATCGCCGTGCAGGCTCCGGAGACGATGCCGCATTCGATCGAGGCGGAGCAACAGCTCCTCGGTGCAATCCTGACCAACAACGACATTTACGACCGGGTCGCCTCGATCATTTCGGCCAAGCATTTCTATGATCCGGTACATGCCCGGATCTTCGAGATCGCCAGCACCCGCATTGCCAAGAACAACCTCGCCTCGCCGGTGACGCTGAAGGCGTTCATGGAGGATGACGAGGGGCTCAAGGAGCTTGGCGGTCCTGCCTATCTCGCCCGTCTCGCCGGCGCCGCGATCAGCGCTTTCGCGGTGCGCGACTACGCGCAGATGATCTATGATCTGGCGGTGCGCCGCGACCTGATCCAGCTTGGCCGTGACATTTCCGCCAAGGCGGCGCAGGTCGATGTCTCCTCCGAGCCGCGCGAGCAGATCGTCGAGGCGGAACAGCAGCTCTACAAGCTCGCCGAACAGGGTCAGGTCGAAAGCGGATTCCAGTCTTTCCTCAAGGCGGTGACCGATGCGGTCAATGTCGCCAATGCCGCCTATCAGCGCGACGGCGGCCTGTCGGGTGTCTCGACCGGGCTCATCGACATGGACAAGAAGCTTGGCGGGCTGCACAAATCCGACCTGCTGATCCTTGCCGGGCGCCCCTCGATGGGCAAGACCTCCTTGGCCACCAACATCGCCTTCAACGTCGCCAAGGCCTACAAGCGCGGTCAGTTGCATGACGGCACCGAAGGCGCGGTCGATGGCGGGGTCGTCGGGTTCTACTCGCTCGAAATGTCGGCCGAGCAGCTCGCCGCACGGATCCTGTCGGAAGCCGCTGAGATCCCGAGCCAGCAGATCCGGTCGGGGGACATGACCGAGGCGGAATTCCGTCGCTTCGTCGATGCCGCCAAGGCGCTGGAGGCCTGTCCGCTGTTCATCGACGATACCCCGGCCCTGCCGATCAGCCAGCTCGCCGCGCGGGCGCGACGGTTGAAACGGACGCATGGGCTGGATGTGCTGATCATCGATTATCTGCAGCTGGTGCGTGGCACCGGCAAATCCGAGAATCGGGTCAACGAGATTTCCGAGATCACCATGGGTCTCAAGGCGATCGCCAAGGAGCTCGACATTCCGGTGATCGCGCTGTCGCAGCTCTCCCGGCAGGTGGAAAACCGCGAGGACAAGCGACCGCAGCTGAGCGACCTGCGCGAATCCGGTTCGATCGAACAGGATGCCGACGTGGTGATGTTCGTGTTCCGCGAGGAATATTACAAGGAACGCGAGAAGCCGGGCGATCACGAGCTCGACAAGATGGCGATCTGGCAGGAAGAGATGGAACGTCTGCACGGCCGCGCCGAGGTGGTGATCGGCAAGCAGCGTCACGGTCCGATCGGCACCGTGGATCTCAGCTTCGAGGGGCGGTTCACCCGCTTTGGCAACCTTGCCAAGCCCTGGCAACAAGGTAACGATCAAGAATTCTGAGCAGCAGTGGATAAAACTGTGGAAAAACACCCGGCGACGCCGGTTCTTCAGGCGTGCGCTCAGCTTAGCGGCAGAAGCTCATGTGCATGTTTCCGCTGGGGCAGCTACCGTTCAGCGCAGTGTTCCGGCCCTTCGCAACCCTTGCGCGCAGCCTGAAGGCAACCTGAAGCGGGCGCAGAACCCCGCCGGTCGCCGCTTCCTCACCAGTGTCGCGCCGCTCGGTGCTTGACCTTCACGCACATCCTGTCAAAACCGCTGTCATGAGCAATGCCACCCTCAAGATCGATCTCTCCGCCATCGCCGCCAATTGGCGCGCCCTCGACGGGCAGAGCGATGTAGAAACCGCTGCCGTGGTGAAGGCCGATGCCTATGGGCTCGGCGTCGCCCCGGTGGCCAAGACACTGGCCGGGGCCGGAGCACGGCATTTCTTCGTGGCCCTGGCCGAGGAGGGCATGGAACTGCGCCGCGCGCTCGGTCCCGGTCCGGTGATCAGCGTCTTTTCGGGCCACATGCCCGGTGATGCGGAGATGATCCGCGCGGGCAACCTGACGCCGATGATCAATTCGCTCGATCAGTTGCTGACCCATGTGGAGGCGCTGCCGGGCCATCCTTTCGGAATCCAGCTTGACAGCGGCATGAACCGGCTCGGCATGGAGCCGAACGAATGGGCGGCACTGCGCGATATCGCGCTGGCCCAGCAACCAACCCTGGTAATGTCGCATCTTGCCTGCGCTGACGAGCCGCAGCATCCCATGAACGAGATGCAGCTCAAGGTGTTCGAGGAAATGACCCAGGGGATCGACGCCCCGCGCTCGCTCGCCGCGACCGGCGGGCTGTTGCTTGGACGAAAATATCATTTCGACCTGACCCGGCCCGGCGTCGGGCTCTATGGCGGATTGCCCTTCATCGATGCGGTGCCGGTGGTGACGCTTGACGTGCCGGTGATCCAGACCCGCGACGTGGCCCCGGGGGAGAGTGTCGGCTATGGCAACGACTGGCAGGCCGAACGGCTGACCCGTGTTGCCACCGTGGCGGCAGGTTATGCCGACGGGCTGATGCGGGCGATGGCGCCGAAGGCACGTTTCACCCATGAAGGCCGCCCAGTGCCGGTGGTCGGCCGCGTCTCCATGGATCTCATCACCGTCGATATCAGCAGCCTGCCCGAGACCCCGACCTCGTTGCAACTGCTCGGACAGCACCAGTCGATCGACACATTGGCCGGTTTCGCCGGAACCATCGGCTATGAGGTGCTGACCGCGCTCGGTGCCAGATACGACCGGCAATATCAGTCATGAGCCAGACGGCTCTGGCCGGGCTCGCGGCTGTCGGGCGGCTGCCGCTCGGGGCGCTGGCGGTGATCGGCCGGGTGGTGCTCTTTGCGCTGAGCGGGCTGTCGCATCTGCTGCGCCCGCCGTTTTGCGGCGCGCAGTTCGGCAATGCGCTGCTGCAGATCGGCTGGCTGTCACTGCCGGTGGTGGGGCTGACGGCTCTGTTCACCGGCGGGGCATTGGTCATGCAGATCTACGCCGGGGGCGCGCGGTTCAACGCCGAGGCGGTGGTGCCGCAGATCGTCGCTATCGGCATGGTGCGCGAGCTCGGCCCGGTGCTGGTCGGGTTGATGATCGCCGCGCGGGTGACGGCGGCCATCGCGGCGGAGATTGCCACGATGAAAGTCAGCGAACAGATCGACGCGCTGATCACCCTGTCCACCGATCCGATCAAGTATCTCGTCACGCCGCGTCTGCTGGCCGGGGTGCTGGTGGTGCCGCTGCTGGTGGCGGTGGGCGATGTCATCGGGATCATGGGCGGCTACGCGATGGCGACCGGCACGCTCGGCTTCAACCCGGCGGCCTATCTGCGCAACACGATCGAATTCCTCGAACCGCTCGACATCGCGTCCTCGCTGATAAAGGGAGCGGCCTTCGGCTTCATCGCCGCCTTGATGGGCTGTTACTTCGGCATCCATGCAAGACGCGGAGCGCGTGGCGTGGGGCGCGCGACCAAGGGCGCGGTTGAGGCGGCGGCGGTGCTGATCCTCGCAGCGAATTTCCTGCTCACCGGCGCGCTCTTCGCGCTATGATCCGGCTTGAGCATGTCCATAAGCGCTTTGACGGCAACGACGTGCTGCGTGGCGTCGATCTGGAGCTGCGGCGGGGCCGCTCACTGGTGGTGATCGGCGCGTCGGGCAGCGGCAAGTCGGTGCTGATGAAATCGATCCTCGGGCTGGTGCGCCCTGATCGCGGGCGGATCACCTTCGACGGGGAACTTCTGGCCGGGGGGCAGCGCAGAATGTTTCTCGACCGGTTCGGGATGCTGTTTCAGGCTGCGGCGCTGTTTGACAGCCTGCCGGTCTGGCAGAACGTCGCCTTTCGCCTGCTGCGCCGGATGCCGCGTGCCGAGGCCCACGCAATCGCCATCCGCAAACTCGACCGTGTCGGCCTGTCCGAAGACGTGGCCGACCGCCTGCCCGCTGAATTGTCGGGCGGCATGCAGAAACGCGCCGGGCTGGCGCGCGCCATCGCCGCCGACCCCGAGATCCTGTTCTTCGACGAACCCACGACGGGGCTCGATCCGGTGATGGCGGGGGTCATCAACCGGCTCATACGCGATATCGTCAGCGAGACGGGCGCGATGGCGCTGACCATCACCCATGACATGACTTCGGTCCGTACCATCGCCGATGAGGTGGCATTGCTGCAGGACGGGGTCATTCACTGGCAGGGCGATGTCGCCGCCATGGACCGCGCCAGCGATCCGCAATTGACCCGGTTCATCACCGGTCAGCAAAGCTGAACCCGCGGCCGCACGACTCACCCTGCGGCTCTAGCCCCCGCTCAGGTTGTGGCAAGGGTCAACGCGCATCACTTTGCTGAAACAATCCCTGCCCTCTCCGCGCCGAATCACTGCTTATTCGTGAACTGCGCAGGTCCATGGAACTTTCCCTTAGTAAATTTCGTTAATCGGCATAAACTTGCCTATGGCAACATTTCCACGGGGGTTATTCCAGTGAGTCAGTTCCGTTCCGTTACCTATCTCGTTCAGCATGTCATGCAGCGCCTTGCAATGCTGGTCTGTGTCTCTGCCGCTATCGCGCTTTGTCTGGCCACTTTCATGGCCGCCATAGGTCAATGGTCCTGGATCAGTCTGCCCCTGCAATATCGGGGTGAGACGATCGAGAACGCGGGCATGTATGCGCAAATCGCACTGACCCTCCTGGCGCTGTCGCAGTGTTTCTTCCTGCCGTCGACGAACCGGGTGCTGCAGCTTGAAAACTCTCACCGCAAATTTTCCATCGGAATGCAGGACGTGGCCCGCGCCTATGCCACCGCCCATGCGGTGGATCGCAAAGGCCTGTTCCAGCTCTCTTCGGAATTCGATTCAGTGCGCGAACGGCTCGCCTATCTGCGGGATCACCCGGACCTGAGCAATCTCGAACCGGCGGTGCTGGAGATCGCTGCGCAGATGAGCCACATCTCCAAGGAACTGGCGGAGGTCTATTCCGAAGAGCGGATCGTCCGCGCCCGCAGTTTCCTGCAACAGCGTCAGGAGGAGGTCGAAACCTTTAACGAACGGCTCGACCATGCCAAGGCCGTTGCGACCGAGATGAAGCAATGGTTGCACGAGGTCGAGCTGGAGGAAAGCGTTGCAGCGGCGCAGCTGGCACGACTGCGGGAGGAGATGCGCGAGATCATGCCGGAGCTTGGACGCGAAAGCGTGGTGAAGACCGATCCCGAACCGGCCGCGTCGCGTGACAACCGCGACAATATCATCATCGGCATGCCGCCCAAGGCCGCCGAGTGACCTGATGCTCCCCGGTCCGGCGCCGTGACCCGACGTTTCCCCGCAGTGCGCAGTGGATAGCGCCGGGCACGGCGCTTTCCCTTTGACGCTGCCGTGCGGCTCGGCCAGAAAGCCGCATGGCAAGAAACAACCCGACATTCTCCTGCACTGCCTGCGGCAGTTCCTTCAACAAGTGGTCCGGCCGCTGTGACGGCTGTGGCGAATGGAACACAATCCAGCAGGACAAGGGCATTTCCGCCGGACCACCGAGCAAGTCGCTTGGCGCACGGCGGGGGGCGTCCGTGACGCTGAGCGATCTGTCCACGCAGGAAGCACCGCCACCCCGCGAACATTCAGGCATCGGCGAACTTGACCGGGTGCTCGGCGGCGGGCTGGTCCCTGCCTCGGCGATCCTCGTCGGCGGCGATCCGGGCATCGGGAAATCGACCCTGCTACTGCAGGCGGCGGCACAATTCGCCCGTGCCGGGGTCAGCACGATCTACGTCAGCGGCGAGGAGGCTAGCGCACAGGTGCGGATGCGCGCCCAGCGGCTCGGCCTTTCGGATGCGCCGGTACGGCTCGCGGCGGAGACCAACCTGCGCGATATCCTGACGACGCTGGAAGCGGAGCGTCCGCAGCTGGCGATCATCGATTCGATCCAGACCATGTGGGCCGACAATGTCGAAAGCGCGCCCGGGTCGGTGAGCCAGGTCCGCGCTGCCGCTCATGAGCTGACCAGCTTTGCCAAGCGCCGCGGCGTCTCGGTGATCCTCGTCGGTCACGTAACCAAGGAAGGACAGATCGCCGGACCCCGGGTCGTCGAGCACATGGTCGATACGGTGCTTTATTTCGAAGGCGAGCGCGGCCATCAGTTCCGCATCCTGCGCAGCGTGAAGAACCGCTTCGGCCCGGCGGACGAGATCGGCGTCTTCGAGATGACCGGCGCCGGGCTGGCCGAGGTCACCAACCCCTCCGCCCTCTTCCTCAGCGAACGGGGCCAGCCCTCGCCGGGCTCGGTCGTCTTTGCCGGGATCGAGGGCACACGCCCGGTACTGGTTGAATTGCAGGCGCTGGTTGCGCCTTCGCCGCATTCCCAGGCCCTACGCACCGTGGTCGGCTGGGACAGCGGGCGGCTGGCGATGATCCTCGCGGTGCTCGAGGCGCGCTGCGGCATCCCCTTTGCCGGGCTCGACGTCTATCTCAACGTGGCCGGCGGCCTGAAAATCAACGAACCGGCGGCCGATCTGGCCGTGGCAGCTGCAATCCTGTCGGCGCGCGAGGATGCCGCGCTGCCTGCCGAGACGGTGGTTTTCGGCGAGATCAGCCTTTCGGGTGCGCTGCGCCCCGCCACCCAGACGGAAAACAGGTTGAAAGAAGCGCAGAAACTTGGTTTTACCAGCGCCATTGCGCCCGCAGGCGGGAAGGCCGTGGGTGCCACGGGTCTGACGCTCAACACGATGAGCGACCTGACCGGGTTTGTAGGTGAAATTTTCGGGGCAGGTTGAACGCCCCCAACGGAAGGCACGGGCAGACATGGAAGGTTTTACCATTATCGATGGTGTGGTGGCATTGGTCATCGTGCTCTCCGCCCTGCTGGCCTACGGGCGCGGGCTGGTGCGCGAGTTCATGGCGATTGTCGGCTGGATCGTCGCCGCGATCCTCGCCTTTCTATTCGCCCCGAGCGTCGAACCGCTGGTGACCGAAATCCCGGTGGTGGGCGAATTCCTCGCAGATTCCTGCGAATTGTCGATCATCGGCGCCTTCGCCATCGTCTTCGCTGTCGCGCTGATCGTGGTGTCACTGTTCACGCCGCTGTTCTCCTCGCTGGTCCAGCGCTCCGTGCTTGGCGGGGCAGATCAGGCGCTCGGCTTCGTCTTCGGCGTGGCGCGCGGTATCCTGTTGGTGGCAATCGCCTTCTTCGTCTATGACACGGTGATCACCGGGCAAAGCTTCGCCATGGTCGACGAAAGCCGCTCGGCGGCGGTGTTCACCCAGTTCACCGGTCAGATCGAGGAAAGGGACCCCGAACAGGCGCTCGGCTGGATCACCACCCGCTACGAAGCGCTCGTGGGCGAATGCGGCGCCTGAAACGTCTTCGGTCGTTAGGTCTTCGTTAAGATCTCGTAGCTAGCTTCGAAGGCTGAAAGAGGCCTTCGGATGCAGCAAGAGACAGATTTTTCGCAGCTCGATCACATCGCCAGCCCGATCTTCGTACTCGACGTGCGGCAACCGGAGCGGCCGGTCTATATCGCCTATAACAGTTTCGCGCGCGGCCTGAGCGGGCGGCCGTTGTCGGAATACCTCGGCCGCACCGCGCTTGAGATCTATCAGTCGGCGCATGGCCGTACCGTCTTTGATCGACAATGCCAGGTCGCGCAGAGCGGTCAGCCCGTCGATTACCCGCAGGATCTGCTGATCGCCGGCAGGCAGCGCAGTTTCCAGACAACGCTGACGCCGATCAAGGATGACAGCGGCGCGGTGGTACAGCTTTACGGCTGCGCGCGCGATACCACCGAAGAGCAGCGCGCGCGCGAGGCGCAGGTATCCCTCGGCACACTCTCCGCGGAGATCGAGCAGTTCGTCTCCATCGCGGCGCGTGACCTGCGCACACCGATGCGCAATGTCGCCATGCTCGCCAATCTGCTGCGCGAAAATTTCGTCGATCACGGCGATGGCAAGCTGCAGCTGATCGACACGCTGGAACAGATGACCGGCAAATCCATGTCGCTGATCACCGATGTGCTGGCCCATGCCCGCGCCGCCGTACCTGAGGCCAGGATCGAACAGTTCAGCTTCCCTTCCCTGTGCCGCGACATCTGCGACGTGCTCGATCCACAGACCCGTCATGTGGTGACCTATGGCGCGAGCAGGATCGCGGCCGACCGCACCGCCCTGCAGATCGTGCTGCGCAGTTTTCTCGACAACGCCATGGAACAGGGCGGCGACGACCGGCTGAAGATCGACATATTGGTCAAGCAACGCGCTATCGGCATGCTCGACTTCACGCTGATCAGCACCGATTCCGCCTTTCCCAACCTGAGTCCGAGCTTCCTGGACCAGCGCGCCCGCCAACCCGGCAACGGCTGCGCGCTGTTTGGCGTGCGACGTCTCATCAATGCCCGCGGCGGTCAGGTTGAGATCACGCTGCCGGAGGGCGGCGGCGGCACAATCAGCTTCACCCTGCCGGGGGTGATCGTCACCGACCAGGCGGCGCTCGCGACCCCGACCGCCGCCGCGATGCCTGCGGAGCAGCAGATCGTCGCTTTGTCCGGTCTCCTGGCCGAGTTGCGGGGATGATCAACGGCGGCTCGAAAGCACCTGCTCAGGCCGCAAGTTACGGTGGGGCAGAACAGCGGGGTGACAGGGAGGCGGAGAGCACCTACATAGGCGCTGACCCCAAGCCGGATTCGGAGCTGCACCGTTGGCCAAAATCATGCCCCCCGCCCATCCTTTCGATACGTCCTATCTGCGCGACGCCGCGGATGAGGATAAGCTCAAAGAGGAATGCGGCGTCTTCGGCGTCATCGGCGTGGCCGATGCCGCGTCTTTCGTCGCGCTTGGCCTTCATGCGCTGCAACATCGCGGACAGGAGGCCGGCGGCATCGTCACCTATGATCCGCAGGTCGGCTTCCAGTCGGAACGGCGTTTCGGCTATGTGCGTGATAATTTCACCTCGCAATCGGTCATGGAAACCCTGCCCGGCGAGATCTCGATCGGCCATGTGCGCTATTCCACCGCCGGTGACAGGGGGCCGACCGCGATCCGCGACGTGCAGCCCTTCTTCGGCGAATTCGCCATGGGCGGCGCCGCGATCGCCCACAACGGCAATATCACCAATGCCAACGCCCTGCGCCGCGAGCTGATCGAACATGGCTCGATCTTCCAGAGCTCCTCGGACAGCGAATGTATCATCCACCTCATGGCGCGCTCGCTGCAACGCAACATCCCCGAACGGATGGAAGACGCGCTGCGCCGCGTCGAGGGCGCCTTTTCGGTGGTGGCGATGACCCGCACCAAACTGATGGGCGTGCGCGACCCGCTCGGCGTGCGACCGCTGGTGCTGGGCCGGATCGGCGATGGCTGGGTACTGTCCTCGGAAACCTGCGCGCTCGACATCATCGGCGCCGAATTCGTCCGGGAGATCGAGCCTGGGGAGATGGTTGTGATCACCGCAGAGGGCGTGCAGTCGAATTTCCCGTTCCGTCGTGCCAAACCCCGCTTCTGCATCTTCGAACATGTCTATTTCAGCCGCCCCGATTCGATCCTCGGCGGCCGCAGCGTCTATGAAACCCGCGAGGCGATCGGCCGCGAACTGGCCAAAGAAAGCCCGGTTGATGCAGACCTGGTCTGCCCCGTGCCCGACAGCGGCACACCGGCGGCGATCGGCTATTCGCTGGAATCCGGCATCCCCTATGCGCTCGGGATCATCCGCAATCAATACATGGGCCGCACCTTCATCGAACCCACCGAGCAGATCCGCAACATGGGCGTGCGTCTGAAGCTCAACGTCAACCGCGCCCTGATCAGGGGCAAACGGGTGATCCTCGTCGATGACAGCGTCGTGCGCGGCACCACCTCGCGCAAGATCAAGGAAATGATCCTCGATGCCGGGGCCGCGGAGGTACATTTCCGCATCGCCAGCCCGCCGACCGCCTGGCCCTGTTTTTACGGTGTGGACACGCCGCAGCGCGAAAAGCTGCTGGCCGCCACCATGTCCGAAGAGGAAATGCGCGCGCATCTGCAGGTCGACAGCCTGAAATTCATCTCGCTCGACGGGCTCTACCGCGCCGTGGGCGAGGCAGAGGGGCGCAATGCCAAATGTCCGCAATATTGCGACGCCTGCTTCTCCGGCGATTATCCGGTCACCCCGTCGGACCAGATCGAGCAGGGTTTCGAAATGAATTCGGCAGCGGAATGATCCCAACCATGGCATGATCCTTTACATGGAGGATCTGCCCGCCCCTGTCGCCGAACTGATCGCGTCCTGATATCCCGCCGCGCCATGCCGTGCCATGCTGTCGCAGGCTGTTTCACATCGTGGCCCGCGAGGCCGAAATCGGTCCTCTGGATGAATCGCTCAAACGGGGACAACCGGCCTGGCGCCCGCATCCCCCGCGCTTCGGCAGCACGTTGCGCATCCATTGGCGCCACGCCCGCGGCGCCCGGCTGGCGCTACTGATCGATTGCAGGACCGACCTTGCCGAAAGGATGCGCGGCTTGCATCCCGAGATACCGGACAACGACAAGCGGCGCGAGATCGGTCTCGACCTCAGGCTTCCCCTGCCCGAAGCCGCGATCACCCATCTGGCGGCAATGGTCCTTGGCTATCATCTGGAGCGACGCCTCTGAGCCGGGAGCGACCGGCCATATCCCGCCGAGCCTCCGGCAGGCTTCGGCCGATCCCGCGTCGCCCCCTTTTGCGCGTCGTCTCGGCTTGCTAGCTCCGCTGCATCACCCCAAGCAGATGATACCGGCGGCGCATCGCCGCCCTGGAGGCTAGCGTATGAGTTCGCAGGACAGACCCGGCCCGACACCCGCCAATATCGCCAGGCTGGCGACCAGCAAGGCGCCGCTCGGCAGCGTCACGCTTATCGGCATCTTCGGCAGCACATCCGCCCCCGGCGCGCTGATCCGCACCCGCAGCGGACGCATTTCCCGCGTCAGCCTTGGCGACAGAATCGGCGGCGCCGTGGTGGCGGCGATTGCGGACGATACGCTGGTATTGTCGCGCCGGGGCCGCAACGAGGTGCTGAAACTGCCCAGGAGCTGAGGAACCCCGGCCCGGTGCGGCGCGTTCATCCGGAGGCATTGCTGCAGGAGAACGTCGCATGGAAGAGGTCGAAGCCAACCCCGGATTGATATTCGACAAGCTCGATTCGTGGTTGGACGGTCTCTTCAGACTGCTCCCCAATATCGCCGTAGCGCTGGTCGTCCTGCTGATCTTCTGGCTGCTCGGCAAGGGCATCGCCCTTCTCATCCGCCGCGCCGCCCGACGCCACGACCGGCCCTCGCTCGGCGATGTCGGCGGCTCGCTCTGTCGCTGGGCGATCACCATCATTGGATTGATGCTGGCCATCACCATCGTTGCGCCCAGTCTTACCCCGGGGGATCTGATCGCCGGTCTCGGGGTCAGTTCCGTGGCCATCGGCTTCGCCTTCAAGGACATCCTGCAGAACATGCTCGCCGGTATCCTGATCCTGCTGCGACAGCCCTTCGCGGTCGGCGATCAGATCGTCGTCTCCTCCGGCCACGAAGGCACGGTCGAACGGATCGAGACCCGCGCCACCCTGATCAAGACCTATGACGGACGCCGCGTCGTGATCCCCAATGCCGACATCTATACCGACAGCGTCGTGGTCAACACCGCCTTCAAGAAACGGCGCTCGGAATATGACATCGGCGTCGGCTGCAACGACGATTGGGACGACTCCCGCCGCATCATGGTGGAGGCCTGCCGCGGCGTGAAGAACGTGCTCGATGACCCCGCCCCCGAAACCATCCCGGTGGAACTGGGCGATTTCGCCAATGTGGTCCGGCTGCGCTGGTGGACGGCGTCGGATCAGGCGTCGATGATCCATACCCGCGGCGAGGTGCTGCAGGCGGTCTACAAGGCCCTCGACGACGCCGGGATCGACATGCCCTATCCGACCCAGGTGCAGCTCTTCCATGACCAGACCGACGAACATGACGGCGATCGCGCGAAGCAGCGCGAGGGTTGGCCTGCCAGCGGTGACGACCCGGCGCCCCGGCGCATTGCAGATGCGCTGGAAAAGCGCGATGCATCGGCCCGCGCGAAAACCGAAAGGTCGGCAGAGGCTTGACCCGGTAGCGCTGCCGGTGCAAATCCCGGTGCATGACAAAGACAGCTCTGATCACCGGCGCCTCCCGCGGCCTCGGCGCCGCCCTGGCCGAGGCGCTCGCGCCTTCGCATCACATCATCGCCGTGGCCCGCACCACCGGCGCGCTCGAAGAGCTCGATGACCGGATCAAGGCGAAGGGCGGCAGTGCCACGCTCGCGCCGATGGACGTCACCACGGCCCTGGCCATGGCAACGCTCTGCCGGGGCATTCATGACCGTTGGGGCAGGCTCGATCTTTGGCTGCATTGCGCGATCCATGCCGCGCCTCTCACCCCGGCCGATCATGTCGATGCCAAGGACATGAAGAAATCCATCGATTGCAACATTACCGCCACAGCGACGCTGATCACCTATGTCGCGCCGCTGCTTGGCACCACGGGCGAGGCGGTATTCTTCGACGACCCGCGCGCCGGTGCAAAGTTCTTCGCCAGCTACGGCGCCAGCAAAGCGGCGCAGATCGCGCTGGCCCGCTCCTGGCAGGAGGAAACCGCCAGTCTCGGCCCCAAGGTCCATATCCTGCGCCCCGCTCCGATGCCCACCGCCACCCGCGCCCGTTTCTTCCCGGGCGAGGACAGGTCCAGCCTCAGCGACCCGGCAACCGAGGCGGAAAATGTGCTCTCCGCGCTCGGGCTTTCTTCTGGCTAAAAATACCTCCGCCGGAGGCTCCCGTCCTTGCCGCGCGCGCGTCGCTCGCCTATCAAGGCAAAAAGGGATTTCCATGCGCATTCTGATCACCAATGACGATGGCATCAACGCGCCGGGTCTGAGCGTCCTGCGCCGCATCGCCGAGACACTGGCCGCGGAAAACGGCGGCGAGGTCTGGACCGTCGCTCCGGCATTCGAGCAATCCGGCGTCGGCCATTGCATCAGCTATACGCATCCGATGATGATCAACCAACTCGGCGAGCGAGTCTTTGCCGCGGAGGGCTCCCCGGCCGATTGCGTGCTTGCGGCGATCCATGACGCGATGACCGCCGCGCCCCCCGACCTGGTGCTCTCCGGCGTCAACCGGGGCAACAATTCGGCGGAGAACACGCTTTATTCCGGCACGATCGGCGGTGCCATGGAAGCTGCCTTGCAGGGCATCCCGGCCATCGCCCTGTCGCAATATTTCGGCGCCGCCAACCGCGATCTCGACGATCCCTTCGAGGCGGCCGCCGAACATGGGGTCGATGTGGTGCGCCGCATCCTCGCGGCCAGCCCGCGTCAGGAACAGGGCTACCGGCTGTTCTACAACGTCAATTTCCCGCCGGTCCCGGGCGGTGACGTCAGGGGCATCCGGCTTGCCGCACAGGGCATGCGCCCGGGCACCGGCTTTTCCACCGAGCCGCATCTGTCACCCTCGGGACGGCGTTTCCTGTGGATCCGCGGCGGCGACCAGCAGGTCCGCTGCGCGCCGGGCACCGACGCGGAGGTCAATCTGCAGGGCTATATTTCGGTGACCCCGATGCGCGCCGATCTCACCGACCATGCGGCGCTGGAAAGCCTCCAGGACATTGCCAGATGAACGAAGACGACGGAATGGGCGGCGAAGTCGGAGGCGACGCAGAACGCAAGATGCAGTTTCTCTACGCCCTGCGCTCGCGTGGCGTGACCGATGCCCGGGTGCTCGGCGCCATGGAGGCGATCGACCGCGGCCCGTTCATCAAGGGGCTCTTCGCGGCGCGCGCCTATGACGACATGCCCCTGCCCATCGCCTGCGGCCAGACCATCTCGCAGCCTTCGGTCGTCGGGCTGATGACCCAGGCGCTGCAGCTCAGCCCGCGCGACAAGGTGCTCGAGATCGGCACCGGCTCGGGCTATCAGGCCGCGATCCTCAGCAAGCTGGTGCGCCGGGTCTACACGATCGACCGCCACCGCCGACTCGTCCAGGAGGCGCGCGAGATCTTCGAGGCGATGAATCTGTCCAACATCACCGCGATCACCGGCGACGGCTCCTTCGGTCTGGCGGAACAGGCCCCCTTCGACCGGATCATCGTCACCGCCGCGGCGGAGGATCCGCCGGGCCCGCTGCTGACCCAGCTCAAGGTCGGCGGCATCATGGTGCTGCCGGTGGGCCAGTCGGACGCGGTGCAGCGGCTGATCCGGGTGCGCAAGACCGAGGACGGTCTGGAATACGACGAGATGCGCGCGGTGCGCTTCGTGCCCCTGCTCGAAGGGTTGGGCAAGGACAGCTAGATGCGCTATGATGGCACGAACCCCGGAGCACACGGGGAAAAAGACGAGGACATGCAGATGCACCATTCCAAATCGCTCCGCGGCACGCGGCTGACCCTGCTGGCGGGCTGCGCGGCGCTGGGGCTCGCGGCATGCGACCGCCAGCCGCTCGATTTCGACCTGCGCGGCATTGGCGGCGGCTTCAGCACCGCGCCCGCCGCCACCGCCGCGCTGGCCGAGCGACCGGAACCGGACGACCGCGGGGTGATCTCCTATCCGAATTACCAGGTCGCGGTGGCGCGGCGCGGCGACACGCTGGCCGATGTCGCGGGGCGGATCGGCGCCAATACCGGCGAGCTGGCACGCTACAACGGCATCGATGCCGATGCACGGCTGCGCAAGGGCGAGATCGTCGCCCTGCCCCGCCGGGTGTCGGAGCCCTCTCCGGCGACCGGAGCCGCTTCCACCGGACCGATCCAGCCGGTCGATATCTCGAGCCTTGCGGGCAATGCCATCGACCGTTCCCCGGCGACGCCGGGGGTGCAGACCAGCGCCCTGCCCGCCGCCAATGCGACGCCGCGCGCCGCCCCGGCGCCTGCGCCGAGCGCGCAGAGCGGCAAGGAGCCGGTGCGCCACCGGGTCGAGCGCGGCGAGACCGCCTATACCGTGGCGCGGCTCTATGACGTGCCCGTGACGGCCCTGGCGGAATGGAACGGCCTCGGCTCGGACTTCTCGATCCGCGAAGGGCAGTTCCTGCTGATCCCGGTGCCCGAGCAGAGCCCGCCGCGGCGAAACCCCGCCGCCAGCGCCACTCCGGCGCCGAGCACGCAGCCTGTCCCGAGGGAGGTCGCGGCCAGCACGCCGACCCCGGCACCGGCCCCTGCCCCCGCGCCGACATTGCCCGAGGCCACCACCATGCCCGGCGTCGGCAGCCCGACCCCGACCCCGCCGTCCGCGGCCAAGCCGCTGCCCAAGGACGACACGGCCCGCCCCCTGCCCGCCGCCAGCACCCCGAAGAAACCGGTCGCCGACATCGGTCCGACGACCGAGCCGGTGAGCTCCGGCAAGCTCGCCGCGCCGGTGCAGGGCGCCATCATCCGTGGCTATGCCAAGGGCAAGAACGAGGGCATCAACATCAAGGCCGGGGCCGGTGCCCCGGTGCAGGCCGCCGACAACGGCACTGTCGCCGCGATCACCAACAGCGCCGAAGGCGTGCCGATCGTGGTGATTCGCCATGACGACAACCTGCTGACCGTCTATGCCAATGTCACCGGCGTGGCGGTCAAGAAGGGCGATCCCGTCCGCCGGGGCCAGCAGATCGCGAAGCTGCGCGACGGTGACGATTCCTACGTGCATTTCGAAGTGCGCAAGGGTTTCGACAGCGTCGATCCGGCGCCCTATCTGCAATAGATCCCTTGCGTCGGGCCGCGCGCAGTTGGACAGCGGCCCGCCAAATTCCTGAAATTTCCCCGATGCGGCCACATTTCGCGCCGACCTGCCGCAGAACTGCCGGGTTTTCCCGCTAGCACGGTACCAGACGCAACCCAGCGATTGGACCGCCCGTGCCCATCTTTTACGGTTATACCAACACCATCTTCGGCCATCAGAGCAGCCTCAACGGCGCCCGCGTGGATTACCGCTATGAGCCCACGGGCACCTGGCGCTACAGCGGCGGAACGACCAGTTTCTCCGTGCGCGAAGTGGCGCCGGGCGCGACGCAGTTCAACGGCGACCCGCAGAACGAGCGGATCGACGCGGACCGGCAGATCGGCGGCTCGGGCGAACAGACCATCGAGATCGACGGCATCGACCGGCAGGCGATCTGGGATTACACCTTCACCGTCACCGACGGATCTGAGACCTGGCGCGTCGCGGTGATCGATGTCGATCTCGACAACGACGACATCATCGAGGCCGGGCAGGAGAATGGCTATTACCTGGTCTTTCCCGACGGCATGCCGCCCGCCGATACCAACCTGCGTGTGAGCGGCGTGGTGGAGAACGACAGCATGACCCCGCATCGCGAGCTCGGGGCCCGGGTGGTCTGTTTCGCGGCCGGGACGATGATCGATTGCGCCGATGGCCCCCGCCCGGTCGAGACCATCGCGCAGGGCGATCTGGTGCTGACCCGTGACGGCGGGCTGCAACCGGTGGTCTGGGCGGCGCACACCATCGTCGCGGCGCAGGGGGATCTCGCCCCGATCGTGATCCGCAAGGGCGTGCTCGGCAATCACGCCGATCTCGTGGTCTCGCCCCAGCACGCGATCCTGCTCGATGACTGGCGGGCCGAGTTGTTCTTCGCGCAGGAGGAGGTGCTGATCCGCGCCGTCGATCTGATCGGCCATGACGGGGTCTATCGCCGCGTCGGCGGGCGTGTAAGCTATCACCACCTGCTGCTTGACGCGCATCACCTGCTGCGCTCGGAAGGACAATGGAGCGAGAGCCTCTATCCCGGTGACATGACCCGCCAGAACGTGAACCCGGCCGCGCGTCGCGAGATCGAGACGCTGTTTCCCGATCTGGCCGCCTATGGGCCGCGCGCCGCGCCCTGCCTGCGCGGCTATGAGGCGAAAAGTCTCGGCAATGCTAGAGCGTGACGCCGTGACGGCCCGCCAGATCGACGAAATATTGCCAGGCGACCCGGCCTGATCGCGCCCCGCGTGTTGCCTGCCATTCGATCGCCTCGGCCTGCAACGTCGCCTCGTCGATCTCGACCCCATGCGCGTCGCAATAGCCGCGGATCATCGCCAGATACTGCGCCTGATCGCAGGGGTGGAACCCGAGCCAGAGTCCGAAACGATCGGAAAGCGAAACCTTCTCCTCCACCGCCTCTGACGGGTTGATCGCCGAGCCGCGTTCGTTCTCGATCATGTCACGCGGCATCAGGTGGCGACGGTTCGACGTGGCATAGAGCACGACATTCTCCGGCCGTCCCTCGATCCCGCCGTCGAGCACCGCTTTCAGCGATTTGTAATGGGCGTCGTCGTGACCGAAACTCAGATCGTCGCAGAACAGGATGAACCGCTGCTGGGCATTGCGCAGCAATCCCAGCAGGCGACCGACCGATGGCAGATCCTCGCGCTGCAATTCGACGATGCGCAGCGCCGGATGGCTGGTCTGAACATGCGCATGTATCGCCTTGACGAGGCTAGATTTACCCATCCCCCGTGCGCCCCAGAGCAAGGCGTTGTTGGCACCCAGCCCGGCGGCGAATTGCCGGGTGTTGGCAAGCAGCGTATCGCGCGCCCGATCGATGCCGACCAGAAGATCGAGATCGACCCGGCTGACCTCTGCCACGGGCGAGAGCCGGTCCGGCTCGGTGTGCCAGACAAAGGCGCTCGCGGCGTCGAAATCCGGAGCCGCCAGCGGCGCCGGAGACATCCGCTCCAGCGCCGCGGCAATGCGGTTCAAGGCAACTTCACTCATTTCGGCGCGTCATCCTCGAACTCGGCCAGCAGAGCTTCGTCCTCGTCGTCGAAATAGCCTTCGGCGCGCAGTTTCTCGTCGCGCTTGGTCTCGACCCGGCGGACCAGGAAGATCGAGATCTCATAGAGCCCGTAGACCACGACGAAGAGGATCACCTGGGTGATCACATCCGGCGGCGTGACCAGAGCGGCGAGCACCAGGATCGCCACCACGGCATATTTTCGCACGTTGCCGAGCCCTTCGGAACTGACCAGCCCGGCCTTGCCCATCAGCGTCAGGAGCACCGGAAGCTGGAAACACAGGCCGAAGGCGACGATGAACTTGATCGTCAGGCTGAGATATTCCTGCGCCGAGCCCTGGAAGGCGATGGCGGCGATACCGCCACCGTCGAGCTCGCCCTCGCCGACCAGCGTCCCGGCCTGCTGGAAACCGAGGAAGAAGTCGAAGGCCAGCGGCGTGACGACGTAAAAGGCGAAGGCCGCGCCGAGGAAGAACATCACCGGCGAGGAGATCAGGAAGGGCAGGAAGGCGCCCTTCTCGTTCTTGTAAAGGCCCGGCGCCACGAAGCGCCAGAGCTGGTAGCTGATATAGGGAAAGCCGAGCACCAGGCCGCCGAGCAGCGAGATCGAGATCGCCACGAAGAAACCTTCCTGCAGCTTGATCAGGATCAGCCCGCAATCCTCTTGGCCGCGTTCGGCCATGGCCTGGCAGAGCGGATGGGTGAGGAAGTTGAAGATCGGGTTCCACACCGTGAAACAGATCACCATGCCGATGATGAAGGCGATCACCGAATGGATGAGCCGCGTGCGCAGCTCGGCCAGATGCTCGATCAGCGGCGCGGCGCTGTCGTCGATATCGTCAGAGGCGCTCATGTCTCACTCTTCTTCGCGACCGGTTTTTTCGCAGCCGGTTTGCTGGGTTTGGGCGTTGGCGCAGCGGCAGTCTTGCTTGCTGTCTTACCCGCAGTGACCTTCGGCGCAGCGGCTTTTTTCGCAGATGCGGGCTTGGGCGCGGCAGCTTTGGCAGCAGGCCTTGCCGCTTTTGCACTCGTCGCCGGAGCGGTTTTTTTCGCAGTCGCAGTCGCAGGCGTGTCAGTGGCAGGTGTCGTTGCCGCCGCTGCAGGCGTCAGCGCCGCCTCGGCCTCTTCGGCCTTCGCCAGCGCCTCGCTTGCCTCGCGCTGCTTGCGCTCGGCGGCCTTGCGCGCGGTCGCGGCTTGGATCTTCTTGGTGTCCTCGGCCCTTGCGGCGGCAAGCTTGCTTGTCTCGCTCTCCGGGTCGATATCTGTCAGCGATTTCGCCGCCGATTTTACCCCGTCCATGGCGCTGCCAAGCGGGTTGGTCGCGGATTTCAGCGACTTGTTGAGGCTCGAGGACATCTCCCGCATGCCGCTCTCATCGGCGGCGTCGTTCATCGCCTGTGAGAATTCGCGTGCCATGCCCTTCGCCTTGCCGACGAATTGCCCGACCCGGCGAAACAGCACGGGCAGATCCTTCGGCCCCACCACGATCAACGCGACGATGCCGATGACCAAAAGCTCGGTCCAGCCCATATCGAACATAGGGGTTACACCTGATCCTTGTCGGTCTTCAGGTTGGTCTTCGGATGCGTGCCGATGTCGGTATGCTCCGGCAGGTCGGCGTCATGCACTTCGCCGATGTTCCGGGTCTGGGTCTCGTCGAGATCGCGCTCGCCTTCGCTGATGCCCTTCTTGAAGCTCGTGATGCCCTTGCCGACCTCACCCATCAGCGACGAGATCTTGCCGCGTCCGAAAAGAACCAGCACCACCACCGCGATCAGCAGCAGACCCGGCAGGCCAATATTGTTCAACATGTGTTCTCTCCCGATCATGTCCTTGCGCGCGAAGCCCGCGCGTCTTCGACCCCGTTCTAAGCGCAGCAGGCAATGGGGCGAAAGGCCAAAGCGGCGCTTGTTGGGTCTGTGCGGGCCTCCCGAAGGCATTTCTGACAGGGGGGATCGTTAAACTGACAGCTTTTTGGCAGGAGCTTGCGCGCGCCGATCTGTCATGGCACAAGCGGCCATGCGCCGCTCCGACCGCCTCTTTGCCCTGCTTGACAGTCTCGGCGATCATGAGATCCACCGCGCCAGCGATCTTGCCGCGCGCCATGGCGTCTCGCTGCGCACGCTCTATCGCGATATCGACAGGTTGCAGCGCGCCGGTGTGCCGGTCAGCGGCACGCGCGGCCTCGGCTATCGTCTGGCCCCGGCGCTGACCCTGCCTCCCCTGACGCTTCAGGAAGACGAGGTGGAGGCGCTGCAGCTCGCATTGGCCATCGTGCTGCAGATCCCCGATCCGGAGATGCAGGCCGCCGCCGCGAGCCTCACAGACAAGATCGACGCCGCCCTGCCCGAACGCACCCTTCCCGACGACGACGCCTGGCAGCGCATCGCGCATCCCTTCGCCGATCCGGGACGCGGCCTGGCGCATCTGCCGGTGCTGCGCGCCGCGATCCGGGCCCGGCAGAAGTTGCGGATCGTCCATACGGCGCAGAGCGGCGCGGTCGAGAGCCATGTGCTGCATCCGCACAGGCTCGAGCATCAGGCGAGAACCTGGCTGCTCAGCGGCTATTCGGAGACCGGCGAAACCATGCTGCGCCTGCGGCTCGACCTAATCGAGACCGCCGAGCCGCTGCCGGAACTATTCGTCTGAACGGCGGTTCGCCCTGTCCGCGAAGCGATTCAGCCCCGGCGCAGGGACCAACCCTGCTGTGGCGGAAGGAAGGCCTCGACACTGGCCTGGGCGATGACGATCGGCTCGCCATTGGTGCGCACGTTGAGCCCGCCGAACACGGCACGGACCTCGGCCCGGCCACGCGGAAGCCGCGATACCAGCGCATCGACATCGACCTTGTCGGGTTCCTGCACCGCTACCGTCACGCTGACCCGCATCTGGTCGTGCGCCATGCCGGTCACCGCGAAGAGCGGCAGCGAGGAATGGCGCAGCGCGTCCTCGATGGCGCGTTCGGCGGCCTTGGTGTAATCCATGCCATGCAGGTCATTGCCCATGCCCATCTCGATGATCAGCCGTTGATCGCCCGCCTGCTCAGCCATCGGCCCGCTCCATGTCAAATCCGACCGACAGCGCGACATTGGCCATCACGGTCGGCTTGCCCTGCCCCTCGGGACGCCCCACATCGAGCCCGCCCCGCGTCACGTTGACGTCGACATTGCCGTAGGGAAACAACGCCTTGAGTACTTCTGGATCGACCTCCTCGGGCCTCTGCACGCCGACATCGAGCCGGATCCGCATGTCACTCTTCCCGAACCCGAAGAGCTCGGCGAGGTTGATCGAATTGTGCCACAGTGCATCCTGCACCGCGCGTTTCGCGGCCTCGGTATAGTCGGCCCGCCGCAGCGATGACCCCATGCCGAATTCTACCAGCAACGTCTGCATTTATGTCTCCCTCAATGCACCGGAAAAACAAAGCACCGGTCGCGGCGGATCGTCAACCACATCACCGCGCCGGGCTGGGGCAGGAAGACATTGGGCACCGTCGCCTTCAGCACGCTGCCGTCATGATCCATGACGAATTCCACCAGGCTCTCGTTGCCCATGAACCGCGCCCGCGCCACCACGCCGCGCGCCGCCGTGCCATCGCTCGCGGTCGGCGCCGGCCCCTTGCCCGCGCGGTCGAAATCGATCCGCACATGTTGCGGACGGAACACGATATCGACGAGCGTGCCATCCGGCACACCGGGCGCGAGGAACCGTCCGAACGGGGTCTGGGCCAGAGCGCCGGTCACAGTGGCGCGCAAGACATTGGCATCGCTGAAGAATGCGACCGAGGCGCGGTCGTGGGGCCTGGTATAGACATTGTAGGGCGCGCCCTGCTGGACGATCTTTCCCTCGCGCATCAGCGCGATCTCGTCAGCCATGCGCATCGCCTCGTCGGGCTCATGGGTGACCAGCAGCACCGCGGTATCCTCTTCCTTGAGAATGCTCAGCGTCTCGTCGCGAATCCCGTCGCGCAGCCGGTTGTCGAGCCCCGAAAAAGGCTCGTCCATCAGCATGATCCGCGGCCGCGGCGCCAGCGCGCGGGCCAGTGCCACGCGCTGCTGCTCGCCGCCCGAAAGCTGGTGCGGATAGCCGTCGATGAAGCGCTTGAGATCCACCCGTTCGAGCAATTCCTCGATCCGCGCGCGGCGCTCGGCCTTGCTGCCGTTCTTCAGCCCGAAACCGACATTGTCGGCGACGCTGAGATGCGGGAACAGGGCGAAATCCTGAAACATCAGCCCGATCTCGCGCCGCTCGGGCGGCACCCGCAGCACCGTGTCGCAGATCAGCTTGCCATCGACATGGATGGTGCCGCTGTCCTGCATCTCGACCCCGGCGATCATCCGCAACGTCGTGGATTTTCCGCAGCCCGAAGGGCCGAGCAGGCAGGTCACCTGCCCCGGCTGGATCTGCAGGGACACGCCATCGACCACCGCACGGCCACCGTAGCTGCGCCTGAGATCCTTGATTTCGAGCCTGGGGGCGGAATCTGTCATGAGGCGGGATGTATCCGATAAAATAACTCGGAAAGCAGCTATCAGCCCCGCCGCGCGCCCGCAAGCACCGCCGCGAAACCGATGCAAAGCACCGCGATGCAGATCACCAGCAATTGCTCATATTTATGGCCCTGAGGCAGCAGCGCAGCGAACAGCTCCCAGTCGCGACCCAGATAGGTCAGCGCGCCGATTATCGCCGCTGCGAAGGCCAGCAGATAGGACCAGAGCGGCACCGCGCGCCCCAAGATCAGCCCGACTAGCAACACCGGGGTGAGAAACATTGACGCCGTGCCCGAGACGGCAACCGCATCGAACAGCGTCGCGTTGCCCCAGAGCGTCAAGGCGCCGCCGATCGTCATGAACAGTACCATGACCACCCGCCCGCCATTGAGCGTGCGCGGCGCCAGCGCCAGTTCCTCGACCATCAGCCGCGCCGACGAGGCCAGCGCGGAATCCAGCGTGCTGAGCGCCGAGACCAGAAGCGAGACCATCAGCGCGAGAAACAGCCAGGGCGGGAACATCAGACCCCATGTACCGATCAGCTCGCCCTCGAAACCCGCCCCGGTCAGGCTCGCCTGAATGCCGAACAACCCGAAACCGAGAATGCAGAGGGTCGAGATCCAGAAGGCATGGTGGAACGAGGCGCGCGTCCGCGCCGGATCGGCGAGAAAGCCGCGGTCCATCATCACCGGATCATGCGCCGGATAGGAAAACACCTGCAACAGCGCCACCGCCAGCAAGATCCAACCGTTGTAAGGCCCCGCTGCCCCCGGCGCGGTCAGCACCGCCCGCAGATCGAAGCCCGGCGCGGCGATCAACGCCACAAAGGCGGCCCCGAAGACCAGCAGAAACACCAGCATCTGCAACACATCGGTCCGCAGCGCCGCCGAGAGCCCGCCCCAGGCGGAATAGGCCAGCCCGATGATCGCCACCGCGAGGATCGCCAGCCTGCCACTGCCCGGCAGCAGCGCCTCGAAGATCAGCCCGACCACCAGCAGATTGGCAAAGACCTCCGACAGCAGACGCAAGCCCACAACGATATTGTAACACCCGCTTCCTACCGTGCCGAAACGCGCGCCGAGCCAGTCCTGCACCGAACGCGCACCATTGGCGCGCAAATGCGCGACGATGAAACCGCCGGTCAGGAAGGAGAGGTAATAGGCCGCATAGGCCAGCGTGCCGACAAAGCCGTAATAATAGCCCAGAATGGCCGCGTTCATCAGGCTGCGGGCGAAGATCCAGGTGGTTACCTGGCTCAGCACCAGCACCCACAATCCCGGTGCGCTGCCGTCGTGCCCGGCCCCGCCAAAGAACCCCTCGACACTGGCGCGGCGCGGCGCCGCGAGCAAGCTCGCGATGACGATTGCGGCGAAAACGCCGATCAGAATAATGGCCTGCATCCCTGTCCCCTTGTCCGGTTCGGGACAGGCTAGGGACAGGGATGCGGCCCCGCCACGGGCTCAACGAAGTTGTGACCGCCCGCGAGCGGGGCGTGGGTCAGATGGTGATATTGGTGGCCCCGCCATCGATCAGCAGGTTCTGCCCGACGATGAACCCGGCATATTGCGAGCACAGGAAAGCGCAGGCCGCGCCAAACTCGGAGCGCGTGCCATAACGCCCGGCGGGAATACCGGCAGCGCGCTCGGCGCGGGCCTCTTCCAGCGTCACACCCTTGGCGTTGACCACAGCGGCATCGAGCGAATCAGCGCGATCGGTGGCGTGGATGCCGGGCAGCAGGTTGTTGATCGTCACCCCCTTGCCCGCCACCTGACGCGCGGTGCCCGCCACGTAGCCGGTGAGCCCCGCACGGGCGCAGTTGGACAGGCCGAGCACGGCGATCGGCGCGCGCACGGATTGCGAGGTGATATTGACCACCCGCCCCCAGCCGCGCTCCATCATCCCCGGCACCAGCGCCCTCATCAATGCGATCGGCGCCAGCATATTCGCATCGAGCGCCTTGATGAAATCCTCGCGCTGCCAATCCTGCCAGGTCCCCGGCGGCGGGCCGCCGGCGTTGTTGACCAGGATATCGACCTCTCCGGCAGTCTCGATCAGCAGTTTCTGCCCGTCTTCGCTGGCCACATCCGCCGCCACGGTGATCACCTCGACCGCGTATTCCTGACGGATATGTTCGGCCGATGCCTCCAGCGCCTCGGTACCGCGCGCGTTCATCACGAGGTTGACCCCGGCCGCGGCCAGTGCCTCGGCGCAGCCCAGCCCCAGCCCTTTCGATGCGGCACAGACCAGCGCGGTCCTGCCCTTGATTCCCAGATCCATCGGATGATTCCCCCTTGTCATTCGCCGAAGATCTAGCATGTGTGCGCGCCAAGACCAGCACCCGGTTAATATCGCGCCGCCTCGGCCTGCGCCCAGATGGCGCCATAATCCTGCATTATCGATCCGCTAAAACCGACGAACGACCCTCACGGAGCCCCACATGACCGCCTTCCGCCCCGCCCCGGCCCAGAACCTCCCGGTCTACCTGGCGGCCGACTTCATCGCCACGGACGGGGCCAATATGGGCGACAGCCTGTCCTTCGCCGCCGAGCTGGTGCTCGATGACGTCTATGAAAGGGCGGGCGATGCCCGGATGCGGCGCCTGTCGCTGCTCTCTCCCGATGCCGATCATTTTCGCATCGCCGAGGATACCGGTCACGGCACGCCGGGGGCCCGGCTGCATCTGGACAGCGCGCTCACCTTCATGTCACCGGACGGGCAGATCAACGAGGCACTGCTGCTGGTCGAGCTCGATGACGCGGGCCATGCCCTGCAGACCTACCTGCTGCCGCTCACCCATCTGCGCAGCCAGACCGAATACCGACTGGTGGGCATCGATGCGCGCGCCGCACGGCGCAGGTTCGGCGAGGTCGCCTGCGTCTCCTTCACCCGCGGCACCGCGATCACCATGGGATCCGGCGAACAGCGCCTGATCGAGACCCTGCAGGTGGGCGACCGGCTTCTGACCCGCGACGACGGGGTGCAGGAGATCCGCTGGATCGGCCAGACCACCCTGCGCGCGGTCGGCGATTTCGCCCCGATCCGGATCCGCGCGGGCACGCTCAACAACGAGAACGACCTGATCGTCAGCCCCGATCACCGGCTGTTCATCTACCAGCGCGAAGACGCGCTCGGCGCCGGGCGCCCGGAATTGCTGGTCAAGGCCCGCCACCTGGTCAACGGCGAGGATATCACCGTGCAGGACGGCGGATTCGTGGATTACTTCCAGCTGCTCTTTGACGGTCACCAGATCATCTATGCCGAGGGCATCGCCGCTGAATCGATGCTGATCGACCCGCGCACCCGCGCGCTCCTGCCCGCGGATCTTTCGGCGCGGATGGGCAGGCTGATCCCCGGCCATTCCGATCAGCCCCATGCCGGGCTCGATGTCGATCCACATCTGCTCGACCGTCCCGACGCCGCCGACCTCCTGCGCCGCGCCAGCCGCCGCTGAGCGCCCGTTTCTTTATGCCGAAAATACTCCGGGGGTCCGGGGGCTGGCCCCCGTTTCCCCTGCCCGCGTTGCACGCCCCCGTCGCTTGACGCGGCGCCCGTCAGCCGCGCTTGCGCCGCCCAACAGGCGCGGATATATGCCCCTCATGTTGGACAATGCCAAGAACCGCCCCGATCTGCCCGCCGAAATCGCGCGCCGCCGCACTTTCGCGATCATCTCGCATCCCGATGCGGGCAAGACCACCCTGACCGAGAAGTTCCTGCTTTTCGGCGGGGCGATCCAGATGGCCGGACAGGTACGCGCCAAGGGCGAGGCGCGGCGCACCCGATCCGATTTCATGGCGATGGAAAAGGACCGCGGCATTTCCGTCTCGGCCTCGGCGATGTCCTTCGATTTCAGGGAGTATCGCTTCAACCTCGTCGACACGCCCGGGCACAGCGATTTCTCCGAAGACACCTATCGCACCCTGACGGCGGTGGATGCCGCGGTGATGGTGATCGACGGGGCAAAGGGAGTGGAAAGCCAGACCCAGAAGCTGTTCGAGGTCTGCCGGATGCGCGACCTGCCGATCCTGACCTTCTGTAACAAGATGGACCGCGAGAGCCGCGATGTCTTCGAGATCATCGACGAAATCCAGCAGAACCTCGCCATCGACGTCACCCCGGCCTCCTGGCCCATCGGGGTCGGGCGCGATTTCCTCGGCTGTTATGACATCCTGCGCGACCGGCTCGAGTTGATGGACCGCGCCGACCGCAACAAGGTCGCCGAAAGCATCGAGATCAACGGGCTCGACGATCCGAAGCTTGCCGAACATGTCCCGCCCCAGCTGCTCGAGAAGCTGCGCGAGGATCTCGAGATGGTCCGCGAGCTGATGCCGCCGCTCGACATCGAGCTGATGGCCGAGGGCTCCCTGACGCCGATCTGGTTCGGTTCGGCGATCAATTCCTTCGGGGTCAAGGAGCTGATGGAGGGGATCGCAAGGTTCGGTCCCGAGCCGCAGATCCAGTCCGCCGAGCCGCGCCAGATCCTGCCCGAGGAAAACAAGGTGGCGGGCTTCGTCTTCAAGGTGCAGGCCAACATGGACCCTAAGCACCGCGACCGGGTCGCCTTCGTGCGGCTCGCCTCCGGGCATTTCCAGCGCGGCATGAAACTGACCCATGTGCGCACCCGCAAGCCGATGTCGATCACCAACCCGGTGATGTTCCTCGCCTCGGACCGCGAGCTGGCCGAGGAGGCCTGGGCCGGGGATATCATCGGCATCCCGAACCACGGCCAGCTGCGCATCGGTGACACGCTGACCGAGGGCGAGGCGATACGGGTGACCGGCATTCCCTCCTTCGCGCCGGAACTGCTGCAGGGCGTGCGCGCCGGCGATCCGCTAAAGTCCAAACATCTGGAAAAGGCGCTGATGCAATTCGCCGAGGAAGGCGCCGCCAAGGTCTTCAAGCCGTCGATCGGCTCGGGCTTCGTCGTCGGTGTGGTCGGGCAGCTGCAATTCGAGGTGCTGGCCAGCCGGATCGAGCTGGAATACGGGCTGCCGGTACGGTTTGAGCCTTCGCAATTCGCATCGGCGCGCTGGGTCAACGGCGCGAGACCGGCGGTCGAGAAATTCATCGACACCAACAAGCAGCATATCGCCTATGACCATGATGGCGACATCGTCTATCTGACGCGGCTGCAATGGGATATCGACCGGGTCGAGCGCGATTATCCCGAGGTGCGGCTGACCGCGACCAAGGAAATGATGGTCTGACGCGCGGGCTTGACCTTCGCCCGCGCACGGCGATGCTGGGTCGCGACCCGGCCGGAGCCCGACCAAGATGACCACCTGGGGCCTCTGCGCCACGATCCTCGCCCCGACGCATGATATCCTGCGGTTCGCCGCGCATCACCTCGAGGCCGGGGCGCAGCGGCTTTATCTCTATCTTGACGCGCCCAACCTCGAGGCTCTCGCGGCACTGAAGGCCCATCCGAAGATCAGGGTGATGGAATGCGACGCGCTGCATTGGCAGCGGCTCTGCGGCAGGCGTCCGCGCAAACATCAGGTGCGCCAGAGCCTCAACGCCACCCATGCCTATCACCGCCGCGCCGAAGTCGATTGGCTCATCCACATGGATGTCGATGAGTTCCTCGTGTGTCAGCGCCTGGTCGGCGATTGCCTCGCCGACATCCCCGCCTCGCAGCGACTCGTACGAATCCGCCCGATGGAATCACTTGTCGGTGGCGCGGGCAGCTACAAGGCCTTCATCCCCAATGGACCGCGCCGCCGCCTGCTGGTGGAGGAAATCTATCCGACCTATGGACGTTACCTGACCGGCGGTTTTCTCAGCCATCTGGCAGGCAAGGTGTTCCTGCGCAGCGGCCTGCCCGATGTCCGCCTGCAGATCCACAATGGCTTTCAGGGGGATGAAATGATCCCCGGCCCCGAGCAGCATGACGAGATCGCGCTGGCCCATCATCACGCCGATGATTGGGACCATTTCGCCGCCGCCTTTCGCTATCGCCTCGCCAAAGGCTCCTATCGCGCCGAATTGGGGGATCCTGACCGGACCGGCGGGCTGAGCCTGCATCAGCTCCTGTCGCATCTGGAGGCCGAAGAGGGCGATTGCGGGCTGCAGCATTTTTTCGAGGAAGTCTGCACCGACCGGCCCGCATTGCGCGCCCGGCTCGAACGTCACGGGCTCTATCGGCAGGCCGATCTGGCCCTCGCGGCCTCGCTCGCCCGACATTTCCCCGACCAAGCCTCTGAGTTCGCATCTGTTTGACCATTCCCGCACTTCTTGCTATGGCGTGCTCAACGTGCCGCGACCTTAGGTCGCCTTCAGGGCCATGCGGGCCGCCACGTATCGCTGCCGCGGGCCAAGTCGATGTCCGCTACGAACGGACACACATGACCAAATTTTCTGATCTGAACCTGAATCCCAAGGTATTGAAAGCGATTGCGGAAGCGGGCTACGAAACCCCCACCCCGATCCAGGCGGGGGCCATTCCCGCGGCCCTGCAAGGGCGCGACGTGCTCGGCATTGCCCAGACCGGCACCGGCAAGACCGCCAGCTTCGTGCTGCCGATGATCACCGCGCTGGCGCGGGGCCGCGCCCGGGCGCGGATGCCGCGCAGCCTGGTGCTCTGCCCGACCCGGGAACTGGCCGCGCAGGTGGCGGAAAACTTCGACACCTACACCAAACATCTCAAACTCACCAAGGCGCTGCTGATCGGCGGCGTGTCGTTCAAGGAACAGGATACGCTGATCGACAAGGGCGTTGACGTGCTAATCGCCACGCCGGGCCGCCTGCTCGATCATTTCGAGCGCGGCAAGCTGATCCTCTCGGACGTCAAGGTGATGGTCGTGGACGAGGCCGACCGGATGCTCGATATGGGGTTCATTCCCGATATCGAACGGATCTTCGGGCTGACCCCCTTCACCCGTCAGACGCTGTTCTTCTCTGCCACCATGGCGCCGGAGATCGAGCGGATCACCAATACGTTCCTCAGCAATCCCGAGCGGATCGAGGTCGCGCGTCAGGCCACCACCGGCGAGAATATCACCCAGGGCGTTGTGATGTTCCAGGCCTCGCGCAAGGACCGCGAAGCCAGCGAGAAGCGCAAGGTGCTGCGCAAGCTCATCGACGCCGAAGGCGAGAAATGCAGCAACGCGATCATCTTCTGCAACCGCAAGATGGATGTCGATGTGGTCGCCAAGTCGCTGAAAAAATACGGTTATGACGCCGCCCCGATCCATGGTGACCTGGACCAGAGCCAGCGGACCCGTACGCTCGAAGGCTTCCGCAACGGCGAGCTGCGCTTCCTCGTTGCCTCGGACGTGGCGGCACGCGGGCTTGACGTGCCGAGCGTCAGCCATGTCTTCAACTTCGACGTGCCGAGCCATGCCGAGGATTACGTACACCGCATCGGCCGCACCGGCCGGGCCGGGCGCGATGGCAAGGCGATCATGATCTGCGTCCCGCGCGACGAGAAAAACCTCGCCGATGTCGAGCGGCTGGTGCAGCGGCAAATCCCGCGTCTCGACAACCCGCTCGGCGATGACGCGGGGCCGGAAGCGAAGCCGGAGAAGTCGGGCGAAGAGGGTCAGAGCAAGCCGCGCCGTACGCGCAGCCGCAGCCGGAAGTCCGACGCTGTCGCAGACGAGGCCCGGAGCGACGCCGCAACAACACCGGAGAACGGCTCTGTCGAGAGCGAAACTGCCGACGATGCCAACGCCCGGCAAGAGGCCCGGGCGGATCAGGAGAAGACACGGGACAAACCCGCCCGGGAAGCGTCCTCCGGCCGAAGGACACCGGCGGAGCGCCAGTCGGAGAAGACCCCGCCCCCCCCTGCCCGCGACGAGCAGCGCATGCGCGGCGGTCGTGGCCGCGGCTCCGATCGCAACGACCGGGGCGGCAAGCCGGTGGTCGGGCTCGGCGATCACACGCCGACCTTCATCGAACTCAGCTTCGCGGATCGTCAGGCCGATTGAACGGGATCTAGGCAAGTAATCGCTCGGGCATCACGGTGCCCGCGCGAAAGGTTTTTCCTGCCGCGCCCGACGCGCTAGATCGTCCTGCAACAGGTAACGATCTGACAGGACATCCCCCATGTTTCGCCTCTTGATGATGTTGATGCTTCTCACCCCCGGCCCGGCCCTGGCCGAGGAAACGGCGCAGAGCGAACGCTGCCGCGCGATGGTCAACGGCAGCGAAGTCGTGGTCGAAGAAGACCGGTTCGCCACTTTCGCCGATGAGGTCAAGCGCCGGGAAAAGTTGCGTAACTGGCCATCGCGGCGCTGGAACAAGACCTGGGGAATCCCCCCAGCCTGTGACAGCGGCGTGCTTTACGATTATCTCGCGACGACGATCCCGACCGAGGAGATCGACGGATATTGCCTGACCTCCAACGCCGAACAGGGCTATTTTCTGGTGCCGGGCAACCGCAACTACCGGGGAATGTGCAAGAAGACGATCTGCGAGCGGGTGAATACCACCGCCGAGGAAACTGCCGAGATTACCAGGGATCTGACCCGCAGCACACTGCAAAGCGCCACGAACCCCGAGAATCTGCGGGCCGTGGCGCATAAGTCGGGTGCGCTGATCCTGTCAGGCACCGCCAGCTCGCTCAGCACCAGCCTCAGCGCCGCCGGGGCGACGCTGATGACCGCGCTCTCCACCCCCGCCGCCCTGGCCGCCGTCGGCGTCAGCGTGGTGGCGGTGGGCGGCGCGGTCTACATGTGCAGCGACGGCTAGGCTAGTGGTCAGCTCAGGCGGCTGACCACCACCGTGACTTCCGGCTTCTTGCCGATCTCGTCCTGCGCCGACTGGCGCAGGGTCCGCTTCAGCCCCTCGTTGAGCTTGTCCTCGTCGCGCAGGGTCTTGGCGCCCTGCCGGTTCAGCCACTGGCCGAGATCGGCTTCCAGCACATCGACGAGCGTCGCATTGCTGCGGCCTTTCTCGGGCAGCCCCATGAGATCGACCCAGGGCTCGCCAAGCGGCTCGTCCTGATCGTCGAGCACCAGCGTCACCGTGGCATGACCGTTCAGCGCCAGACGGATCCGGTCGCGGACAACCCCGTCGAGCGCACCGATCTTTACCGACCCGTCGAGATAGGTCCGGCCCGTATCGACATATTCGGCGACCGTCGGCGTCTTGCTGCTGAGATCGATCATCATGCCGTCGACCGCCAGCACCCCGGTGATTCCCTTGGCTTCGGCGAGCTTCACATGTTCGCGCAGATGGCGGTGTTCGCCGTGCATCGGGATCAGCACCTGCGGCTTCACGACGTCGTGCAAGGTCTCGAGGTCGGGCCGGTTGGCATGGCCCGAGACATGATAGAGACCGGAGGAATCATCGACGACATCGACGCCCATCTCGGAGAACTGGTTGATGATGCGGATCACGCCGCGTTCGTTGCCGGGGATGGTCTTGGACGAGAACAGGAACAGATCGCCCGGTTTCATCTCGATCCCCTGATACTTGCCGCGCGCCAGCTGCGCCGATGCGGCACGGCGCTCGCCCTGGCTGCCGGTGACCAGCAGCATCAGGTTTTCCCGCGGAATGCCGCGCGCTTCCTCGGGGCTCACGACCTTCGGGAAATCCTTCATCACCCCGGTCTCGACCGCCGCCTCGACCATGCGCTTCATCGCCCGCCCGAGCAGCACTACGGAGCGCCCGGCCTTGTCCGCCGCAACGGCCAGGGTCTTCACCCGTGCCACGTTGGAGGCGAAGGTGGTGGCCACGACCATGCCCTCGGCGGCACTCACCAGCTTTTCGATCTCCGGACCGAGCGTCGCTTCGGAGCGGCCGGGCAGCGGCGAGAACACGTTGGTACTGTCACAGACCAGCGCCTTGATGCCATCCTTGCAGACATCGGCCCAGAGCGCCGGGTCGAATGCCTCGCCCACACCCGGGGTCAGGTCGATCTTGAAATCGCCGGAATGGATCACCCGGCCCTCGGGACTGTCGATCACCATGGAGGAGGATTCAGGGATCGAATGGGAAATCGGCATGAAGCCGACGGTGAAGGGACCGGCGGTCACCTGCTCGGGCCAGGCGCCGACGGTGGTCACGGCATCCTCGGGATGTCCATGCTCGCTCATCTTGCGGCGCGCCAGATTGGCGGTGAAGCGGCGCGCATAGATCGGCGCTTGCAGTGCCTCGTAGCTATGGGCGATCGCGCCGATATGGTCCTCGTGGGCATGGGTGATGAAGATCGCCTCGATCCGGTCGCGGCGCTTCTTCAGCCAGCTGATGTCGGGCAGGATCAGGTCCACCCCGGGGCTAGTGTCCATGTCGGGAAAGGCGACACCGAGGTCGACCACGATCAGCCGTTCCTTGCCGGGCTTGCCATAGCCGTAGACATAGGCGTTCATGCCAATTTCCCCTGCCCCGCCGAGGGGCAGATAGATCAATCTTTCGCTGCTCATATTATTCAGCTTTTTCCTTGTTGAAATCGTGAATCACGGTCAGGCCGTGCATTGTCAGGTCATCATGGTAATCATCGAACAGGTCGACCGCCTGTTGAAACAGCGGGGCCAGCCCGCCCGTGGCGATGACGCGCATCTCGGTGCCGCGTTCCGCCTTTATCCGAGCGCATATCTCACGTACCAGCCCGATATAACCCCAAAACACCCCCGATTGCATACAGGCCACGGTATTTGTGCCGATAACCGCCTGCGGTTGCGAGATATCGACATGCGGCAGCGCCGCCGCCGCGTTATGTAGCGCCTCGAGACTGAGATTCACCCCCGGCGCGATGACCCCCCCGATATAGGCCCCGTCCGCCGCCACGACATCGAAAGTGGTCGCGGTGCCGAAATCGACGATCACGAGATTGCCGCCGTGCAGGTCATACCCAGCCACGGTATTCACCAGCCGGTCCGGGCCGACGGCGGTGCCGGCATCGACCCGCACATCGACGGGGAGACGGCATTCCGGCTTGCCGACCACGAGGGGGCGCGTGTGGAAATAGCGATCGGCCAGCACCCGCAGGTTGAAGACCACGCGCGGCACGGTCGAGCTGATGATCATGTCGGTGATATCTGCCTCGATCTCCTGCAGCCGCATCAGGGTGCTCAGCCAGACATAATATTGATCCGCCGTGCGCTGCCATTCGGTCGCGGTGCGCCAGGTGGCGATGAAGCTCTCTCCGTCCCAGATCGAGAACACGGTATTGGTATTGCCGCAGTCGACTGCCAGAAGCATCTCCGGCCTCCTTGCTTGCTCAGAAAAACACATCCGCTGCCGTGATGGCGACCGGGCCCCCGGCGCCGCGTAGGATCAGATTACCACGTTCATCGACGGTCTCGAACACGCCGGTTGTCTCGCTGCGCATGCTGCGCGCGGTGATCACCTCGCCGAGGCGCGCCGCATGGGAGAGCCAGTCACGGCGGATCGCGGCGAAACCCTGGGTCTGGAACTGGCTTTCGAGGGTCGCGTAGTGACCGGCCAGCAGGTCCAGAAAATCCTGCGGCGTGACATTGATCCCCAGCACCTGTTTCAGCGTGACCGGCGGAACAGCGCCGGGTTCCAGCGTCGCCGGGTCCGGGGCGGTGGCGAGGTTGACGCCGATGCCGATGGCCAGATGATCGCCGACGCTTTCCAGCAGGATCCCGGCGACCTTGCCCCCGCGCAGCAGCACGTCATTGGGCCATTTCAGCGCGAAAGCCTCCTCGCGCCCGCTGAGCGCCACGAAACTGCGCCAGAGGGCCAGAGAGGTCACGAAAGAGCGCAGCGCCGCTTCCGCGGGCGGCTCTCTGCGTTGCATGATCAGGGTGGCGGCGAAATTGCCGCGCGGCGTGGCCCAGGCGCGGCCGCGGCGGCCGCGCGCGGCGCTTTGCTCAAGCGCCAGGATCCAGGTCGGACCGGCCAGGGTCGGAGCCATGCGCGCGGCCTCGGACAGGGTGGAATCGAGCGTGTCAAAGACCCGCCGATCATATCCATCCGGCCAGAGGCTCATGGCCGCGGGACGCCGTTCACGGGTGTCATGCCGCGTTGTTCATCAGGCCGAACGCTGCGCAATGTCTCAGTTCACCAGCATCGCCGCCGCCGAGGCCGCCGCCCCTTCGACACCGAACATGTTGACGATGCCGAGCACCATGACCAGTGCCGCAGCGGTCAGGAAACCGCCGAGCAGGCCGCCGCGCTGATTGTCGAGCTGTTCGGAGCTTTCCTCGCCGAAATACATCAGGAAGACAATGCGCAGGTAGTAATAGGCGCCGATCACCGAGGCGATCACCCCGGCAACAGCCAGCCAGACCAGCCCGCCGTCATAGGCGGCGCGCAGCACGTAGAGCTTGCCGAAGAAGCCCAGCATCGGCGGCACGCCCGCCAGCGAAAAGAGCAGCACGAGCATCGCCAGCGCGCGGCCGGGATTGCGCTTGGAGTACATGTTCAGCGAAGTGATGTCCGTCACCGGCGCGCCATCCTTCTGCATCATCAGGATGAACGCGAAGGTGCCGATGTTCATGGTCACGTAAATCGCCATATAGACCAGCATCGCCTGCACACCGAGCGCTGTGCCTGCCGCCAGCCCCATCATCGCATAGCCCATATGGGCGATCGAGGAATAGGCCATCAGCCGCTTGATGTTGTTCTGTCCGATGGCGGCGACCGAGCCGAGGAACATCGACAGCAGCGAGAGCAACGCGACGATCTGGCTCCATTCGCTGACCGCGGCGCCGAAAGCGTCATGCAGCAGCCGCGCAAAGAGCGCCATCGCGGCCATCTTGGGCGCGGTGGCGAAGAAGGCGGTGACCGGGGTCGGCGAACCCTCATAGACGTCCGGGGTCCACATGTGAAAGGGCACGGCGGAAACCTTGAAGGCGAGGCCGGAGATCAGGAACACCAGCCCGAACAGCAGGCCGAGCGAGGTCTGACCGCTCTGCGCGGTGGTGATGATGCCACTGAACAGCGTGGTGCCTGCATAGCCATAGACCAGCGACGCACCATAGAGCAGCAGGCCGGAGGACAGAGCGCCGAGCACGAAGTACTTCATCCCGGCCTCGGTCGATTTCGCTGAGTCGCGGCGCAGCGAGGCGACGACATAGAGCGCCAGCGACTGCAGTTCGAGCCCCATGTAGAGCGCCATCAAGTCACCGGCGCTGACCATCATCATCATGCCGACGGCCGACAGGGCCACCAGCACCGGATATTCGAAACGCAACAGCCCGCGGCTTTTCATGTAACCTTCGGACATGACCAGCACCGAGGCTGCCGAAAGGAGGATCGTCACCTTGGCGAACCGGGCAAAACCATCCTCGATGAACATGCCGTTGAAGGCGACGCGTGTGCCCTCCCCCGTCAGTCCGATCCAGGCGGCGAGCACCACCATGATCGCGGCGGTGAGCCAGACCAGCAGTCCGCCGGTCTCGTCCTTGCTGGTATAGACCGCGCCCAGCAGAGCCAGCATGGCAAAGACCGCCAGCAGGATTTCGGGCAGGATGATGTTGAGATCAGCGGAGATCATCGCGCTATCCTTCCTAGTGTGACGCTTCGGCGGTCTGCAGGGCCGTGCTGGCCGCCTCGAGCGCGATATCGTAATTTTCCACGAGCGCCGCCACCGACGGGCCGATCATGTCGAGCACCAGCGCCGGATAGACGCCGAGCAGCAGGGTCATCGCCACCAGCGGCGCGAAGATCCAGCGCTCGCGGCGGTTCATGTCGGTGATGGCGCGCAGGCTTTCCTTGATCAGGTCGCCCATGACCACGCGGCGATAGAGCCAGAGCGCATAGGCCGCCGAGAAGATCACCCCGGAGGTCGCCACCAGCGCCACCCAGGTATTGACCTGGAACGTGCCCATCAGCGTCAGGAATTCCCCGACGAAGCCGGAGGTGCCGGGCAGGCCGACATTGGCCATGGTGAACAGCATGAAGATCATCGCATAGGCGGGCATCCGGTTCACCAGACCGCCATAGGCATCGATGTCGCGGGTGTGCATCCGGTCATAGATCACCCCGACGCAGAGGAACAGCGCACCCGAGATGAAGCCATGGCTGATCATCTGGAAGATCGCCCCGTCCACGCCCTGCTGGTTGGCCGCGAAGATCCCCATCGTCACGAAACCCATATGCGCGACCGAGGAATAGGCGATCAGCTTCTTCATGTCTTCCTGCACGAGTGCGACCAGCGAGGTATAGACGATGGCAATGGCCGAGAGCCACAGCACCAGCGGAGTCATCACCTCGGATCCAACCGGGAACATCGGCAGCGAGAAGCGCAGGAAGCCGTAGCCGCCCATCTTGAGCAGGATTGCCGCCAGCACCACCGATCCCGCGGTGGGCGCCTGAACGTGTGCGTCGGGCAGCCAGGTATGGACCGGCCACATCGGCATCTTGACCGCGAAGCTTGCGAAAAAGGCGATGAAAAGCAGCGTCTGCATGCCGCCGACGATCTGGATGCCAAGCAGCTCGAAGCTTTCGGAGCCGAAATTGTGGGTCAGCAGGCTGACTTCACAGCCGCCGATACAGGTGGTCCCAGCCTCGGCAAACATCGCCACCATCGCCACCAGCATCAGCACCGAGCCGAGGAAGGTGTAGAGGAAGAACTTGAAGCTCGCATAGATCCGGTTCGCCCCGCCCCAGATCCCGATGATCAGGAACATCGGGATCAGTCCGGCCTCGAAGAACAGGTAGAACAGCACCAGGTCGAGCGCCATGAACACGCCGAGCATCAGCGTTTCCAGCAGCAGGAAGGCGATCATGTATTCCTTGACGCGGTGGGTCACGTCCCAGGACGCCGCGATCACCAGCGGCATCATGAACGTGGTCAGCATGACGAAGAGGATCGAAATCCCGTCCACGCCGAGCCGGTATTGCAGCCCGAGCAGCCAGTCGGCCTCGTCGACGAACTGGAAGCCGGTGTTGTTCGGGTCGAAATCGAACAGGATGAACAGCGAGATCAGGAAGGTCACCGTGGTGGTGATCATCGCCAGCCACTTGGCATTGCGCCCGGCGGCCGCATCGTCGCCGCGCAGGAAAACGGCGAGGATCAGCGCCGCGAAGGCGGGCATAAAGGTGACGATGGAAAGCAGGTGGTGGTCCATCAGTTTGCCCCTCCGCTGAAGGTCATCCAGGTGACGAGCACGGCGATCCCGATCACCATCGCGAAGGCGTAGGTGAAGATATAGCCCGATTGTGCCCGGCCCGCGAGACGGGTGAAGAAGGGAATGATGCCCATGGCGACACCGTTGAGCGTGCCGTCGATCACATTGCCGTCGCCGCGTTTCCACAGGAACCGGCCGATCGCCTTGGCGGGGGTCACAAATATCACGTCGTAGATCTCGTCAAAATACCATTTGTTTTTCAGGAACAGGTAGAGAGGCCGCTGGTTAGCCGCCAACCGTCCCGGCAGGCTCGGATTGACGATGTAGAACTGCACCGCCAGCAACAGGCCCAGCAGCATCGCCACGAAGGGGCTCACCTTGACCCAGACCGGCGCTTCGTGAGCCGCGTCGAGCACATGGTTCTCCGCGCCGAAGTAAAGCGCGCCCTCGCCCGGCGCACCGCCGAAGCTGGCGTGATGTCCGGCTGCATCCTGGTGACCCTCGATCACCGCATCGACGCCATGATCACCGTCACTCGCCACCACGTCGCCGTCATGGGCGGCGCCTTCTTCCGCGGCATGCGCCGCGGTCTCACCGGCCAGCGGAATGCCGTAGAACTCGGCGATATCCTCGGTATGGCCGAAGAAGCTGCCGTACCAGAGCATCCCGGAGAACACCGCGCCGAGCGCCAGCACACCGAGTGGGATCAGCATGGTCAGCGGGCTCTCATGCGCATGGGCATTGGTATGGCGCGGACCGCGCGGCGTGCCGAAGAATGTCAGGAAGATCAGCCGCCAGGAATAGAAGGAGGTCATCGCCGCCGCGATCACCAGCAGCCAGAACCCGTACATAGACCCGCCGCCCCAGGCGCTCTCGATGATCGCGTCCTTGCTGAGGAAACCGGCGAAACCGATATGGGTGAGCGGAATCCCGACCCCGGTAATGGCCAGCGTGCCGATCATCATCGCCCAGAACGTATAGGGGATCTTCTTGCGCAGGCCACCATACATGGTCATGTCCTGCTCGTGATGCATGGCATGGATCACCGACCCGGCCCCGAGGAACAGCATCGCCTTGAAGAAAGCGTGCGTGAACAGGTGGAACATCGCCGCCGAATACATGCCCACGCCCGCCGCCACGAACATGTAGCCGAGCTGCGAACAGGTCGAATAGGCGATGACACGCTTGATGTCGGTCTGCACCAGACCCACGGTCGCGGCGAAGAAGGCGGTCGTGGCACCGATGAAGGTCACGAAGGCCATCGCCTCGGGCGCGAATTCCATCAGCGGCGACATGCGGCAGACGAGGAACACGCCCGCGGTCACCATGGTCGCGGCATGGATCAGTGCCGAGACCGGGGTCGGACCTTCCATCGCGTCGGGCAGCCAGGTGTGCAGGAACAGCTGCGCCGATTTGCCCATCGCGCCGATGAACAGCAGGAAGGCGATCAGATTGGCGGCGTTCCAGTCGGTCCAGAGGAACCGCACGGAGGTTTCCGCCAGCTCCGGCACCGCGGCGAAAATATCGTCAAAGCGGATCGAATCCGTCAGGAAATAGAGACCGAAGATACCGAGCAGGAAAGCGAAATCGCCGACACGGTTGACCACGAAGGCCTTGATCGCGGCCGCATTGGCGCTTGGCTTGCGGTAGTAGAAACCGATCAGCAGATAGGAGGCGACACCGACGCCTTCCCAGCCGAAGAACATCTGTACCAGGTTGTCCGCCGTAACCAGCGCCAGCATGGCGAAGGTGAAGAACGACAGATAGGCGAAGAAACGCGGGCGATAGCTCTCGCCGTCGCGGAAATTGTCGTCATGGGCCATGTAGCCGAAGGAATAGAGATGCACGAGGCTCGAAACCGTTGTGATCACGATCAGCATGATCGCGGTCAGCCGGTCGAGCCGCACCGCCCAATCGGTGGAAAGCGTGCCGGATTCGATGAAGCGCAGGATCTGCACCTGGGCGAGATGCCCGTCAAAGCCGAGGAACACGACCCAGCTCAGCAGCGCGGAGAGGAACAGCAGCCCGGTGGCCACCCACATCGCGGGCTTTTCGCCGATGATCTTCCAGGTGAAACCGCAGATCAGCGCGCCGACAAGCGGCGCCAGGAGTATTGTCTGGAGCATCGCCTCAGCCCTTCATCACGTTGACATCTTCGACCGCGATCGTGCCGCGATTGCGGAAGAAACAGACCAGGATCGCCAGACCGATCGCCGCCTCGGCGGCCGCCACGGTCAGCACGAACAGGGTATAGACCTGACCGACCAGATCGCCGAGGAAACTGGAGAAAGCCACGAAGTTGATATTCACCGCCAGCAGCATCAGCTCGATGCTCATCAGCAGGATGATCACGTTCTTGCGGTTCAGGAATAGCCCGAAAATGCCGATGACGAAAAGCGTCGCCGCCACCGTCAGATAATGTTCAAGTCCGATCATGTCGTCCCTCGGTTCCTTGCCCTTTCCGGGCCTTCATTAGTCGTTGTCGTGCCCCGATGCCACCGGGATCGTCCGAAGCTCAGCCGATGAAGCTGTAGCCGCCGAACAGGATGATCAGCACGACGACCAGCACGATGATGGTTGTTCTCGACATGTCCGTTTCCTTCCATAGGGCGGCATTTCCGCCTTGATCACTTCAGCCGCATCCGAGCCGGTTCCCCGCCGGGAACCCCGGCCGGGATCCTGCTCGAAGCCCGTCCTAGAGCCCCTGCCCCGATTTCACGTCGCGCAGCTCCATCGCCAGTTTCGGATCACGCATCATCTGCATGACAGGGTCCTGCCGCTTCACGTCCGTCCGGTGGCGCAGGGTCAGCACGATTGCCCCGATCATCGCCACCAGCAGGATCAGCCCGGCAAGCTGGAAGAGCAGGAAGTAATCGTCATAAAGGATCAGCCCCAGCGCTTCGGTATTATAGCGGGTCGGCTCGATCACCTGCGCGCGCAGCCCCTCGGCGGCGAGGTTGCTCTCCCAGGCACCGAAGGCCATGACGAATTGCATCAGGATCACCAGCCCGATGAGCAGCGCCAGCGGCATGTAACGGGCCATCTCGGCCTTGAGCTCGGCGAAATCGACGTCGAGCATCATTACCACGAAGAGGAACAGCACCGCGACGGCACCGACATAGACGATGATCAGCAGCATGGCGACGAATTCGGCGCCGAGCAGCACGAAGAGCCCGGCGGAGCTCAGGAAAGCCAGGATCAGCCAGATCACCGAATGCACCGGATTACGGCTGATGACCGTGAACAGGCCGCCCGCGATCACGCAGATCGCGAAGAGGTAGAATGAAAAGACAATCATTGGTCACCTTCCTTGTCATCCAGCACCGCCTGCGCCAGCTCCAGCGCGCGGGTCATGGCGGGGATCCCGGCGAACACCGACATCTGCCCGATGGTCTCGACGATATGCTGCTTGGTGGCCCCGGCCTCCAGCGCGTGGCGCACGGTCTGGCGCAGCGCCACGTCGTTCTGCGCGCCCTGCATGGTCAGTCCGGCAAGCGTCAGCAACAGCCGGGTACGGGCATCGAGCCCGCCCTCGTTGAGCGTGTTGCCGAACATCATCTCCATCATGTCCTTGGGCATCGTGCCCATCATCTTCTCGAACCCCTTGGGCGAGAATGCCTCCATCGCAGGAAAATTCTTCGCCATTTCCTGCGCCTGCTCCATCATCGAAGCGAAAGGGTTGGCGCCCTCGAAGGTTTTCTTGGGATCGCTCATCGGTAGGGTGCATCCATCTCGAGGTTCCGCGCGATCTCCGCTTCCCAGCGGTCGCCGTTCGCCAGCAGCTTGGCCTTGTCGTAGAACAGCTCTTCGCGGGTCTCGGTGCTGAATTCGAAGTTCGGCCCTTCGACGATCGCATCCACCGGGCAGGCTTCCTGGCAGAAACCGCAATAGATGCATTTGGTCATGTCGATATCATAGCGCGTGGTGCGGCGGCTGCCGTCAATGCGCGGCTCGGCATCGATGGTGATCGCCTGCGCCGGGCAGACCGCCTCGCAGAGCTTGCAGGCAATGCAGCGCTCTTCGCCGTTGGGATAGCGCCGCAGCGCGTGCTCGCCACGGAAACGCGGGCTCAGCGGTCCCTTCTCGTGCGGATAGTTGATCGTCGATTTCGGACGGAAGAAATATTTCAGACCGACCTTCATGCCGATGATGAAATCATACAGCAGGAAATATTTTGCGGCGCGGGTGTAATCCATCTGTGCCATATCAGCCTCCTACGGTCCAACGGGCGTAGATGCCCCAGAACCAGTCGAATTTTGCCGCGAAGCTGACGAAGACCACCCAGAACAGCGAGAACGGCAGGAAAACTTTCCACCCCAGTCGCATCAGCTGGTCATAGCGGAAGCGCGGCGTGATCGCCTTGACCATGGAGAACATGAAGAAGACGAAGAGCATCTTCAGGAACATCCACAGGAAGCCATCGGGCAGGAACGGCACCGGCGACAGCCAGCCACCGAAGAACAACAGCGACACCAGCGCGCACATCAACACGATCGCCACCAGCTCGCCGATCATGAAGAGCAGGAAGGGCGTCGAGGAATATTCGACCTGATAGCCCGCCACCAGTTCGGATTCCGCTTCCGGAAGGTCGAAGGGCGGACGGTTGGTCTCGGCCAGCGCGGAGATGAAGAACAGGATCAGCATCGGGAAATGCGGCAGGAAATACCAGTGCAGCAGGCCCCAGTCGCCATCCTGGGCGCGCACGATCGAGGTGAAGTTCATCGAGCCCGTCGAGAGGATCACGCCGATGATGATCAGGCCGATCGAGACTTCGTAGGAGATCATCTGCGCCGCGGAGCGCAGCGAGCCGAGGAATGGGTATTTCGAGTTCGACGCCCAGCCGCCCATGATCACGCCATAGACCTCGAGCGAGGAGATCGCGAAGACATAGAGAATGGCCACGTTGATGTCCGACAGGATCCAGCCCTCGTTGAACGGGATCACCGCCCAGGCGACCAACGCCATCACGAGGGAAATCATCGGCGCCAGCAGGAACACCGCCCGGTCGGCACCGGCAGGGATCACCACTTCCTTGACGACGTATTTCATCAGGTCGGCAAAGCTCTGCAACAGGCCGAAAACGCCCACCACGTTGGGTCCGCGCCGCATCTGCACCGCGGCCCAGATCTTGCGGTCGGCATACATTAGGAAGGCCAGCGCCAGCAGCAGTGGCAGCACGATCAGCATGATCTGCCCGACCGTCAGCAATCCGATGCCAAGACCAGTGTTGTAAAAGAAATCAGCCATACGTCCTCACACCGTCGGAATGCCCTTTTCCACGCAGCTCTGCGTGGTCACTTCGGCATCGATTGTCTTCAAGCCCCGTGGCAGGCTCGGCGAGATCGTGTAAACAGCATCTGCCCGCCATATGCCACCCTCCTGAGCCACATTTGTGCGCAGATGTCGCGCAAATCCGTAGCCCCGGATCAGGGTATATTGCGCCGCGGCACATTCCGCGTAATCGGAGACATCCTCGGCGCTCTGCGCCTTGGTCATCGCCACGTTGAACTGCACCAGATCCCCGTCCAGGAGCTTGGTTTCCACGCCCTTGTACTCGGGGATGAAATCCTCCGCCGTCGGCACCGGAGCCGCGCAGGCAGCCAGCAAAACAGGACAGGCCACGCTCAAGAGTTTCACTCCGCTGCCAGAGGCTCGGCACGGCGCGCCGCCACCCCGGCGGAGAGCTCGGCCATCAGCTGGCTGGCGCGGGCGATCGGGTTGGAAAGATAGAAATCCGTGATCGCCGGGCGGAACTCGGCCTGCCCCAGAGCGCCAGTGGCGACCGGCGCCCAGGTGTTCTGGCGAACCTCGTCGATCTGCGCCAGATGCGGCACATCCGCGACCAGCGCACGACGCAGGGCGGCAATGGAATCGAACGGCAATGTGGCGCCGAGCTCTGCGGAAAGCGCCCGCAGGATCGCCCAGTTTTCCTTTGCCTGGCCAGGCGCGAAACCGGCGCGCTGCGCCAGCTGCGGGCGGCCTTCGGTATTGACGAAAAGCCCCGGTTCCTCGGTATAGGCCGCACCCGGCAGGATGATGTCGGCGCGATGCGCACCGCGATCCCCATGGCTGCCCTGATAGATCACGAAGGGGCCTTCGCCGATCTCGATCTCGTCGGCGCCGAGATTGTAGATCACCTCCGCCCCGGCCACATCGTCCATGCCGTTCTCGGTAACCGCATGGATATCGAGCGCCCCGACACGGCTGGCAGCGGTATGCAGCACCATGAATTTCGAGCCGGTCTTCTCGGCAAAGGCCATCGCCTGCCCGAGCACCGCGGCACCGTCGGCTTCGCGCAGGGCGCCCTGGCCGACGATCACGATGGTGTCCTTCTCCAGCGCGTTGGAATGATCCTCTTCCAGCAGCTCGGCAAGCGCAGCACGATCGCTGCCCGCATGGTGATATTCGTAGGTCAGATCGGCCGCTTCGCCGATCACCCCGATATTGGCGCCGCGGGCCCAGGCTTTGCGGACCCGGGCATTGAGCACCGGTGCCTCGAGAGCCGGATTGGTGCCGATCAGCATGATCGCCTGCGCGTTGTCGATATCCTCGATCCGCGCCGTGCCGACATAGCCCGACCGGTTGCCCGCGGGCAGTTTGGCCCCGTCGGTGCGGCATTCGACGACACCGCCCTGCCCTTCGATCATCTGCTTGAGCGCATAGGCGGCCTCGACCGGGGCCAGATCGCCGATCAGACCGGCAAGCTTCTTGCCCTTCATAGCGGTAGCGGCGGCGGCCAGCGCTTCGGGCCAGTCGGCTTTGCGCAACTTGCCGTTCTCGCGGATATAGGGTGTATCCAGCCGCTGACGGCGCAGACCGTCCCAGACGAAACGGGTCTTGTCGGAGATCCATTCCTCGTTCACGCCATCATGGTTGAGCGGCAGGAAGCGCATCACTTCGCGCCCCTTGGTATCGACCCGGATGCTGGATCCGAGCGCGTCCATCACGTCGATGCTCTCGGTCTTGGTCAGCTCCCAGGGGCGGGCGGTGAAGGAATAGGGCTTGGAGACCAGCGCCCCGACCGGACAAAGGTCGATGATGTTGCCCGACAGGTTGCTGTCGATCAGCGCGCCGAGATAGGTGGTGATCTCGGCATCCTCGCCGCGACCGGTCTGACCCATCACATGCTGGCCCGCCACTTCGGTGGTGAAGCGCACGCAGCGGGTGCAGGAAATGCAGCGAGTCATGTGAGTCTCGATCAGCGGCCCGAGATCGAGATCCTCGGTGGCCCGCTTGGGCTCGCGGTAGCGCGAGAAATCGACGCCATAGGCCATGGCCTGATCCTGCAGGTCGCATTCGCCGCCCTGATCGCAGATCGGGCAGTCGAGCGGATGGTTGATGAGCAGGAATTCCATCACCCCTTCGCGGGCCTTCTTGACCATCGGCGAATTGGTCTTCACGACCGGCGGCTGGCCTTCCGGGCCGGGGCGCAGGTCGCGCACCTGCATGGCGCAGGAGGCGGCGGGCTTGGGCGGCCCGCCGACGACTTCCACAAGACACATCCGGCAATTGCCGGCGATCGACAGACGCTCATGATAACAGAAACGCGGCACTTCGACGCCCACCTGCTCACAGGCCTGGATCAGCGTCATGGCGCCGTCGACCTCGATTTCCTTGCCGTCGATGATGATTTTGCGGATGTCGCTCATAAGCTCACTTTGCCTTCAGTAACGAACCGATCCGGCTCGATTTTTGAATCTCTTCGCGTCCGAGCGCACAATAGCTATCCGGGTTCGAAGTATCGACCCCTCTTGCCTTGAAAAATGCGGCTCCCCGCGCTTTCATCCGGGCCTTTTCGGCATCCGAATCGACATAGGCGTCAATCTCGGCATCGCTGTACCCCAGTTCGCGCGCCTTGTCCTTCAAACCATAGACATAGCCGTAGGCTTTCAGCATTCGCGCCGAGATGCTCGGGCAGTTCTTGCGAATCCGGTCGGCGATGCCGAGATCCAGCAACGCATCGTCGATTGCGGCGACCTCGCGCAGCGGCGGTTTCGCGGCCAGCGGGCTGGCCAGCAATCCGGCGCCCAGCAATGCGGTCAGGATGATCTTCTTCATGTCGCTCTCCTCATGTCAGCGGCGCCAATGGCCCCTGCCGGACATGTGGATCGCCCCCGATGATATGCAATGACATCCCGAGAGAGTGCCGGTCGGCGGCGATATGTCGCCACGAAACTCACTGCGGACAGATCCCCTCGAACCTCAATGCGCCATCGCTGAGCTGCAAGGCCTGACCCGGCGTGTCGGGACCGACGATCCATTTGATGTCGGAGGAGCCATAGGTTCCGACGCAATGGGCGATCGCCTCGTGACGTCCGGCGGCGCGCGCGCCTTCGAGCGATTGGGTGGCATCGCGCACCGTCACGACGAAATGATCCCGTCGCCCCGAGACCAGCTTCAGATCGCTGCGGAAATACTTTCCGTCGAAGGCCAGGTCGTCGCCGACACCGCCACAGGCGGCCAGCAGCGCCAGGGGTATCAGCGGAAGGAATACTCGTCTCATCGCGTCACTCCACATCGAGCGCGCCGCGGCTGCGACAGGCTCGCCTCGTCGGTTTCAGATAGGATCAACCATGTTCGACAGGGCTATCGTCCCTGGCGCGCCTCGGGTCAAGGGCATGTGGGCCAAAGCCGCGGCCGACGCCCCCTTCCCTTGCGCCTATTGCGCGGCCACCGCGCTGACGCGCCCGGTGCGCTTGTGCTTGATCCGGTCTTCGATCTCGTCGCGGAAATGCCGGATCAGACCCTGGATCGGCCAGGCTGCGGCATCCCCGAGCGCGCAGATCGTGTGGCCCTCGACCTGTTTGGTCACGTCGAGCAGCATGTCGATCTCCTCGGGTTCCGCATCGCCGCGCACCAGCCGGTCCATTACCCGCATCATCCAGCCGGTCCCCTCGCGACACGGCGTGCACTGGCCGCAGCTCTCGTGCTTGTAAAAGGCCGCAAGCCGCCAGATTGCCTTGATCACATCCGTCGAATTATCCATCACGATCACCGCCGCCGTGCCGAGGCCGGAGCGCTGCTCGCGCAGATAGTCGAAATCCATGATCGCATCGCGCATCGCATGGCCCGGGATCAGCGGCACGGAAGAGCCGCCGGGGATCACTGCCTTGAGATTGTCCCAGCCGCCGCGGATGCCGCCGCAATGTTTCTCGATCAGTTCCTCGAAGGAGATGCTCATCGCCTCTTCGACGACGCAGGGATTGTTCACATGCCCTGAGATCGCGAACAGCTTGGTACCGGCGTTGTTGGGGCGGCCGAAGCCGGCAAACCATTCCGGCCCGCGGCGCAGGATCGTCGGCACAACGGCGATCGATTCGACGTTGTTCACCGTGGTCGGGCAGCCGTAGAGACCAGCCCCCGCCGGGAACGGCGGTTTCATCCGCGGCATGCCTTTCTTGCCCTCGAGGCTTTCCAGCAGCGCGGTTTCTTCGCCGCAGATATAGGCCCCGGCGCCATGGGCCAGGAAAATGTCGAAATCCCAGCCCGAGCCGCAGGCGTTCTTGCCCACCAGACCCGCGTCATAGGCCTCGTCGATGGCGCGCTGCAGCGCCTCGCGCTCGCGGATATATTCGCCGCGCAGGTAGATGTAGCAGGTATGGGCATTCATCGCGAAGCTGGCGATCAGGCAGCCTTCGATCAGCGTGTGCGGATCATGGCGCATGATCTCGCGGTCCTTGCAGGTGCCGGGCTCGGATTCATCGGCATTGACCACCAAATAGGACGGACGGCCATCGCTTTCCTTGGGCATGAAGGACCATTTCAGCCCGGTCGGGAACCCCGCGCCGCCGCGACCACGCAGACCGCTGGCCTTCATCTGCTCGACGATCCAGTCGCGTCCCTTCTCGATGATCCCGGCGGTACCGTCCCAGTGACCCCGCTGCTGCGCGCCCTTCAGAGTGCGGTCATGCATCCCGTAAAGATTGGTGAAAATGCGGTCTTTATCCTGAAGCATGAAGCTACCCTCGTTTATCGCGCCCCGAAGGGGCGGAACTGCTATCGCGCCCCTTGGGGGCGGAATTACCCTGGCCGACCCGCCGGGCCTGCCACATCTGAAAAATCACCACCATCGCCCAGAACAGCGCCGCCAGGGCGGCGAAGTCGAACAGCAGCGCATAACGCCCGGCCAGGCCAAGCGCGGGTCCGGCCCATTGCGCCGCGATCCACAGCAGCATGGTGCCCGCGATCACCAGCGCGACCATCCGGCCCTTCCGGGCCAGCGCCCTGTCGTCGGCCTCCTGCATCACTCGACCCGGCCCGTTCCCTGGCTGGCCGCGTTCGCGCCGAGGCTGCGCGCCTGGCCGATCCAGTCGTCACGGCGGATACGGCCCTTGAAGCGCAGCCGCGCATCGACCCAGTCAATCTCGCTCTCGCTCCAACCGGCGATCTGATCGAAATGGTAGATCCCGAGCTCGTTGAGCGTCTCTTCCATCTTCGGCCCGACACCGTTGATCCGCTTGAGATCGTCAGCCCCTCCGTCACGCGGCGCGTCGAAAACCTCGGGCGCGCCGTCGGCCGGGGCGGTGTCCGGGGGTGGCGCCGCGACGGTCTCGACCCCTGCCGGTGTCGCGTGATGGTCCTCTACCACGGGCCCAGGCTCGGCCTGCGGCTCGGGGACCGGCTGCGGATCGGGAGCCTCGCTGACGAATTCCACCGCGGAGGTAGTGCCGGCGGCATTGGGCTCCGCGGGCGGCTGGGGATCCGGGTCCGCGACCGCGGCCCCTGCTCCGGCCGCCATGCTGGTCGAGGCAAGCGCAGCACCCGAGGCTTCCGGCGCGCGGTCCGGTTCGGAGCGATGCGGCGTCGGCTCCCTGTCGGGCAGCGCGCTGTCCCGGCATTTCGTCGCGATGAGCGCAGCTCCGGCGGCCGCGCCGAGGAGGATCCCGATGATCAGGGAGGTAAGCAGTGCGACGCCGACGAGGATCCACAGCAGAATCGCCAGAACCAGCGCGATCGCCGCGCCCATCCACCAGCACCTGACGGTGCAGGCCTGTCTGTCCAGTTCGCTGTTCATCGTATCCATTCCTTATTGGTTGGATCCTGCGCGCCGCCCTATCTTCTATCTGTTGTCGTCATCCTTTTCGGCACGTCCGGAAGTTGCGGTTTCCTCACTGTCGGCCAGTTCCTGCGCCTGGGCCACCCATTCATCGCGGCTGACCCGGCCCTTGAAGCCTTCGAGATTCCGATCGACCCAGGCAACTTCATCGGCCTGCCAACCGGCGATCTGATCATAATGGTAATAGCCCATGCTGTGAAGCAGCGCCTTGATCTTCGGACCGACGCCCTTGATCCGGGTGAGATCATCGCCCTGCCCGGCGCGCGGGGCGGTGAGCCCTTGCGGCTGGCGCCCGGCCCCGCCCGTGGCCACGCCAGATTCCGCTTCGGCGCCGGTCTTGTTCGCGGGCGCCACCGCGCCCTCTTCGGGATGGCCCTTGGCCTCGACCTCGGGCGCTTCTCCCGGAGCTTCGGAATATTTGTCCGAACTGTCGCCGACCTCGCGCGGCGCACGTTCCTCGGTGCGACTGCGCCCGCCCTGCGCCCCATCCGGTCCGCGCGGCGGCATCATGTCATCGCGCGGCGACTCCGGGGCGGCGTCCCGCTGATCGCCGTCCCGGTGTTCCGCACGGTCACGCCAGGGCGTCAGCAGCGGCACTTCGGTGCCGTCGATGCGCTTGACCGTATCGCCGATATCGACCGCCAACTGCGCCGAAGCATTGTACTGGGTCTTGCCGCTGTCATATTCGGTGAGGCTGCTCAGCCCGCTCAGCGGTTCGGATCCATAGCGACCGTTCTGCGGTCCCGGCACCGGCACCTGCCCGGCGGCGAGCTCGTCGATGATCTCGCCGAGCCGTGCGGCGGTCAGGTCCTCGTAGTAATCCTTGCCGATCTGCGCCATCGGCGCGTTGGAACAGGCGCCGAGACATTCGACCTCTTCCCAGCTGAACCTGCCATCGGCGCTCAGCTCATGCGGATTGGCGGCGATCTTCTCGCGGCAGACCGAGATCAGGTCCTCGGCACCGCAGATCATGCAGGACGTGGTGCCGCAGATCTGGATATTCGCAACGCTGCCAACCGGTTGCAGCTGGAACATGAAGTAGAACGTCGCCACTTCCAGGCCGCGGATATAGGCCAGGCCGAGCATTTCGCTGATATGTTCTATCGCCGGGCGGGTCAGCCAGCCCTCCTGCTCCTGCGCGCGCCAGAACAGCGGAATGATGGCGCTGGCCTGGCGCCCTTCGGGGTATTTGGTGATCTGCGCCTCGGCCCAGGCCTGGTTGGCCGGGGTGAAGGCGAAACTGTCGGGTTGGTCAGGGTGGAGACGGCGGAGCATCGGATCAGGCTTTCGTGCAGGCGGAGACGGCGGGCGCCTCCGGCGGGAGTATTTCGGGCATAAAGAAGCTGGCGCTGGCGCTCACCGGTCGATCTCCCCGAACACCACATCCATGGTACCGATGATCGCGGCGACATCGGCGAGCTGATGACCCTTGGAGACGTAATCCATCGCCTGCAGATGCAAAAAGCCCGGCGCGCGCAGCTTGGCGCGGTAGGGCCGGTTGCTGCCGTCGGCGACCAGATAGACGCCGAACTCGCCCTTCGGTGCCTCGACGGCGGCATAGACCTCGCCCTCGGGCACGTGAAACCCTTCGGTGTAGAGCTTGAAATGGTGGATCAGGCTTTCCATGTCGGTCTTCATCGCGGTGCGGCTCGGCGGGGTGATCTTGCCGCGGGCCAGCACATCGCCGCGCCCTTCCGGTGCGCGCAACTTCTCGATACATTGCTGCATGATCTTCACCGACTGGCGCATCTCTTCCATGCGGACGAGATAGCGGTCATAGCAGTCGCCGTTCTTGCCGACCGGGATCTGGAAGTCGAATTCGTCATAGCATTCATAGGGCTGCGCGCGGCGGAGGTCCCAGGCCAGGCCGGAACCGCGGACCATCACGCCGGAAAAGCCCCAATCCTGGATATCCTGTTCGGTGATGATGCCGATATCGGCATTGCGCTGTTTGAAGATCCGGTTCTCGGTGAGCAATTCGTCGATGTCATCGAGCACCGCCGGAAAGCTTTCGCACCAAGTGGCGATATCGTCGATCAAGGCCTCGGGCAGATCCTGATGCACGCCGCCGGGACGGAAATAGGCAGCGTGCAGGCGCGCGCCGCAGGCACGCTCGTAGAACACCATCAGCTTCTCGCGTTCCTCGAAGCCCCAGAGCGGCGGGGTCAGCGCGCCGACGTCCATCGCCTGGGTCGTGACGTTGAGCAGGTGGCTGAGGATACGGCCGATTTCGGAATAGAGCACCCGGATCAACGAGGCGCGGCGCGGCACCTCGACGCCGGTGAGCCGCTCGATCGCCAGGCACCAGGCATGTTCCTGGTTCATCGGCGCGACATAATCGAGGCGGTCGAAATAGGGCAGGTTCTGCAGGTAGGTGCGGCTTTCCATCAGCTTCTCGGTACCACGGTGCAGCAGGCCGATATGCGGGTCGCAACGCTCGACGATCTCCCCGTCCAGCTCAAGAACGAGACGCAAAACGCCATGTGCCGCGGGATGTTGCGGGCCGAAATTGATGTTGAAATTGCGGATCTTCTGTTCGCCGGTCAGGGCGTCTTCGAAACCTTTGGTACCGTCCATCATCTACGCTCCAGCTCTTGCAGCTTGCTCGCCATCCACCAGATCAGCGCCAGCCCGCCCAGCGGGATGATCCCCGCGAAGGTCCAGTTCTTGTTGATGCCGAAATGCGGCAGCAGTTTCAGCATCGGGATCACGGTCAGGACCGCGACGATCAGCCAGCCGAGAAAGCCCATCACTTGGATTCCTTGCTGGCATGACCATCCGGCGCCGTCTTGTCGTCGCCCGGCAGGATGTATTCGGCCCCCTCCCAGGGGGACATGAAATCGAATTGCCGGTATTCCTGAACCAGGTTCACGGGCTCATAGACCACCCGCTTCTCGACCTCGTCATATCGCACTTCGGTATAGCCGGTGGTCGGGAAATCCTTGCGCAGCGGATAGCCGCGGAAACCGTAATCGGTGAGGATGCGGCGCAGGTCGGGATGGCCCGAGAACAGGATGCCGAACATGTCGAAGACTTCACGCTCGAACCAGTTGGCCGAAGGATGCACCGACACGATCGAGGGCACCATGTCCTTCTCGCGGGTGGCGACCCGCAGACGGATGCGCTGGTTCTGGTACATACTGAGGAAGTGATAGACCACGTCGAAACGCTTGGCCCGGCCTGGATAATCGACCGCAGTGATGTCGACCAGCGTCGAGAAACGGCAGGTCGCGTCGCCGCGCAGGAAATCCACCAGTCCGGTGATATTGGCCAGAGCCACATCGACATTGAGCTCGCCGTTGGTGACGTCCCAGCCCAGCACGCAATCCGGGCGTTTCGCCTCGATATAGGCGCCGAGTTCTTGCAATTGTGCGCTCATCTTACAATCGTCCCCGTACGGCGGATTTTGCGTTGCAGCTGCAGGATGCCGTAGAGCAGCGCCTCGGCCGTGGGCGGGCAGCCCGGCACGTAAATATCGACCGGGACTATCCGGTCACAGCCGCGCACCACGGAATAGCTATAGTGATAATAGCCACCACCATTCGCACAGGAGCCCATGGAGATCACGTAGCGCGGCTCGGGCATCTGGTCATAGACCTTGCGCAGCGCCGGAGCCATCTTGTTGGTCAGCGTGCCCGCCACGATCATCAGGTCGGACTGGCGCGGGCTGGCGCGCGGCGCGGTGCCGAAGCGCTCGAGGTCATAGCGCGGCATCGAGGTATGCATCATCTCGACCGCGCAACAGGCCAGGCCGAAGGTCATCCAGTGCAGCGAGCCAGTGCGCGCCCAGTTGATGATGTCCTCGGTCGAGGTCAGCAGGAAACCCTTGTCCTGAAGTTCCGCATTCAGGTTCTGGGTGGCGACGTCGCGGTCGGCTCCCGCGCTGATCGCTCCGGTGGCTACTGCCATTCCAGCGCTCCCTTCTTCCACTCATATGCAAAGCCGGCGGTCAGCACGGCCAGAAACACCATCATCGACCAGAAGCCGACCATGCTCACATCCTTGAAGGCAACGGCCCAGGGGAACAGGAAGGCGATCTCGAGATCGAAGATGATGAACAGGATCGCGACCAGATAGAACCGCACGTCGAACTTCATCCGCGCATCGTCAAAGGCGTTGAACCCGCATTCATAGGCCGAGACCTTTTCGGGATCGGGATTGCGCACGGCGAGAACCACCGCGGCGAGGATCAGGACGAGCCCCAATCCGATTGCAACAGCCAGAAAAACGAGGATAGGCAGATATTCCCGCAACATATCGTCCAAGGGAGGCTCCTTTTCGGGTGGCAAGGGGCCTCTCGGGCCCCGGCAGACGCTTGGCACCGGGTTTAGCCTTGCCGCCCGGCAGGGTCAACCAAGGCTGCGCCGGTTCGGGGGGCAGAAATCGCGATCGAACCCGGGATCGCGCGCCCTGCCAGTCCTGCAGCGCGGAACAGGGCCGGAGCGGTGTGGAGACGCGCGGTTGGGCAAAGCTCGAACCCGATTGCGGGAGCGACGGAGCCGAGCCTTTCGCTCAGTCTGCCTGCCAGGCCGGAGACCGTTTGTCAAAGAAGGCGGCGATGCCCTCCTCGGCCTCCGGATCGTCCCAGCGTGCGGCCAGTGCCGCGACACTATGGGCGATCACCTGCGCATCGATCCGCGGCCCGAGATCCCGAGCCAGCTGCTTTGCCGCGGCCACCGCCCCCGGTGCGCAGGAAAGATAGGGCACGACCTCGCGCTCGACCGCCGCATCGAGATCGGCCTCGGGCACGGCCCGCGCCAACAACCCGAGATCCACCGCTTCGTCAGCGCCAAAGAGCCGCGCCGACATGAACACCCGCCGCGCCCGGCCCTCGCCCATCCGCGCCAGGACATAGGGCCCGATGGTGGCCGGGATCAGCCCCAGCCGCGTCTCGGTCAGCCCCATCTTCAGGCCATCGACCCCGATCGCCACGTCGCAGACCGAGGCCATCCCGACCCCGCCGCCGAACGCATTGCCCTGCAGCCGCCCGATCAGCGGTTTCGGCAGGCTGTTGAGCGCACCGAGCATACTGGCCAGCTTGCCCGCCTCGCGTGCGCGGGTCTCGCGGTCCATTTCCATCTGAGCGCGCATCCAGCCGAGATCGCCGCCCGCGCAGAAGCTTTTGCCCGCCCCGGTCAGCACCACCACACGCACCGCTACATCACCGCCGAGCTGCGCCGCCGCCGCGGTCAATTCCTCGAGCATGAGCGCCGACATCGCGTTATGCTTCTCCGGCCGCGCCAGGGTCAGGGTCGCCACGCCCCGGGCATCCTTCTCGATCGTGATCGTCTCGTACATCTGCCTAGCCCCGCATTGCCCGCGCCATCCCGGCGGCATCTTCCAGTATTCCCTGATCGAGCCCGGTGTCATAACCCAAGGCCGTGAGATGCGCGTTAACCGCTTCGGTCGCGACATTACCCGCCGCCCCGGGCGCGTAGGGACAGCCCCCCAGCCCCCCGACGGCGGCATCGAACACCCGCAGGCCGAGGCTCAGCGATGCATCGATATTGGCGATCGCCCGGCCGTTGGTGTCATGGTAATGCCCGGCGAGCCGTCCCACCGGCACCACATCACGCACCGCCAGCAGCATCCGCGCGATCGAATCGGGTGTCCCGGCACCGATCGTGTCGCCGAGCGAGATCTCGTAGCAGCCCATGGCGAACAGCCGATCCGCCACCGCCGCCACCGCGCCGGGCGCGACTGCCCCGTCATAGGGGCATTCCACCACGCAGGAGACATAGCCGCGCACCGGCATGTCCACATGGCGCGCCTCTTCCAGGATCGGGGCGAAACGCTCGAAAGATTCAGCGATGCTGGCGTTGATGTTCTTGCGGCTGAAGCCCTCGGACGCCGAGGCGAAGATCGCGATCTCGTCGGCCCCCGCCGCCACCGCATCCTCATAGCCGCGCAGGTTCGGCGTCAGCGCCGCATAGCGGACCCCCTCGGCACGCGTGATCCCGGCGAGCACCTGGTCCGACCCGGCCATCTGCGGTACCCATTTGGGGCTTACGAAACTCGCGCACTCGATCCGTGCGAAACCGGCCGCGCTCAGCCGGTCGACGAGGACGACCTTCTCGGCTACGGGAATCTCGCGCGCCTCGTTCTGCAGACCGTCGCGCGGTCCGACCTCGAATATCTCACAGCGTCCCAATGTCATCGCCTGTCCCCTGCTTCTTTATGCCAAAAATACTCGGATCCCGCCCTCGGCGTCACTCGACCGGCCAGGGCGGATAGAATTCCCGCTCGTAGATGCCGCCGGTCTCGGGCAGCGATTTCACGAAGCTAGCACGCTCGGTGATCCGATCATACCATTCCGCGAGGCTCGGATGGTCATCGAGCCGCACGAAATGCCGCGCCATATAGACCGCCTGCCCGACCGAGATATCCGCCGCCGAGAAACCGCTGGTCAGCAGGTAGTCGCGGTTTTCCACCGGGGTGCTGAGCCGCGCTTCGATCGCGTCATAGCATTTGGCGATCCGCGCCGCCTCGAGCTTCATCACGATGGGGCTGCGCATGTGATCCTCGCGCAGCGCCACATGCTGCTGGGTCAGCGCCGCGCTGTGCTGGCTGACGGTCTCGGCGAAATGCACCCAGACCAGCCAGGCCATGCGATCCGGCGCGCCCATCGGGCGGCCGAGCCGTTCGGGGCTGTAGCGTTCGCAGAGATATTGCGTGATCGCGCCGGTCTCGAACATCCGCTCGCCGTCGATCTCGAGCGCGGGCACCCGCCCGGCGGGGGAGAGCACCAGGTAATCGGGCGCCCGCAGGCTCTTGTCGAACGCATGCATCCTGATCTGGAAGTCGAGCTCCATCTCGTGCAACAGCCAGAGCGTGCGCATCGAGCGGGTCTGCGGGCAATGGTGCAGGGTGATCATGCCGCCGCCCCGGCCCCGGTCTCGGCCTCGAGCCGCACCAGCGCCGCCCCGGCCTCGACCTGATCGCCGGGCGAGGCCAGCACTTCCGCCACCACCCCGTCGCGGGCCGCCAGGAGGGCATGTTCCATCTTCATCGCCTCGAGTACCGCCAGACGGTCGCCCTTGGCCACGCTCTGTCCGACCTGCGCATCGACGCTGCGCACCAGTCCCGGCATCGGCGCCTCGATGAGATTGCCATCGCCCTGCGCCGCGGCCGCCCGGGCCAGCGGGTCGATGACATCGAAATTCAACCCGTAACCGTCAAAGACGGTGACCCGGCTCCCGGCATGGACGACTTCCGGCGCGGGCAGTCCGGCGATCTGCCAGTGACCGGCGACGCGCCGTGCCTCGATTTCGCTCTCCCCGACATGCCAGATCTGCACCGCGTCGGAGAGCACCTGCACCTTCAGCAGATGCTCTTCGCCGCCCCAGCCCAGGATCACGTGGCGTTTCAGCGGCTGCCAGAGGTGAAACCCGGCATCCGCGTCCGGCGCCAGCAGGTCGAGCGCCGCCATCCCGGCAAGCGCGGCATGGCGCGCCGCCACCTCGGGCATCTGCGTCAGCGTCTCGATATCCCGTGCGATCAACCCGGTATCGACATCGCCCTCGGCAAAGCCGCGATGCGCCGCCAGCGCACCGAGAAAGGCGAGATTGGTGACCGTTCCGGCCACCTCGGTCCCGGCCAGCGCGGCGCGCAGCCGCGCCAGTGCCACGGCGCGGTTTGGGCCATGCACGATCACCTTGGCGATCATCGGATCATAAAACGGGCTGATCACGTCCCCGGCGCGCACGCCGCTGTCCGCCCGCGCCCCTGCCGGAAAGCGCAGATGGGTGAGCTGTCCGGTCGCGGGCAGGAAGCCCTTCGGCACGTCCTCCGCATAGAGCCGCGCCTCGAAGGCGTGACCGCGGATCGCCAGGTCCTCCTGCGCCATCGGCAGGCCCTCGCCGGATGCCACGCGCAGCTGCCATTCGACGAGATCGACCCCGGTGATCGCCTCGGTCACCGGATGCTCGACCTGCAGACGGGTGTTCATCTCCATGAAGAAAAAGCCGTCCGGGCGCAGCCCTTCCGAGCCATCGACGATGAATTCCACCGTCCCAGCGCCGCTGTAACCGATCGCCTCCGCCGCCTTCACCGCCGCCGCGCCCATGGCTTGGCGCATCTCTGCGGTCATGCCAGGTGCCGGGGCCTCCTCGATCACCTTCTGGTGGCGGCGCTGCAACGAGCAGTCACGCTCGAACAGATGCACCGCCTTGTTGCCATCGCCGAACACCTGCACCTCGATATGGCGCGGCTTGGCGACGAATTTCTCGACCAGCACATCGGCATTGCCAAAAGCGGTGCGCGCCTCGGAGCGCGCGCTTTCCAGCGCCCGCTGGAACTCGCCCTTTTCCTCGACCAGCCGCATCCCCTTGCCGCCGCCCCCGGCGACCGCCTTGATCAGCACCGGATAGCCGATCTTTTCGGCCTCCGCCGCCAGCAGGGCGTCATCCTGGTCGGCCCCGTGATAGCCCGGCACCACCGGCACCCCGGCCTCGACCATCAGCGCCTTGGCGGCATCCTTGAGCCCCATCGCGCGGATCGCCTTGGCGGAAGGGCCGATAAAGACCAGCCCAGCCGCTTCGACCGCCTCGACGAAATCGGGGTTTTCCGACAGGAAGCCATAGCCCGGGTGGATCGCCTGGCAGCCATTCTCCAGCGCCGCAGCGATGATCACATCGCCCTTCAGGTAGCTCTGCGCCGGGGCCGCGCCGCCGATATGCACGGCGCGGTCGGCCATCTGCACATGTTTGGCCCCGGCATCGGCATCGGAATAGACCGCGACGCATTCCACGCCGAGACGATGCGCCGTTTCCATGACCCGGCAGGCGATCTCGCCCCGGTTCGCAATCAATATCCTGTCAAACATCCGCAACTCCCTTGCCCGCTCCCAAAGCCGCCCGTGGCGGTGCGGGATTCATTGTTCCAATGCCACACGGTGATGCGTGGCGCTTTCTTCGGAGAAGCAGCAGAGCACCACTTTCTCGATGGATCCGCAGTCCGGCAAGGTCGCGCGCAGCGCCTTTACCGCCACCCTCGCGGCCCGGTCGCCCGGAAATCCGTAGACCCCGGTCGAGATCGCCGGAAAGGCGATGCTCGCGCAGCCGAGCCCCTCGGCCTTGCGCAGCGCGGTGGTGTAGCACGCGGCGAGCAGCCGGTCCTTCTCCTCCTTGTCCCCGCCCCAGACCGGACCGACAGCATGGATCACCCAGGACGCGGGCAGATCATGCCCCCCGGTCACCTTCACATCGCCGGTCTCGCAGCCATTGAGGCGGCGGCAATCTTCCAGCAGGCCGGGACCCGCCGCGCGATGGATCGCGCCGTCAACACCGCCGCCGCCCTTCAGCTGCTTGTTGGCCGCGTTGACGATCGCATCGACTTCCAGCTCGGTGATATCGCCCACCACGACCTCGATCTGCGCGCTCATCGGTTTCCTCCCCGGTTCAATATCCCTATCACCCGTGACCCCGTCACATCCTGAAGACGCCGAATTTCGTCTCCTCGATCGGCGCGTTGAGGCTGGCGCTGAGCGACAGGGCGAGTACGTCACGGCTCTTCCTCGGATCGACGATCCCGTCGTCCCAGAGCCGGGCGCTGGCATAGAGCGGATGGCTCTGCTCCTCGAACATATCGATCGTCGGCTGTTTGAAGGCGGTTTCCTCCTCCTCGGTCCAGCTCTCTCCGGCGCGTTCCATCGCGTCTCGCTTCACGGTGGCAAGCACCCCGGCGGCCTGTGCACCGCCCATCACCGAAATCCGGCTGTTCGGCCAGGTCCAAAGGAACCGCGGCCGGTAGGCACGGCCGGACATACCGTAATTGCCCGCCCCGAAGGAGCCGCCGACCAGCATGGTGATCTTGGGCACATTGGTGGTCGCTACCGCTGTCACCATCTTGGCGCCATGGCGCGCAATGCCCTCGTTCTCGTATTTGCGGCCCACCATGAAACCGGTGATGTTCTGCAGGAACACCAGCGGAATGTTGCGCTGGCTGCAGAGCTCGACGAAATGCGCGCCTTTCTGCGCGGATTCGGAGAACAGCACGCCGTTGTTGGCGACGATCCCGATGGGGCAGCCTTTGACATGGGCAAAGCCGGTGACCAGCGTTTCGCCGAAACGCGGCTTGAACTCGTCGAACCGGCTGCCATCGACCAGCCGCGCGATCACCTCGCGAATGTCGTAGGGGGTACGCAGATCAGCAGGCACCACGCCAAGCATCTCGGCCGGATCATAGGCGGGCTCTTCGGAGCTCTGCCATTGCACGGTGGCGGGTTTGGCGCGGTTCAGGTGCTCGACCGCACGCCGCGCGAGACTGAGGGCGTGGGCGTCATCTTCGGCCAGATAATCGGCAACCCCGCTCAGCCGGGTATGCACATCGCCGCCGCCAAGATCCTCGGCGCTGACCACTTCGCCCGTCGCCGCCTTGACCAGCGGCGGCCCCGCAAGAAAGATCGTGCCCTGTTCCTTCACGATGATCGTCACATCCGACATCGCGGGCACATAGGCCCCCCCGGCCGTGCAGGAACCCATTACCACGGCAATCTGCGCGATCCCCTTGGCCGACATCCGCGCCTGATTGTAAAAAATTGCGCCGAAATGGTCGCGGTCGGGAAACACCTCGTCTTGGTTGGGCAGATTGGCTCCGCCGGAATCGACCAGGTAGATGCAGGGCAGATGATTGGCCTCAGCGATCTCCTGCGCGCGCAGGTGTTTCTTCACCGTCATCGGGTAATAGGTGCCACCCTTCACCGTGGCGTCGTTGCACACCACCATGACCTCCTGCCCCTGCACCCTTCCGATCCCGGCGATCACCCCGGCACAGGGCGCGGCCCCGTCATAGAGCCCATGCGCCGCCGTGGCGCCGATCTCCAGAAACGGCGAGCCCGCATCGAGCAGATTGGCCACCCGCTGGCGCGGCAGCATCTTGCCGCGGCTCTCATGTCGCGCGCGGCTCTTCTCGCCGCCGCCCAGTGCCGCCGCCTGTGCCGCTTCGCGGACCTCTGCCAACGCCTTGAGATGCGCCATTTCATTGGCCTTGAACGCCTCGGAGGACGGTAGTGCCTGTGAGCTCAATTTCATGTTATTCCCCACCCATGTCGCGCAGCTCGATCGCCCGCTGCGCGGTTTTGTTCAAATGACAGAAGCCCGCCGCGATAACCCGGTGCGAGCCGTCGATCCATTGTGCATAGACCAACCCGCAATCGGCATCGCGAAAGGCGATCCAGGCGCGTTGCGCATCAAGCAATTGCCCGGCCAGATCGTGATTGCCGGTCGCGGCATCGGCATCCTGCGCCGTGAAATCCGCGCGCAGGGATTGATATTGGCTGTTCAGGATCGCATCCCAATGAGCGGTCTCGGCCATCAGGCATTCCGAGTAATCGAGCGTCGTGCCGCCGGTCGTCTCGCTGCAATGTCTGGCAGCCTGGCTGATACAGGCCGGGGCCACCTCACCGACACGCGCGCTGGTGAAACATTGCTCGATATAGCCTGTGTCGATCGGTTTTGCCGCCTGCGCCATGCCCGTCTGTGGCCATGCGAAGGCCGCCAGCGCAGCCATCGTCAGATATCTCATGTCGTCCCCTCCTGCACAGCCCGGCGCTTCAGCTCCTTGCGGATCACCTTGCCGGTGACCGTCATCGGCAGCGCCTCGAGAAATTCGATCTCACGCGGGTAGGAATAGCTGGCCAGCCGGGCCTTGACCCAATCCTGCAACTCGCTCGCTGCCACCTGCGAGCCCTCCCTGCGTACCACATAGGCCTTGACCAGCTCGGTCCTGAGCGCATCGGGCTTGCCGACAACCCCCACCGTCGCCACGTCCGGATGGGTCAGCAGGCAATCCTCGATTTCCGCCGGGCCAATGCGATAGCCCGCGGAGGTGATCACATCATCTTCCCGACCCACAAAGCGCAGATAATCACCGTCCGAGACACCGCGATCACCGGTCACCAGCCAGTCGCCGCGAAACTTTGCCGCCGTTTCCTCAGGCCGGTTCCAGTAGCGCAGCATCATCGAAGCCGAACCACGGCGCACCGCCACATCGCCTTCTGCATCCGTGGGCACGCCCTCTTCGTCGATCACGGCGACCTCATGGCCCGGGACCGCCTTGCCGATACAGCCCGGCCTGGCCGGATAATCAGCGCCACAGCTCGAAGCGACCATGTTGCATTCGGTCTGACCGTAAAATTCATTGATCTCGAGGCCAAAGGCCCGGCGCCCCCAGTTCAGCATCTCCGCCCCCAAGGGCTCACCACCGCTGGCGACCGAGCGCAGCCCCGGCAGGCTCACATCCGCCGCCCTCAGCATTCTCAGCGCGGTGGGCGGGAAGAACACGTTGCGCACGTCGCCCTCCGAAATCACCCGCGCGCAGCCCTCGGGGCTGAATTTCGCCATCCGCGCCGCCACCACCGGCACGCCCAGCGCGAGGCCCGGCATCAGCACATCGAACAACCCGCCGATCCAGGCCCAATCCGCCGGGGTCCAGAGGCAATCGCCCGCCTGTCCAAGGTGATCATGGCTGATGCTGACCCCCGGCAGATGACCGGTCAGCACCCGATGCGCATGCAGCGCGCCTTTCGGTGTGCCGGTGGTGCCGGAAGTGTAGATCAACACCGCCGGGTCCTCCGCTGCGGTATCGGCAAAATCCACCGGCGCGCTGCCTATGCCGACCTCATCCACCATCCATGCCTCGGCCAGATCGCCGAGCAGCCCGGCGCCTTCAGGATCGGTCAGCACAATCTCACAGCCCGCATCGCCGATGCGCGACTTCAGCGCATCATGTTTGAAGAGCTTGAACAGTGGCACCGAGATCGCGCCGATTTTCCAGATCGCCAGATGCGCGGCGGCGCAAGAGGGCGATTGGCTGAGCAATACGCCAACCCGGTCGCCCCGCGCGACCCGGGCCTGCAGCGCCCGCGCCAATGCATCGACCATCTCTGTCAGCTCGCCGAAACTCACATCGCGCCGCGCCGCATGGGTGAGGTCAATCAGCGCCAGCTGCCCGGGCGGATGCGCGAGACATTGCGCCGCCATGTTCAGACGCTCCGGGATGTCCCAGCACCCTTGCGCATTCAATCCCGGTATCTTCATCTCAGCTCCTGTATTCCGGATTCTCAAAACCGAAATCCGCCCCGGCATCCATCGCGTTGCGGTCATTGCCTTCATTGGGATAGCCGCCCGCCGCCTTCAGCATCTTCGCCAGATGCAGGCAGTTCCAGCTCATGATCGTGGTATTACGCCGGGTGAAGGCATTGTCGAAACCGACACGGCTGCCATCCTCCATCCGGTCGCCATAGGAGGGGCCCGGCCCGGCCTCGCCGATCCAGCCGCAGTCGGCCTGCGGCGGGATCGTGTACCCAAGATGGCTGAGCGCGAAGCCGGTGGTCATCGCGACATGCTTGATCCCGTCCTCGTTGCCGGTCACGACGGTGCCGCCGACCTTGCCATAGGAGATCGACTGGCCCTTGTCATTGAGCAGCCCGCTCATCGCGTAAAGCCGCTCGATCAGGACCCGGCAGGTGCTGCTCTCTTCACCGAGCCAGATCGGTGAGCCGATGATCAGGATATCGGCCGCCCTGACCTTCTCCCAGAGCATCGGCCAGTCGTCTCGCTCCCAACCGTGTTCGGTCATGTCCGGATAGACACCGGGCGGCACCTGATGGGCGAGCATGTGCAGATGTTCGACCGTGACCCCCTGTTTTTCCATGATCCCGGCGCTGGCATTCAACAGCAGCTTGGTATGGCTCTCCTCGGGTTGTTTCTTCAGCGACGTGTTGATGAACAGCGCCTTGAGGTCGGAGAACTCAGTCATTGCCCAGCTCCTGTTTCAGTTGACCCAATTCGCGTTCGAGAAAATAGGAGGTGATCGATCGGATCACGACGAGCATCAGCAAGAACATCAGGTCCGAAAAACGCAGACTCAGCGCCGTGTGGATCACATCCGAGACAATGAACAACTCCAGCCCTGCCAGAATATAGCGCCCCAGCTCGATGCGCTCGCGGTTGGTGCGGCGCACACGCTCGACGCCTTTGCGCCCCAGCTCCGCCACCGCGACCCCGATGATGAAACGGCTCGCACCGATCAGCAGCAGCAGGATGGCGGCAAGGTCGATGACGGCGGCGAGTATCTCGAGGATCTCGATCAGCCAGGGCAACTGCCCGTGCAGCACCCCGCCCTCGCTCTCCATGTCGATCAGACCGCCCATGAACCCTCCGCTGTTTCACCGAGATCCCGGCGCCGTTCTCACCCCATCGCCCCGAGCATTTCGCGCCCAACCAGCATTCGGCGGATCTCGGAAGTACCGGCCCCGATCTCCATCAGCTTGGCATCGCGGAAGATCCGCCCCACAGGGTTGTCACTCAGATAGCCGGCCCCGCCCATCGCCTGCACAGCCTGATGCGCCTGCACCATGGCCTGTTCGGAAGCATAGAGACAACAGGCAGCCGCATCCTGACGGGTCACGTCACCCCGATCGCAGGCCTTGGCGACCTCATAGACATAGGCGCGGGCAGAGTTCATCGCCGTGTACATGTCGGCCATCTTGCCCTGCATTAGCTGGAATGAACCGATCGGCTGGCCGAATTGCTTGCGCTCGGCCATGTAGGGCATGATCTCGTCCAGACAGGCGGCCATGATGCCAAGCCCGATTCCGGCCAGCACCACGCGCTCGTAATCGAGCCCGGACATCAGCACCCGCACGCCCTTGCCCTCTTCGCCGAGCACGTTTTCGAACGGCACTTCGACATCCTCGAAGATCAGCTCGGCTGTGTTGGAACCGCGCATCCCCAGCTTGTCGAAATGCTTCGACGTGCTGAAACCCTTCATCGATTTCTCGATCAGGAAAGCGGTGATGCCCTTGGAGCCGCCCTCGGGGTCGGTCTTGGCATAGACGACCAGCGTATCGGCGTCGGGGCCGTTGGTGATCCAGTATTTATTGCCGTTGAGCCGGTAGTGATCATTGCGCTTCTCCGCGCGCAGCTTCATCGACACGACATCGCTGCCCGCCCCCGCCTCGGACATCGCCAGCGCGCCGACATGCTCGCCCGAACACAGGCCGGGCAGGAATTTCGCCTTCTGCTCTGGCGTACCGTTGAGCTTGATCTGGTTGACGCAGAGGTTGGAATGCGCGCCATAGGACAGCGAGACCGAGGCGCTGGCCCGGGCGATCTCTTCGACCGCCACCGTATGCGCGACATAGCCCATGCCGGTGCCGCCGAATTCCTCCTCGACGGTCATGCCAAGCAGGCCCAGCCCGCCCATCTCATTCCACAGCTCAGCAGGAAATTCGTTGGCGGTGTCGATCTGCGCGGCCATCGGACGGACCCGTTCCTGCGCCCAGCGATGCACCATGTCGCGCAAGGCCGCGACGTCCTCTCCCAGATCGAATTGCATGCTTGCGCTGAACATGTCGTGGCTCCCTGTTGCGTTTCGGCCTCGTCGGGCCGCGTTATTGAACACTTGTTCATTAGTTATGCGAGCTGCCCGATTCCGTCAAGCGACATGGCCGGGCGACCGCGCGGCAGGCGCCGTTCACAAGGCCCGATCGCTGGAACCGATCCCGCTTTGCGCAGGTTCCTCTTCTGACAAAGGTACACCGATCAAAGGATTTTGCGATGACCGATAATCTCAAAAAGGAATTCTGGGAGCGGCTCGAGGATACCCGCACCGGGATGCTGGCCAGCGGCGCTGCGCGCGCCATCCCCATGACCCATTATATCGACGACGAGAACGACGCGCCGGTACTGTGGTTCATCACAGCCAAGGGCACCGATCTCGCCGAGGCGGCCGTCGGTGGCGCCAAGGCGGAATATCTGGTCTCGTCGAAAGATGAATCGCTCTATGCGCGGATCGAGGGCGAGGTGCGCCGTTCAGAGGATATGGCGCAGCTCGACCGGATCTGGAACCGGGTGGCGGGCGCGTGGTTCGACGATGGCAAGCGCGACGACGACGTGCAGCTCATCCGCATGGACCTGCGCGAGGCGGAGGTCTGGATCACCGGCGGCAGGCTGAAGTTTCTCTACGAGATCGCCAAGGCTCAATCGAGCGGCGTCAAACCCGATATCGGCGAACATCAAATAATTCGCTTCTGAAGGGGAACCATTTCCGTCACCGTGCGTTTGACCGGGCTGTCAGCGTCCTGCGCGATAGCCCGGAATGCCTCTCCCGGCCTGCGGGAAGGTTTGGGTGAGGGGTCAACAAAAGCCTCGTTGAGACCCCTCACCCAGAGTTTTCATCCTGTGTCGCCTGATACACGGCCCCCACCTCGGCGCGGATGATCCGCGCGATCAGCCCACAATCTTCCAGCGAAAAGGTCAGCGGCACCCGCATGTCGATGATCCCCGCCAGCACTGCATCGCTTCGCGGCATTGGCGGTGTATCGACATAGCGCCATGAATCGTAACGACTGGTAAAGCCGACCGGCTCCGGGGCACCGAACCATTTAAGCTCGACACCGCGTTCGGCACTGCGCCGTAGCACTTGCTGCACAGCCTCGCCGGACCAGTCCTTCAGCAGGAATTGGATCGAGGAACCGACATAACTTTCCGCTTCCGGTCGCGCGATTAGCGTCAGACCCGGCGTCCCGCGCAGTCCCGCTTCGATCTTTCGGTAGCGTTCGTTCCAGCGCTCGCGCTGCTCGGCCAGGTTGCGCAGTTGCGGACGCAGTATCGCAGCGCGCAGATTGTCCATCCGACCTGAGATATTCGGCGTTTCATAGCGGATCTGCGCAAATGTCTCGGGCGGCGGCCCGGCCAGATGCTTTTCATAAAGCATGTAGGAGCCCGACAGCATGATCGCCCGTGCGGCGACTTCGGCATCATCGGTGACCAGCAGTCCGCCCTCGCCGGAATTTACATGTTTGTAGGTCTGGCAGGAATAGCAGCCGATCCGCCCCTGTGTGCCCGAAGGCACGCCCTTCCAGGCCGCCCCCATCGTATGGGCGCAATCCTCGATCACCGCGATCCCCGCCTCATTGCAAAGCGTCATCAGCGCTTCCATGTCGCAGAGATGCCCGCGCATATGGCTTAGAAGCAGGACCTTCGCTTCACCCTGTTTCGCCGCCAGATCCTCAAGATCGATTACCAGCTGATCGCTCACCCCGACAAATACCGGCACCGCCCCGACAGCCGCGATCGCCCCCGGCACCGGCGCCAGCGTGAAAGCATTGGTCAGCACTCGGTCGCCGGGCTTCACCCCCAGCGCGCGCAGGGCTGTGGCCATGGCATAGCCGCCCGAGGCGACGGCAAGGCAGTATTTCGCCCCGACCTGCGCCGCGAATTCCTGTTCGAGCAGCACCGTTTCAGCCGTTTCTCCCGGCGCGGTGTTGTAGCGGTGCAGGCGCCCGGAACGCATCACGGCGTTGGCGGCGGCGATACCCTCGTCGGGGATCGGCTCCTGCTGGGTGAAACTGCCGGTGAAAACCTCCGCGCTCATGCCGCAGCGCCGATCAGACGGGTGACCAGAGCAGGCAGATCCTTGAAATCCTCCAACAGCGCTTCCGGCTCCAGCGCCGCCATGTCCTCGCCACTCGGTCCGAAAGTGACGAGCACACAGGGCACACCGGCGGCGGCGGCGGTCTTGCGGTCGGTGTCACTGTCGCCGATCAACACGCATTGCGCCGGATCGCCCCCGGCCCGGCGCGCGGTCTCGAACAGATGTTCCGGGTCGGGCTTGCGCACCGGCAGCGTGTCGGCACCGAGCATCGCGCCGAAAGCTTCGCGCACCCCGAGCCGGGTCAGCAGCAGCTCGGCCAGCGCCTCGGGCTTGTTGGTACAGATCGCCACCCGGTAGCCCAGCGCCTTCAATTCCGCCACCGCCTCCATCGCGCCGGGATAGAGCAGCGTATGGGTGTCGATGTCGCGCGCGTAATGTTCCAGCAGCTTGGGGTAATATTCATCCACCGCCGCAGCGTCCCGGGCCCGGCCAAGCCGCTCCATCCCCAGATTGAGCATCGCCCGCCCGCCAAGCAGCGCCGTCCCGGCATCGCGCTCTGGGTGCAGCAGGTCGCCCTCGCCCATCTGCCGAAAGCAATTATTCGCCGCCGCGATCAAATCGCCGCTGGTGTCCGCCAGCGTACCATCAAGGTCAAAGACTACCGTTTTCATGCCTGCTCCTCTGCCTTGGCGCGTTTGTGTCACCGTCGGTGAAAACACGCCGTGAATGTTGCAACGCGCAACCTTGTTTGATGGCCCACAGCCTTGCGCCTTTGTGCGAGACGCGTAAAGAGAGCGCAACACTGAGTACAAAGAGATTATGATGAAAACAGCATTGATCATCCTGGCCGCGGGCAAGGGAACGCGGATGCAGTCCGACCTGCCCAAAGTCCTGCACAAGGTGGCTTTTGCGCCGCTTCTCGAACATGCCATGGCCTCCGGCGCCGCCCTGTCGCCACAGCACACGATCGTGGTGGCCGGGCATGGCGCCGACCAAGTGCGCGCCGCGGCGCAGGATTTCGATGCGGATGCCGAGGTGGTGGTGCAGGAGGAACAGCTCGGAACCGCCCATGCGGTCGCCCAGGCCCGCGCGACGCTCGTCGGTTTCGACGGCATGGCGCTGGTTCTTTACGGCGACACACCCTTCGTGCGCACCGAAACGCTGGAGAAGATGCAGGCGGCTTTGAGCGCGCATGACGTCGTGGTGCTCGGTTTCGAGGCCGCCGATCCGGCGCGCTATGGCCGGTTGATGATGCAGGGCGAGACGCTCGAGAAGATCGTCGAATTCAAGGACGCCTCCGAGGAAGAACGCGCCATCACCCTGTGCAACAGCGGCGTGATCGCCTGCCGCGCCGCCCTGCTCTTCGAGCTGATCGAGGCGGTGGACAACCAGAACGCCGGTCAGGAATATTACCTCACCGACATCATCGGCATCGCCCGCGCCCGCGGCCTCTCGGCCACTGCCGTGACCTGCCCCGAGGAAGAAACGCTCGGCGTCAATTCGCGCAGCGATCTCGCTGCCGCTGACGCCGCCTTTCAGATCCGCGCCCGCGCCGCACTGATGGAGGACGGCGTCACCCTGATGGCGCCCGAGACTGTCTATCTGGCACGCGACACGGTGATCGGACGCGACAGCACGATCGAGCCCAACGTCGTCTTCGGCCCCGGCGTCACGGTGGAATCCGGCGCCACGATCCGCGCCTTCTCGCATCTTGAAGGCTGCCATGTGGCACGCGGTGGGATCGTCGGCCCCTATGCCCGGCTGCGTCCCGGCGCCGAACTGGCCGAGGATGTGAAGATCGGCAATTTCGTCGAGGTCAAGAACGCGCAGATCGCCGAGGGTGCGAAGGTCAATCACCTCAGCTACATCGGCGATGCCACGATCGGCGCGAAGGCCAATGTCGGGGCGGGAACCATCACCTGCAATTACGACGGGGTGATGAAACACCATACCCATATCGGCGCGCGCGCCTTCATTGGCTCCAACACGATGCTGGTGGCGCCCGTGCATGTCGGGGACGGCGCGATGACCGGCAGCGGCTCGGTGATCACCTCGGATGTCGAGGCCGACGCGCTGGCGCTGTCGCGTGCGCCGCAAGTGGAGAAACCCGGCATGGCGAAGAAATTGTTTGAAATATTGACGGCCAAGAAGGCCAGAATGCAGAGAGGCAGCTGATATGTGTGGAATTGTTGGAGTGCTGAGCACGCACGAGGCCGCACCGATCCTCGTGGAATCGCTGAAACGTCTTGAATACCGCGGCTATGATTCCGCCGGTATCGCCACGGTCAATGCGGGCAAGCTCGACCGCCGCCGCGCCGTCGGCAAGCTGGTCAATCTCAGCGACCTGCTGGTGCATGAGCCGCTGGCCGGAAAATCCGGCATCGGCCATACCCGCTGGGCCACCCATGGCGCGCCCTCGGTGATCAATGCGCATCCCCATCAGGCCGGTCCGGTCTCGGTCGTGCATAACGGCATTATCGAGAACTTCCGCGAATTGCGCGCCGAGCTGGCCGCCAATGGCATCAACTGCACCACCGAGACCGATACCGAAACGGTGGCCCTATTGGCACAGCATCACCTGAGCAAGGGGGCGAACCCGGTAGAGGCCGCGAACCGGACGCTCGACCGGCTCGAGGGCGCCTTCGCGCTGGCCTTCCTGTTCGAGGGCGAGGACGATCTGATGATCGTGGCGCGCAAGGGATCGCCGCTGGCCATCGGCTATGGCGAGGGCGAGATGTACGTGGGCTCCGATGCGATTGCGCTGGCACCTCTGACCGACCAGATCTGCTATCTCGAAGAGGGCGACCGCGCGGTGATGACCCGAACTTCGGTCGAGATCCGCGATGCCAAGGGCAATATCGCCAACCGGGCGGTGCGCACGATCGAGATCGACAGCACGCGCATCGACAAGGCCGGGCACAAGCATTTCATGGCCAAGGAGATCGCCGAACAACCCGGCGTCATCGGTGCCGCGCTCGGCCATTACCTGACCCCGGAAGGCGAGATCAGCCTGCCCGGCAAGGGGATCGACTTCACCAATATCGACCGGATCACCATGGTCGCCTGCGGCACCGCTTTTTACGCCTGCCTGACCGCGAAATACTGGTTCGAGCAGATCGCCCGCATCCCTGTCGAGGTCGATGTCGCCTCCGAGTTTCGCTACCGCGAGCCGCCGGTGCCCGACCGCACCCTGGCGATCTTCGTCAGCCAGTCGGGCGAGACCGCCGACACGCTGGCGGCGCTGCGCTATTGCGAGGGTCGTGCGCGCACCATCGCCGCGGTAGTGAACGTGCCGGAATCCTCCATCGCCCGGGAAAGCGACCTGGCGCTGCCGATCCATGCCGGTGTCGAGGTCGGCGTGGCCTCGACCAAGGCCTTCACCTGCCAGCTTTCGGTGCTCTTCATGCTGGCCCTCAAGGCGGCCCGCGACCGCGGAGAGATCAGCACCGAAGCCTTTGCCGACCACATCAGCGCGCTCCGGGGCCTGCCCGCGGTGATCAGCAACGCGCTTGAGCAGAATGACGCCCTGCGCGAGGCCTCGCGCAAGCTGGCCGCGGCGCGCGACGTGCTGTTCCTCGGGCGCGGGCCGATGTATCCACTGGCCCTCGAAGGCGCGCTGAAGCTCAAGGAGATCAGCTATATCCACGCCGAGGGCTATGCCTCGGGCGAGCTCAAACACGGGCCGATCGCGCTCATCGACGAGAACGTTCCGGTGGTGGTCATGGCCCCCCGCGATGCGTTGTTCGACAAGACCGTGAGCAATATGCAGGAGGTCATGGCGCGCAAGGGCAAGGTGGTGCTGATCTCCGATCAGACCGGGCTCGCCGAGGCGGGCGAAGGCGTGTGGGCGCAGATCGAGATGCCACACTGCGCCGATGCACTGACCCCGATCCTCTACGCGATCCCGGCGCAATTGCTGGCCTATCACACCGCCGTCGCCAAGGGCACGGATGTCGACCAGCCGCGCAACCTCGCCAAGTCGGTCACCGTCGAATGAGCGAGCAATCGCCTCTCGAGCAGCTCGAAGCCCTGGCCGATCCGGCCCGGGCGGAGAGCATGCGCGCCTATCACAAGGCGGAACGGCGCTATCTCGGGCTCGCCAACCCACAGATAAACGACCTCACCGCCGAGTGGCGCGCGGCGCTTGACCTGCCCGCGCGCGTGGCGCTGGCCGATACGCTTTGGCGGAGCGATATCTTCGAAGCACGGATCGCCGCCGCCAAGCTGCTCACCCAGGCGCGGATGCGTCCCGACGACGGCGCGGCCTGGCGGCTGATCGTCTCCTGGGTGCCGGATTTCGACAGCTGGGCAATCGCCGATCACGCCTGTATGGCAGCGCAGAAGCGCCTGATCGCCGATCCGTCACGGCTTGACGAAGTTGCAGGCTGGGTCACATCGGATCTGCTGTGGCAACGCCGCGCGGCGCTGGTTTCAACCCTGCCCTGGACCAAGCAGAACAATCCCAAGCCCGATGAACTGGCGGTACGGGACCGCGTGCTCGGCTGGGCGGCGGAAATGGTCTCGGATCAGACCTGGTTCATCCAGAAGGCCATCGCCTGGTGGCTGCGCGAGCTCGGCAAACACGACCCGGCCCGTACCCGGGCCTTTCTCGCGGAACACGGCGGCAAGATGCGGGTCTCCATGGCGAAGGAAGCGGCACGACTTCTGCCGAAGAGCTGAAACGAGGCGGGCGGATCAGCCCGCCAGCGCCACCTGCATCTCGGTCAGATCGGTCAGCGACGCGCCGAGCAGGCGCAGGGCGGCCAGTGACATCCGGCTGCCCGCAGTCGGCGGTCCCTCGATCGGGATCAGCGTCACCTGCGCCGATTTGCCGGTCTTCGGATTGGTCACCCGACCGGCCTGCTCGGCCTTGACCAACGGAGTTTTAAGCCAGAGCCCCGGTTCCGTCGGACTGCCAAGCGAGACCACGGTATTCCCGAGCTGTCGGCCCGCTCCCGCACTCGGTGCCGTCGCGGCGGCGCGTTGTTCGGGGGTCGTGGTATCGAGCGTCTCCGCGTTCGTGGCCGAGGCCGGGGGACGCGGCGCCGAGGCCAGTGTCGCGCTCGTCCCGCTCGCGCCATCCTCCGCCGAAGCCATATCACCGGCGTCGGCCCCGGGTGCCGCGCTCCCGAGCCCCATGCGTTGCGCCATATCGCCACAGCCCACAAGGGCGAGCGTCGAAACCATCGTCAGGATCAATCGTGTCATGCGAACAGCTTAGCCGCGCCGCCCGGCCCCGGCAATCGGCGAAATCCCCGCTTGCCCCGGCTTCGGCGGATCACTACCTATGGAGCATGACCATGCCCCTGATCGACCCATTCGCGCGCGCCATCACCTACCTGCGGGTCTCCGTGACTGACCGGTGCGACTTCCGCTGCGTCTATTGCATGTCCGAGAACATGACATTCCTGCCGAAAAAGGAATTGCTGACGCTTGAGGAGCTCGACCGGCTGTGCAGCACTTTCGTCGATCTGGGGGTGCAGAAACTGCGCATCACCGGCGGCGAGCCGCTGGTGCGGCGCGGCATCATGACGTTTTTCCAATCAATGTCGCGTCACCTCGACAGCGGCCGCCTGCAGGAGTTGACCCTGACCACCAACGGCAGCCAGCTCGAACGTTTCGCCGATGATCTCTATGCCGCCGGGGTGCGCCGGGTGAATGTCTCGCTCGATACGCTCGACGAAAAGAAATTCGCCGAGATCACCCGCTGGGGCCGCCTGCCCCAGGTCCTGCGCGGCATCGACGCGGCACAGCGCGCCGGGCTGCGGGTCAAGATCAACGCGGTGGCGCTCAAGGGCTTCAACGAGGAAGAACTGCCACAGATTACCCAATGGTGCGCCGCGCGCGACATCGACCTCACCTGGATCGAGGTGATGCCGATGGGCGACATCGGCAACGAGGACCGGCTCGATCAATATTGGTCGCTGAAGGACGTGCGCGCCAAATACGCCGAGCATTACACGATCACCGACCTGGCCGAGCGTACCGGCGGCCCTGCCCGCTATGTGCGGCTCGAGGAAACCGGCCAGAAGATTGGCTTCATCACCCCGCTGAGCCATAATTTCTGCGAAAGCTGCAACCGCGTGCGGGTGACCTGCACCGGCGAGATCTACATGTGCCTCGGTCAGGAAGACGTCGCCGATCTGCGCGCACCGCTGCGGGAGCATCCCGAGGATGACGCGCCGCTTCAGCAGGCCATCCGCGCGGCGATTGAGCGCAAGCCCAAGGGTCATGATTTCGACTATTCCCGGCAGCGGCTCGACGGGCAGATGCCGCGTCACATGAGCCATACCGGCGGCTGAGAGGCACTGCCCTTGCAGACCCCCTTTCTCTACCGCGCCTGGGTCGCGGCGAGCACTTTACTGGTGCCTTTCGTGGCGCGCCGCGAAACCGCCAAGCTGCGCCGGGCTGGAATGTCGGTGCAGCGCGCCCACGAGAAGCTCGGCCACGCCAGCGCGCCGCGCGCGCCGGGGGCGCCGCTGATCTGGTTCCATGCCGCCTCGGTCGGCGAAAGCCTCGCCGTGCTGGCGCTGATTGCCCGGATCGGGGTCGCCCTGCCGCGTGCCACCTTCCTGATCACCTCTGGCACCGCGACCTCCGCCAGGCTGCTCACCCGGCGTCTGCCGCCGCGCACCACCCATCAATTCGCCCCGCTCGACGCCCCCGGCCCGTTGAAGCGCTTCCTGCGGCACTGGCAGCCCGACGGGGCGGTTTTCGTGGAGAGCGAACTCTGGCCGCAGATGCTGCGCCGCACCCGGGAGAGCGGCGCGCGCATGGCGCTGGTCAATGCGCGGCTGTCGCAGGGCTCCATCGCCGCCTGGCGCAAGCGACCGCAGCTGGCGCGCTACATGCTCGACGTCTTCGACCTGATCCTGACCCAGAACGACGCCATGGCCGACGCCATGGTCGAGATCGGCGCGCCGCCCGAACGGGTGGCACGGGGCATCAATCTCAAATCCATGGCCGGTCCGCTGCCGGTCGATGAAGACGCGCTTTTCGAGGCCCGCGCGGCGCTTGGCCACCGTCCCGTCTGGGTCGCCTCCTCGACCCATCCCGGCGAGGAGAAACCAGTGCTCAAGGCCCATGCGGAGCTGCTGAAGCGTTGGCCAAACCTCTGCCTGATCCTCGCCCCGCGCCATCCCGAACGCGGCGATGAGGTCAGCACGCTGATCAACGACGCCGGGCTCACCCAGACAAGGCGCAGCCTCGGCGAACAGCCCGGCGCGCAGGTTTATCTCGCCGATACTCTCGGCGAGCTCGGCACCTGGTACGCGCTGACCGGCATGGTATTTCTCGGCGGTTCCCTGCGCGAGATCGGCGGTCACAATCCCTATGAGGTGGCGCAGTCGGGCGCCGCGGTGCTCTCCGGCACCCATGTCGCCAATTTCGCCGAGACCTTCGCTGCGATGGAGATCGCCGGGGCCGCGAAGCTGGTCGCCGAGGGCGCGGATCTGACCCGGCAACTGGCGCAATGGCTGGAGGAGCCGACGGCGTTGCAGCAGACCCGGCGCGCCGCTACCGACTTTGCCGAAAGCCAGACCGACCGGCTCGACGGGATCGCCGAACGGCTCATCAAGGCGCTGGAGCTGGCGCCATGACCAAGCGCTTCACCGCCCGCGAGATCCAGGTCATCGCGCCTAATTTCAAACGCCGCCTTTCCGGCGTCACCGCCACCATCGTGCGGCTGGTGCCGGTGCAGGCCGAGGACATCGCCATCGTCGCCACCGGTCCGGTGCTGCCCGAACATGTGCCGCAAATCCCGCTCGGCCACCTGCTGACCCTGCCCCGTCGCGGTCCTGACGGCCCGCGCGTCTGGCACGCACGGCGCAATGTCGAGATGATCGGCGGGCTGGCACTGAAATATCTGGCGGGCAAGAAGCTGAAACTGCTGTTCACCTCTGCCTCGCAGCGCCAGCAGAGCGGCCTTACCCGCTGGCTGATCCGGCGCATGGACGCGGTCGTCGCTACTTCCGAGCGCACCGCCGCCTATCTTGAGATTCCCGCACAGGTGATCATGCATGGCATCGATATCGACACCTTCCGCCCCGCCCCCGACCGCGCCGCTCTGCGCGCCCGCATGGGTCTGCCCGAGAGCGGCCCGCTGATCGGCTGCTATGGCCGGATCCGCGCCCAGAAGGGCACCGACGCCTATGTCGAGGCGATGATCGAGGTGCTGGGGCGGCACCCGGATGCCACGGCGCTGGTCATGGGCCGCGCGACCGAGGCCCATGCCGCTTTCGAGCGTGGGCTCAAGGAAGAGGTCGCGGCCGCCGGGCTCTCCGAGCGGCTGTTGTTCCTGCCCGAAGTGCCGACCGACCAGATCGCCAATTACTATGCGGTGCTCGATCTCTATGTCGCGCCGCAGCGCTGGGAGGGTTTCGGCCTCACCCCGATCGAGGCGATGGCCTGCGGCTGTCCGGTGGTGGCCACCCGCGTCGGCGCTTTCGAGGCACTGGTGGTGCCAAGCGAGACCGGGCTGCTGGTGCCGCCCGATGACATCAAGGCACTTGCCGGTGCGGTCGATGCAGCGCTCAGCGATGCCCCGCGGCTGGCGCGCTGGCGCGACCGGGCGCGCGATCATGTCGAACGAAACTTCTCGATCGCCACCGAGGCGGCCGCATTGGTGGCGCTTTACCGGCGTCTGCTCAACGACGAAGGGCCAGCGCCGATGCGCTGACCGCCGGGGCTCATCCCGCGATGGGCATCCGCTGTTCGACGATCCCCGCCCACCAGCTGCAGCCCGCCGGGATCGCCTCGTCGTTGAAATTGTATTCCGGGTGATGCACCGCCGCCGTGTCGCCGTTGCCGACCAGAATATAAGCCCCGGGACGCTCTTCGAGCATGAAGGCGAAATCCTCACCGCCCATGATCAATGGCGCCACGTCACATTGCCCGGAAATGCTGCGCGCCACCTCGGCGGCAAATTCGGTCTGCGCGTCGTGGTTCACCATCACCGGGTAATTGCGCGTGTAGCTCAGCGTCGCCCGCGCCCCGAACATCGCCGCCACCCCGTCGCAGATCTCGCCCATGCGCCTCTCCGCCAGATCGCGCAGCGCGTTGGACATAGTCCGCACCGTGCCCTTGATCGAGACCCGCTGCGGGATCACGTTGAAGGCCTTTGACGAGGTCTCGAACGAGGTTATCGAAACCACGATCTGCTCGACCGGATCGGCATTGCGGCTGACGATGGTCTGCAGCGCCAGCACCAGATGGCTGGCGACAACGGTGGTGTCGATGGTCTCGTGCGGCTTGGCAGCATGGCCGCCCAGCCCTTCGATCTCGATCTCGATCAGGTCGGTGGCGGCAAAAAAGGCACCCGGACGGATCGAGAAAGACCCGGTCGGCCGCCCCGGCCAATTGTGCATTCCATAGACTTCCTGCACGCCCCAGCGCGCCATCATCCCGTCATCGCACATCTCCTTGCCGCCGCCGCCGCCCTCTTCGGCAGGCTGGAAGATCACCACCACGCTGCCGTCGAAGTTCCGGGTCTCCGCCAGATATTGCGCCGCGCCAAGCAGCATCGCCGTATGTCCGTCATGGCCGCAGGCATGCATCGCATTGGCGGTCTTTGAAGCATAATCGAGCCCGGTCTGCTCATGGATCGGCAACGCGTCCATGTCGGCGCGCAGCCCGATGACCTTGCCCGAGGCGGTGCTGTTGCCCTTGATTACCCCGACAACCCCGGTACGCCCGATCCCCTCGACGACCTCGTCACAGCCAAATTCGCGCAGCTTTTTCGCAACCAGCGCCGAGGTGCGATGCGTGTCGAACAGTATCTCGGGGTTTTCATGAATGTCGCGGCGCCAGGCGGTGATGTCGGCGTGCAGTTCGGCGAAACGGTTCTTGACGGGCATCAGGTTTCCTTTGGTCGGTAGGGGTAATTCCGGGTGTAGCGCGGTGATCAGACGTCCGGCCCGGGGCGGATCGGGCTGCCGTCGCTGAACCGCGTGGCACGGAATCTGCGCAGATCATGCCCCGGATCGCGCCCGCATACCAGAGCCGCCAGCACCTTGCCCATCCCCGGCCCGATGCCAAAGCCATGGCCCGACATGCCGGTCCCGATGGTCAGGCCGGGCAGCTGCGCGCAGCGGTCCACAACCGGGACGATATCGGGCATGGTGTCGATCATCCCGGCCCAGACGCATTTCAGCTTTACTTCGGGCAGGCCCGGAAACAATTCCTCGAAATCCCGGACCAGCTGCGCGATGCGCCGCCGGTTCGGCGCCGGATCGAGAATGCGCATTGCCTCGAAAGGCGAGGTCTCGTCCGCCGCCCAGCGCCGCGCCGTGCGCCAGCCATCCGGAAATCCTTGGGGCGCGCAGGGCAGCAGCCGATGGCCAAACGGATCGGCGCGCAACTGGGCGATGAATTTCGGCAGCGCGCGAAACGCGTCCGGACCTATGAACAATTCCGGTGCACCGGGCGGCGCCAGGGTATAGCCGCCATCCGCGCGGCGCCGGAACGCGACCCTCGCCGTGGCGACGGCCCCGGCATGGATGTCTGGCAGGGGGCCGGTGGCGGCAACATTTTCGCGCACCGAAAGCTGCGGCAGCGCAACCCCTTGATTGCGCAGGAAAAGCGCCGACCACACCCCGCCCGCCAGCACCACCTCCGGCGCGGCGATGCGCCCGGCCTCGGTGATCACCCCGACGACCCTGCCCCCCGCGATATCGAGTGCGCGCACCGCACAATTCTCGACGATCCTGACCCCTTCGGATGCCGCCAGCGCCGCCAGGGCGGGCACCGCGCGCCAAGGTTCCGCGCGCATGTCGCTGGCCGTATGCAGCGCTCCGACGCAAGGCTGGCGCAACGCCGGAAACATCCGCGTCACCTCGCCACTGCTGAGTATCCGGCTGTCGATCCCGAGCGCCTGCGCATGTGGCAACCACGCGTGATGCGCCGCCATCTGCCGCTGGTCGGTCGCAAGATAAGTAATGCCACCTTGCACCAGCCCGATGTCGCTGCTGCATTGCCGGGCCAGCTCGCACCAGAGCCGGTTGGCCTCCATCATGATCGGCAGTTCCGCCGGATCGCGGCCCTGCTGGCGGATCCAGCCCCAGTTGCGGCTTGATTGCTCGGCCGCAATGCGCCCCTTCTCCAACAACGTCACGCGCAGCCCTTGGCGGGTCAGATAAAGTGCGGTGCAAACCCCGATCACCCCTCCGCCGATCACCACCGCATCGGCCTCTGCCGGTGCCGGGCCGGGATAGGCGACCGGGCTCAGCACGTTAAAGGGAAAGGACATCATTCGGGGAAACCGCGCTGCAAGCCGCGCCTAGCCCTGCAGGCGCCTGAGCAGACGGCGCATGAAATCATGCCCCGCCTCGAACTGCGCCACCTCGATATACTCGTTCGGCTGATGCGCCTGCGCAATGTCGCCGGGGCCGCAGATCACCGCCGAATACCCGGCCTGCTGGAACTGCCCGGCCTCGGTGCCATAGCTGACCTTGTGGCTGGCATTGTCGCCGGTGAGACTGCGCACCAGCGTCTCCGCCTCGCCGTTCTTCTCCGGTTCGAGTGCGGGCACATCGAAACGCGGCGTCACCTCGATATAGGTCTCCGGCACCACCGATTGCATCTGTTTCTCGACCCGGCGCACCTCCTTGAGATAGGCCATGCCCCAGGCATCCTTGTTCTCGCCCGGCAGCACCCGGAAATCCATCGCGAAGCGGCATTCCTTGGCGGTGATGTTATGCGCGGTCCCGCCGGAGATCATCCCGACATGCACCGTGGTGAAGGGCGGATCGAACATCGCGGCCAGCTCGTCCGGCTTGTCGGCCATGTTCTCGGTATTCATGTCATTGGCCCATTCGATCAGCTTGGCCCCCGCCATGATCGCGTTAACGCCGGTATGCATCAGCGAGGAATGCACCTCGAAGCCGACCAGATGCGTATCAAAGCCGATGCCGCCCTTGTGCCCCGTGACCGCCTGCATCCGTGAGGGCTCGCCCACGATCACCGCCGAGCCCTTGGGCAGCACGCCCTGCATCGCCGCGATCATCGGCGGCGCACCGGTGCAGCCGATCTCCTCGTCAAAGCTGAGCGCCAGCTGCAGGGGGCGCTTCGGCGTGCCATATTGCGCCTCGACCAGCGCCCAGATCGCCAGCGCGTCGAACCCCTTCATGTCGCAGGTGCCGCGCCCGTAATAGCGTCCGTCCTTCTCGGTGACGCTGAAGGGATCGCTCTCCCATGGCTGGCCGTCAACCGGCACCACATCGGTATGACCCGACAGCACGATCGCGCCTTCGACCCAGGGACCGACATGGGCAAAGAGCGCGTGTTTGGGCTGATCCGGGTCGATATAGCGGTGGCTCTCGATACCATGCGCGGCAAGGTAATCGGCAACCCAGTCGATCAGCGGGATGTTGCTGTCGCGCGAAACGGTCGGAAAGCTCACCAGTTTCCGCATCAGATCGAGAGGGCTGAGACGCTCGGCCATGTTCTACTTCCTTCAATACCCGCTGTCGGTTTCGAGCACCAGATGCCCCGGCTCGACCTCTTTGTAAACAGAAGGTTGCGCCGTGTAGCCGACCGGGTGGATGGGCGATGGAATGGGCTTGAAGTTGAGGTCTTTCTCATCCTTGCGCTGGCGCGGATCGGCGATCGGCACCGCCTTCATCAGCGCTTGGGTATAGGGGTGCTGCGGGTTCTCGAAGAGCCGCCTGCGCGAGCCGAGCTCGACGATTCGGCCCAGATACATCACCCCGACCTGATGGCTGACCCGTTCCACCACCGCCATGTCATGGCTGATGAACAGGAAGGACAGCCCCATTTCCGCCTGCAGTTCCAGCATCAGGTTGAGTACCTGCGCCTGCACCGAGACATCGAGTGCCGAGACAGCCTCGTCGGCGATGATCAGCTTGGGGTTCAGCGCCAGCGCCCGGGCAATGGCCACGCGCTGGCGCTGCCCGCCGGACAGCTCATGGGCAAAGCGGCGCATGAAGCTGCGCGGCAGCTCGACCCGGTCAAACAGCATCTCGACGCGTTTCTGGACCTCACCGCCTTTCAGCGTGCCGTAATTATGGATCGGCTCGGCGACCTGTTCGGCCAGCTGCATCTGCGGGTTGAGCGAGGCAAAGGGATCCTGAAAGATCATCTGCATGTCGAGCCGCGCCATGCGCAAAGCGCCTTGGTTCAATGCCATGATGTCCTTGCCATCGAGCGTCACATGCCCCGATTGCGGTTCCACCAGCCGCAGGATCGAGCGCCCGGCCGTCGATTTGCCGCAGCCCGATTCCCCCACGAGGCTCAAGGTCTGGCCGCGGTTGATGGTAAAGGAGAGATCCTCGACCGCGCGGACATTGGCGATGGTGCGCCGCATCAAACCGCCGGTGACCGGAAAACGCGTGGTCAGGTTCTCGACCCGCAACAACACCTCGTCGCTGCCCGTGATCGGCACGATTTCCTTGTCCTTGGTGCCGAGCAGCTTCATCGGCTCGGGCCAGTCCTTGCCGCGCATCTCGCCGAGCTTCGGGACCGCCGCCAGCAGCGCTTTCGTATAGGCGTGCTGCGGGTTCTCGAAGATCTGCGCCACCGACCCTTCTTCGACCTTGTTGCCCCGGAACATCACCACTACGCGATCGGCCATCTGCGCCACCACCGCCATGTCATGGGTGATGAACATTACCGCGGTGCCGGTCTCGCGCTTCAGCCTGTCAATCAGCGCCAGTATTTCCGCCTGAATGGTCACATCGAGCGCCGTGGTCGGCTCGTCGGCAATCAGTAGCCGCGGCTCGCAGGCCAGCGCCATGGCGATCACCACGCGCTGGCGCATGCCGCCCGACAGCTCATGCGGATATTGCTTCAGACGGCGCTCGGGCTCCGGGATACGCACCTGCCGGAGCAGCTCCAGCGCCCGTGCCTCGGCCTGCGCGCGGCTCATGTTCTTGTGCAGACGCAACCCCTCGGTAAGCTGCTTGGCGATGGTGAACACCGGGTTCAGCGCGGTCATCGGTTCCTGAAAGATCATCCCGATCTCGTTGCCGCGGATATGGCGCATCAGCTCCTGACCGGAATGGGCCAGATCGATGACCGCGTGATCCTTGCGGTCAAACAGCAGTTCGCCCCCGGCGATTTCGCCGCCGCCATATTCCACCAGCCGCATCAGCGACAGGGAGGAGACCGATTTGCCGGAACCGGATTCGCCGACCACGCAGACGGTTTCGCCGGGGTTGATGTCGAAGGAGACATTCTCGACCCCCACCACCGGCCCGTCCTTGGTCTGGAATTCGACCCGAAGCCCCTTGATCTGGGCAATCGGCGTGGCCGTTGGCTGATCCAGCATCCTGATCTCCGGTGACTTGCTGCGCTGGCATGAACGCTACGGCCAAGCCCGTGCCCCTGTCAAACACCGCGACGGCGACGCCACGGCACGCGGGATGTACGCATGGATGCGCGCCGCCTGTCTCGCGCGCCCGGCCCCGGACGGGGGCTTGCTTTTTCGCAAGAACCGGTTTTCGATGAAGTCATGCGTTCTGGCGGTTTCGCGACAATCAAAGATGGCATCTGCCTGCGGATCATCACGATTCCCGCGCTTTCCCGCCGGGCGCGAAACGGTCGGCATCCGTTACCGGCCGCAAAAATGCGACACGCGGAATGTGTCCAACTGGGAGAAAAGTATGAAGATGAAGACCCTATTGATGGGGGCGGTCGCATCGGTCGCCTTCGCCCCTTCTGTCCTCGCGGAAGGCCACGAGGGCGAGCGTGGCCGGGATGGCGAGGTCAAGATCATCTATTGGCAGGCGCCCTCGATCCTGAACCCCTACCTGTCGGGGGGCACCAAGGACATGGAGGCCGCCTCGCTGGTGATCGAACCGCTCGGCCGCTATGACGAGACCGGCGCGCTGGTGCCCTACCTCGCCGAGGAGATCCCGACGGTCGAGAATGCCGGGGTCAGCGAGGACCTCAAATCGATCACCTGGAAACTCAAGCCCGACCTCGTCTGGTCCGATGGCAGCCCGGTGACCACCGAAGACGTGAAATTCACCGCCGAATATTGCATGCATCCCGAGGGCGGCTGCGCGCAGCGCGCCAAGTTCGACGGGGTCGAAAGCGTCGAGATCATCGACGATCTGACGGTCAAGGTGACCTTCTCCGAAGCCAAGCCCAACCCCTATGGCCCGTTCATGGGCGCCCAGTCCCCGATCATCCAGAAGGCACAATTCGCCGATTGCCTCGGTGCGCGCGCGCCCGAATGTACCGAGGCGAATTTCAACCCGATCGGCACCGGCCCGTTCAAGGTCAAGGAATTCCGCCCCAATGACGTGATCACCATGGAGGCGAACGAGAATTACCGCGAGGAAGGCAAACCGGCCTTCGCGAGCCTCACCTTCAAGGGCGGCGGCGATGCCACGGCGGCGGGACGCGCGGTGATGGAGACCGGCGAGTTCGACTATGCCTGGAACATGCAGCTTGCCCCCGATGTGCTGCAGAAGATGGCCGAAGGCGGCAAGGGCAAGCCGATCTCGGCCTTCGGCACACTGGTCGAACGGATCGAGATGAACCTCACCGACCCTTCGCCCGATCTGCCCGAAGGCGAGCGCGCCACGGTGCAGCACCCGCATCCGATCCTCTCGGACGAAAAGGTGCGCCGGGCACTGTCGATGGCAATCGACCGCGAGCTGCTGGTCGAGATCGGCTACGGCCAGTCGGGCCGTGCCACCTGCAACCTGGTCCCGGCCCCGGCGCTCTATGCATCGGACAATACCGAATGTCTGACCCAGGATCTCGAAGGCGCCAAGGCGCTGCTCGAGGAAGCGGGCTGGAGCGACAGCGACGGTGACGGGGTGCGCGAGAAGGACGGCGAGAAGCTCTCGCTGCTGTTCCAGACCTCGACCAATGCGGTGCGCCAGGATTTCCAGGCGTTGATCAAGGATTGGTGGAACCAGATCGGCGTCGAGGTCGAGCTGCGCAACATCGACGCCTCGGTGTTCTTCGGCGGCGATCCGGGCTCGCCCGATACGTTCCAGAAGTTCTATGCCGATGTCGAGATGTACGCCAACAACTTCGACGGCACCGATCCGCAGGCCTATCTGGCGGAACGGCGCTGCGACAATGAGCCGAAACCGTCGAGCCAGTGGCAGGGCGAGAACATCAACCGCTTCTGCTCGGAGGAATACGACGCGCTGCTCGATGAGCTGTCGCGCACCGGCGAGATGGAAAAGCGCGGCGAGATCGCCAAGCAGCTCAACGAGATGCTGACCAAGGAAAGCATGAGCCTGCTGCCGCTGGTCGATCGCGGCCGGGTCTCAGCAGCCTCCAACACGCTCGGCGGCGTGGTCCTGAACACCTGGGATTCGGAGCTCTGGAACGTGGCTGACTGGTATCGGGTCGAGTGACTTGTTTTCCGCGCGGCGCATCGGGGATGGGGAAGGTTCCTGTCACCGGGGCGCGGCGCGGGGGACCTGGGGATGGTTAAGGATGGGTGAAATCACCCATCCTACCGCCCGTAGTATGGGTGATTTCACCCATCACCCCACCCCTTCACCCTACCCCACGACTGACCCACAAAGGCTCCGCGCATGCTGACCTTCACCATCCGGCGGCTGCTGCTGTCGATCCCGACGCTCCTGTTCATCAGCCTGGTGATCTTCCTGCTGCTGCAGCTCGCCCCCGGCGATCCGATGGCGCAGGTGCCGCTGACCGTGCCGCCCGAGGTCAAGCAGAAGATGCGCGAGGCGCTCGGGCTCGGCCAGCCGCTGCACATCCAATACTGGAAATGGCTGGTGCAGTTCTTCTGGATCGAGCCGCAGGTATTCATCGACTACCTGACCAACCGCTCCGCCCTGCTCGGCTGGCTGCCCGACACGTCCTTCTCCGAAGGCCAGCTCCGGGTGATCTCCTGGCAGACCCGCTCGCCGGTGATGGACATCGTGATGCAGCGTATGCCGCAAACCCTCTGGGTCGTGGGGCTGAGCTATGTCGTCGGCATCCTGATCGCGATTCCCATCGGAATCTATTCAGCCTATCGCCATTATTCGCTGTTCGACCAAGCCGGGACTTTCGTCACCATGGTCGGTTTCTCGATCCCGCCGTTCTTTACCGGACCGCTGCTGATCGTGATCTTCTCGGTCTATCTCGGCTGGTTGCCGTCGATCTATGACACCACCCATGTGGTGCGCGACTGGGCCAGCTTCAAAGTGCAGTTCATGCAGATGATCATGCCGGTGATGGTGCTCGCCCTTCAGACCACGGCGCAGATCAGCCGCTACATGCGCGGCGCGATGCTCGACAATCTAAATCAGGACTACGTGCGCACCGCCCGCGCCAAGGGGCTGAAGGAAAGCGTCGTGGTGATGGTCCATGTGCTGCGTAATTCGATGATCCCGGTGGTCACGGTGATCGCGCTCGGCATGCCCGCGATTTTCGGCGGCGCGATCATCACCGAGAATGTCTTCAAGGTGAACGGCATCGGCCAGCTGCTGCTGACCGCGCTTTTTGCCAATGACATCCCGATGGTGATGACCCTGACCTTCATCTTCGCGATCCTGATCGTGCTGTTCAACCTGATCGCCGACGTGCTCTACGGCATACTTGACCCGAGGATCCGCTATGACTGAGCAACCGCTCCCCGCGAGCCCCCTCGAGGCCGATCTGGAATTCATAACCGCGCTGCAGGACAAGGAGCCGCAGCGCCCGCCGCGCAGCCAGTGGCGCGATGTCTGGGACCAGTTCCGCCAGCACAAGGGCGCGATGTTCGGCGGCGCCTTCCTGCTGTTCATCACCCTCGCGGTGATCTTCGGCCCCTGGGCCTGGGACGTGGACCCCAAGAAGCTCGACATCCGCAACAAGGACTGGCGCCCGATCTACACCCTGCTCTGGGACGGGGAGGCCAGGGCCGGTTGGCTGCATCCTTTCGGCACCGACAATCTCGGGCGGGATATCTTGGCGCAGCTGATCTTCGGCGGGCGCACCTCGATGGCGGTCGGATGGATGGCGATGCTTCTGGCGCTGGTGATTGGCACGGCGGTCGGCGTCATTTCGGGCTATTTCAAGAAGCTCGACTTCTGGTTGATGCGCTTTACCGACCTAGTGCTGTCCCTGCCGATCCTGCCGCTGCTGCTGGTTGCGGTGACGCTGTTCCGCCAGCCGCTGCGCGCCAATTTCGGCCCCGAGGGCGGCATGTTCATCCTGATTGTCGGGGTGATCGGCCTGACCTCCTGGATGCAGACCGCGCGGATCGTGCGCGGCGATATCCTGGCACTGAAGGAACGTGAGTTCATTCTCGCCGCGCGCTCGATCGGCACGAGGCCCGGCAAGATCATCCGCCGCCACCTTCTGCCCAATGTGATCTCGCCGATCATGGTCTCGGCGACGTTGGGTCTGGCGACCGCGATCATCACCGAGAGCGCCCTGTCCTTCCTTGGCGTCGGCTTCCCGTCGGACTACCCGACATGGGGCAAGCTTCTGTCCGATGCGGTGCCCCGGATGCAGGAATTCCCAGAACGCGTGCTGCTGCCGGGAATCTCCATTTCGCTGACGGTGCTCAGCGTCAATTACCTCGGGGACGGGCTGCGCGATGCGCTGGATCCGCGGATCCGCGGACGCTGAGGCTCGAAAAAGGATGAGACCGCCGATGCGACGCTCCCGGCGGGCGGCGGGTTTTGAGTATTTTTCGCATAAAGAAGCTGGTTTCATCGCGCGGCGCGCTCGCGGAATGTTGTTCTTTGCCGATGGCGCTTTCCTGATCCGTGACTTATCTGCCGCCCTTGAACGGACGCCCTTCCCGAGCCAGTTAGGGAGGGTCCGGCCTGGGGGATAATTTCCGATGTTTGAGACTTTTGGCTTTGAGGAAATCACCGCGCGGCAGGCGTCGGTGGCGTTGGCGTTGTTGCTGGGGGTCGCTTTCGGGGCGCTGGCGCAGCGTACCGGGTTCTGCTTTCGCCGTGCCCTTGTCGGCGAGGATCGCCGCGCGGCTGCCGGGGTCTGGCTGACGGCGCTGGCGGTGGCGGTGATCGGCACCCAGGGCGCGGTGGCGGCGGGCTGGATCGGTTTTGACGATCATCGTTTCATGATCTCCGACGTGCCGGTGCTGGCGATCGTCCTAGGCGGCCTGTCCTTCGGGATCGGCATGGTGCTGACCCGTGGCTGTATCTCGCGGCTCACGGTGCTGACCGGCTCGGGCAACCTGCGGGCGCTGAGCGTGCTGCTGGTGTTTGCGCTGGTGGCCCATGCGACGCTGAAAGGCGTGCTGGCGCCGTTGCGGGTGGCGCTAGGGAACGTGACTTTCGACTTCGGGGAATATGTCAGCCTCGCCGCCCTGCCCGGCGGTGCCTTGCCCTGGGCCGGGATGATCGCCGTCGCGGCGCTGCTCCTTGCCGCGCGTTCGGGCAATCGCGCCGGTCATCTGCTGATGGCGGCGATGATCGGTCTGTTGGTGCCGCTGGCCTGGGTCGGGACCGGCTTGGTGCTGTTTGACGAATTCGACCCGATTGCCATGGAGAGCCTGTCGACCACTTCGGCCTCGGCGGAGGCGCTGTTCTTCACCATCGCCAGCTCCTCGATCCCGGCCGGGTTCGGCGCGGGTTTCATGGGCGGTATCGTGCTGGGCGCGCTGGTGGCGAGCCTGCTGTTCGGCGGTTTTGCCTGGGCCAGTTTCGAGACACCGGGGCAGACCGGGCGTTATCTCGCGGGGGCGGTTCTGATGGGCGTCGGCGGCGTGCTGGCCGGGGGCTGTACGCTCGGAGCCGGGCTGTCGGGCGTGCCGACCCTGTCGGTGGCGGCGATTCTGGCCATCGTGTCGATTGCGTTTGGCGCGCTTGCCGCGCAGGCGTTGTTCAGCCGATCCGTTTCCGCAGCCGCCGCAGCATCCACCAGACGCCGAGTACAACCGGCAGAGTGACCAAGGCGGTCAGCATGCCCTTGCTGATTTCTACCGCCTCGGCGAACGGGTAAAGCAGGTAACCCGCCAGCGACACCGCGTAATAGCTGATCGCCACGACCGAGAGCCCCTCGACCGTGTGCTGCAGGCGCAGCTGCAGATCGGCACGCCGGTCCATGCTCGCGAGGATCTGCTGGTTTTGCGCCGAGCGTTCCACATCGACGCGGGTGCGCAGCAGCTCGCTGGCGCGGATCGCCCGGGCCGAGAGGGTCTGCAGCCGCGCCTCGGTGGACTTGACCGTGCGCATCGCCGGTTCATAGCGGCGCAGCATGAATTCGGCAAAACACTGGCGGCCCATGAAGCGGCTTTCGCGCAGGACCGCGATGCGTTGGTGCACGATCGCCTCATAGGCGCCGGTGGCGCCGAAACGATAGGCGGTCTGGGCCGCCAGCGTTTCCATCTCCACCGAGGCATCGAGCAGTGCGTGCAGCGTGTCCTCGGCACTGGCCTCGGTGCTGCGCATCGCCGACATGAGCTCCGTCAGCCGCCCGTCGAGCGCATCCATCTGCGGCATCATCTTGCGCGCGCGCAGGAAGCCGAGCATCGACATCGCCTTGTAGGTCTCGATCTCGCAGAGCCGCTGCACGATGCGGCCGATCCGCCGCACTCCGGTGTCCTGCGCGGCGAAGACCGCAAAGCGCATGTGGCCCGCCGGGTCGATGCGAAAATCGCTGGCGACGATGGCCGCCTCGTCGAGCACATGGGCGACCGCGAGGCTCTCGGGAACGAACCAATCCTGTAGCCGGTCCGCGACTTCCGCCTCGTCGGGCCGCATCTGCACCTGCAGCAGCGCGGAGGTGATGCGCTCGCCCGGGGCGGCGCCGAGCCAGTAATTCGGGAAGACGTCGAAATTCCTTGGGTCGAAGGGGTCGCCGCCGGGCGTGGCCGCGAAGACCGTATAGGTGACGAATTCGGTATGCTGTTCCCATTTCAGCCAGTAGCGGCCCATTTCGCCGTAGTAGTGCGTCGCCTCGGGATCAGGCCGGGGCGCATTGTAGTGATCCAGAAGCTGCACCAGATGTTTGAAATCGAGGCTGCGGTCGCGGGTGGCCGGATCCTGCGCCTGCCGGATCGCGATGAAGGCGGCGACACAAGGTGCCTTCAGGGCCGGAAAGGGCCTTGCGTGCAATTCGCCGGTGAGCGCAAAGCGCTCCGGGTGATCCTTGATGAATGCCATGACCTTGCCTTCTCGCTGCCCGTGCCGCGGCAACATAGGCGAATTCCCCGCGGGGAACAGCTTTTTCCGCCCGGTTATCTGATTGTTGCAGCGGACCGGCACACATTGAAGAAGTGAAATCTTTCATGCCCTTGTCGCTGGTTCGGGCGCATTTCGGATGGGTTTGATGCTGTCGTCCGAAAGACCAGAAAAGGCGGCGCATGGCAGCGCCGCCCTGAAATTTTTTCGCAATTCTGGGATCAGTCGATCAGCGGCAGCAGCTTGTTGAGACTGTCCTTGGCATCGCCATAGAACATCCTTGTGTTCTCCTTGAAGAACAGCGGGTTCTCGATGCCGGAATAGCCGGTGCCCTGGCCGCGCTTGGAGACGAAGACGGTCTTTGCCTTCCAGCATTCCAGCACCGGCATACCGGCGATCGGGCTGTTGGGATCGTCCTGTGCGGCCGGGTTCACGATGTCGTTGGAGCCGATGACGATGGCGACGTCGGTGTCGGGGAAATCGTCGTTGATCTCGTCCATCTCCATGACGATGTCGTAAGGCACCTTGGCCTCGGCCAAGAGCACGTTCATGTGGCCGGGCAGACGTCCCGCCACCGGGTGGATGGCGAAACGCACCTCCTTGCCCGCGTCGCGAAGCTTCTTGACCAGCTCGCTGACCGCTTGCTGGGCCTGGGCCACCGCCATGCCGTAGCCGGGGATGATGATGACGCTGTCGGCATCGTTGAGCGCGGCGGCGACACCTTCGGCGTCGATTGCCACCTGCTCGCCCTCGACTTCCATCTGCGGACCGGAGCTGCCGCCGAAACCGCCGAGGATCACGTTGACGAACTTGCGGTTCATCGCCTTGCACATGATGTAGCTGAGGATCGCACCCGAGGAGCCGACCAGCGCGCCGGTCACGATCAGCAGGTCATTGCCCAGCGTGAAACCGATCGCCGCCGCGGCCCAGCCGGAATAGGAGTTCAGCATCGAGACGACCACCGGCATGTCGGCGCCGCCGATGCCCATGATCAGGTGCCAGCCGATGAACCCGGCAATCAGGGTCACCAGCACCATGGTCCAGATGCCCGCACCGTTGAAATACATGATGCCGAGGATCAGCGACACGATCAGCGCCGCGGCGTTCAGCATGTGACCGCCGGGCAGCTGCGTCGGCTTGCCATCGACCTTGCCCGCAAGCTTGCCGAAGGCGATGACCGAGCCCGTGAAGGTCACGGCACCGATGAAGATACCGAGGAAGACCTCGACCTTGAGGATCGCGATCTCGACCGCATCCTTGTGCCAGAGCCGCTCGCCGAAGCCGGTGAGATCGGCATCGACGATCGACATGCCGCTGTCGCGCAGGGCGATCACCGAGCCGAGCATGATGTCGGCGTTGAGGCCGATGAACACCGCCGCGAGACCGACGAAGGAGTGCAGCGCCGCCACGAGCTGCGGCATTTCCGTCATCTGGACGCGCCCGGCAACGTAGTAACCGGCATAGCCGCCTGCCGCCACGGCGATCAGAATCAGCAGGATGTTGGAGACACCGGGGCCGAAGATGGTGGCGAAGATCGCCACCGCCATGCCGACGATGCCGTACCAGACCGCGCGTTTGGCGCTTTCCTGATTGGAAAGACCGCCGAGCGAGAGGATGAAAAGGACCGATGCCGCGATATAGGCGGCCGAAGTCAAACCAAGAGAGAACATTCAGGCAGCCTCCTTCAGGATTTCTGGAACATGGCGAGCATGCGCCGGGTAACAAGGAAGCCGCCCACCACGTTGATGGAGGCGATGAAGACCGAGATCAGGCTGAGCAGCACCACCAGCAGGTTGCCCGAACCGATCTGCAGCAGCGCGCCGATGATGACGATGCCGGAGATCGCGTTGGTCACCGCCATCAGCGGCGTGTGCAGCGCGTGGCTGACGTTCCAGATCACCTGGAAACCGACGAAACAGGCCAGTGCGAAGACGATGAAATGCTGCATGAAGCTCGCCGGGGCATAGGCACCGATCAGCAGCATTACCGCGGCGCCGACGGCAAGCAGGATCACCTGCGACTTGGTCGCGGCCTTGAAGGCGGCCAGTTCGGCGGCCTTTTTCTCTTCCGCGGTCAGCTCCCTGGGCGCCTGTTTCTTCGGCGCGGCGGCGATCGCCGCGACCTTGGGGGGCGGTGGCGGGAAGGTCACTTCCTTGGCATGGGTAATGGTCGATCCGCGGATCACGTCATCTTCCATGTCATGCTTGATCACCCCGTCCTTCTCCGGCGTGAGGTCGGTCATCATGTGGCGGATGTTGGTGGCATAGAGCGTCGAGGCCTGCGCGGCCATGCGGCTCGGGAAATCGGTATAGCCGATGATGGTCACGCCGTTGTCGGTGACGATCTTCTGATCCGGCACGGTGAGCTTGCAATTGCCGCCCTTCTCCGCCGCAAGGTCGACGATCACCGAGCCCGGCTTCATCGCCTTGACCATGTCCTCGGTCCACAGCTCCGGCGCTTCGCGGTTGGGGATCAGCGCGGTGGTGATGACGATATCCATCTCCGGGGCCAGCTCGCGGAACTTGGCAAGCTGCGCTTCGCGGAATTCGGGGCTGGAGACCGAGGCATAGCCGCCCGAGGCGGAGCCGTCCTGCTGCTCTTCCTCGAAATCGAGATAGACGAATTCGGCGCCCATGCTCTCGACCTGTTCGGCCACTTCGGGGCGCACGTCAAAGGCATAGGTGATGGCACCGAGCGAGGTCGATGTGCCGATCGCGGCAAGACCCGCGACGCCGGCACCGACGACCAGCACCTTTGCGGGCGGCACTTTGCCCGCGGCGGTGATCTGCCCGGTGAAGAAACGGCCGAAGTTGTTCCCCGCTTCGATCACCGCACGATAGCCCGCGATATTTGCCATCGAGGAGAGCGCGTCCATCTTCTGGGCGCGGCTGATCCGCGGCACCATGTCCATGGCGATGACGCTGGCGCCCTTGTTGGCGGCGGCCTCCATCAGCTCGGTGTTGCCTGCCGGGTTGAAGAAGGAGATCAGCGTCTGGCCGTTGCTGAGGCGTTTGACCTCTTCCTCGCTGGGCGGACGCACCTTGGCGACGACATCGGCGACCTTCCAGAGCGCGGCGGCGTTCTGCACTACCTCGACCCCGGCGGCCTCATAGGCGCTGTCGGCAAATCCGGCCCTGGCTCCGGCGCCGCTCTCGATCACGCATTCATGGCCCAGCTTCTGAAGCTGCTGCGCGCTTTCCGGCGTCATCGCGACCCGGTTCTCGCCCTCGAAAATTTCCTTTGGCGTTCCGATTTTCAAACCCAGAGTCCCCCTGCTTGAGCTGGTGCCGCTCCGCGGCGGCGGAAGAATGTTACCAGAGCGATAACGCGCGTGCAGCAATTGCACAAGCAGCCGGGCTGGCGCTTTTCGATCGCTTCGTCACTCTTAGCGCTAACAATAACATTCTGTTGCCGCAGTGCAGCAGAGACTTTTTGCGGCAACGCCACGTCACATCTCCCGGCCCTGGTTGGCGCGGTACGTCTGCTCATCGCGATCTGGGCAGCACGTCACCCCATGCGCGAATTCGACGTTCATTGCATCGAAATCCCCGGCAGGCCGAGTGAGCTTCGACAGCGCCTGTCAGACCGCCTGCAGCGACGGAGCCGCCCGGCGCGTCGCCCAGTCGCGCGCCGCTTCGCCGAAACGCTCGAACAGGGGCCGGGAGACCGGGTCGTTGGCCGCGTCCCATTCCGGGTGCCATTGAACCGCCAGCGTGAACCCCGGGGCATCCCGGACATAGATCGCCTCGGGCGTCCCGTCCTCGGCCAGTCCGTCGATCACCACGCGCGCGCCGGGCCGGTTGATGCCCTGTCCGTGCAGCGTATTGGTGCGCACCACCCGGGCGCCCATCACCTCGTGGAAAACACCGCCTTCGGTGAAAGTGATGTCATGGCGCAGTTCGAATTTTTCTTCGAGCGTGCCGTCCGGGGGCATCCGGTGATTCATCCGGCCCGGCAGGTCGCGGATCTCGGGATAGAGCGTGCCGCCCATCGCCACGTTGACCTCCTGAAAACCCCGGCAGATCCCGAGGAAGGGCTGTCCCCGCTCGACCAGCGCGCGGATCAGCGGCAGGGCGATGGCGTCGCGGGCCCGATCGAAGGCCCCATGCGCCAGCGTCTCGACCTCGCCATATTCTTCGGGATGCACGTTCGGGCGCCCGCCGGTGAACAGAAATCCGTCGCAGGTCTCAACCAGCTCGGCGACGCTGACATGGCGCGGATCGCTGGGTACGATCAGCGGCATGCAGCGCGAAACCGCGGCCACCGCGTCGGAATTCATCTGCCCACCGGCATGGACCGGATATTGATCGTTGATGAGATAGGAATTGCCAATGATGCCGACGACGGGTCGCGCCATATATCCTCCGGGATTTGCCCCAGCCAACATAGGTCCAGCGCAACGCGATCTCAAGCATCCCTGCCGCAGCCCTATCAGACCAGTCAGGCGACGCGGAACGAGCCCGCGCCACCCCTGTCATCGGCTCAGGAAGCCGCCTTCAGCTCCAGACGCCGCGCGTGCAGCACCGGCTCGGTATAGCCCGACGGCTGCTGACGCCCCTTCAGCACCAGATCGCTGGCCGCCTTGAATGCCAACCCATCAAAGCCGGGTGCCATCGGCGTATAGGCCGGATCGTCGGCGTTCTGGCGGTCCACGACCGCCGCCATCTTCTGCAGCGCTGCGATCACCTCCGCCTCGCTGACCACGCCGTGGTGCAGCCAGTTGGCCAGTGCCTGCGCCGAGATCCGGCAGGTCGCGCGATCCTCCATCAGACCCACATCGTTGATGTCGGGCACCTTGGAGCAGCCGACCCCCTGATCGATCCAGCGCACCACATAGCCGAGAATGCCCTGCGCGTTGTTCTCGACCTCGCGGGCGATCTGCCCGGGCGTCCATTTGCGGAAGGTCGCGAGCGGAATGTCGAGAAGGCCATCCACATGGGCGCGGCGGCCACCGGCCTTCAGCTTCTCCTGCACCGCGAAAACGTCGATCTTGTGATAATGCAGCGCGTGCAAGGTGGCGGCGGTCGGGCTCGGGACCCAGGCGCAATTGGCACCCGCCTTCGGGTGTTCGATCTTCTGCTCCAACATCGCCGCCATCTGGTCGGGCATCGCCCACATGCCCTTGCCGATCTGCGCCTTGCCGCTCAGGCCGCATTCGAGGCCGATATCGACGTTGAGATTCTCATAGGCGCCGATCCAGCCCTTGCGCTTGATGAAATCCTTGCGCGAGAACGGCCCGGCTTCCATCGAAGTATGGATCTCGTCGCCGGTACGGTCGAGGAAGCCGGTGTTGATGAAGGCCACCCGGTGTTTCGCGGCGCGGATGCACTCCTTGAGGTTAACCGAGGTGCGGCGTTCCTCGTCCATGATGCCGATCTTAACGGTATGACGCGGCAGGCCGAGGATCTCCTCGACCTTGTCGAAGATCCGGTCGGCGAAAGCCACCTCTTCGGGGCCGTGCATCTTCGGCTTGACCACATAGACGGAACCCTTGGTCGAATTGCCGCCGTCACGCTGCAGATCGTGCATGGCGACCATCGTGGTGATCAGCGCGTCGAGCAGCCCCTCGAATGCCTCGTCACCCTGTTCATCCAGCACGGCCGGGTTGGTCATCAGATGACCGACATTGCGCACCCACAGGAGCGCGCGGCCCTTGAGCGTCCCCGCGCTGCCATCGGGCGCGGTGAACTCCAGATCCGGGGAGAGACGCCGGGTGATCGTCTTGCCGCCCTTGTCGAGCTTCGCTTCGAGATCGCCCTTCATCAGCCCCAGCCAATTGTCATAGGCCTGCACCTTGTCCTCGCCATCCACGCAGGCAACGGAATCCTCGCAATCCATGATCGCGGAAACCGCGCTCTCCAGCCGCACATCCGCCAGACCGGCCTGATCGCGCGCGCCGATTGCATGGGCCCGGTCAAAGACCAGCTCCACATGCAGACCGTTGTTGCGCAGCAGCACCGCCGCCGGTGCCTTGGGATTGCCGCGGTAGCCTGCGAATTTCTCCGGCTGCGCCAGCGGGACATCATCGACCAGCAGCTGACCGTCCTGCACATGATAGCGCCGCGCATCCGCGTGGCTGGTCCCGGTCAGCGCAAAAGCCTCGTCAAGAAACACCCGCGCCCGCGCCACGACCCGCGCACCCCGGCCCCGGTCATAGCCGCCCAGCGGTGCCGGGCTGCCCATGGCATCGGTGCCATAGAACGCATCATAGAGGCTGCCCCAGCGGGCATTGGCCGCATTCAGCACATAGCGCGCGTTGGTGATCGGCACGACCAGCTGCGGCCCCGGCACCGAAGCGATCTCGGGATCGACATTCTGTGTCTCGATTTCGAAATCCCCGCCCTCGGGCAACAGATAGCCGATCTCTGCCAGAAAGGCCTTGTAGGCCTCATGGTCATGAGGCCTGTCGCGATTGGCGATGTGCCAGGCGTCGATCTTTTCCTGCATCTCCCCGCGCCGGTCGAGCAGCGCCCGGTTCTGCGGCCCGAAATCGTTCACCAGCTCCGCCAGCCCCGCCCAGAACGCCTCCGCCTTCACCCCGGTGCCCGGCAATGCCCGGCTCTCGACAAATTCCACCAACCGGCGATCCACTTGCAGGCCGTTTCTTTCAGCTCTCTCGGTCATTGCGTTTCCTACGTCTTCTGAACTTTGCAAAATCTCTCGGTCACATGCGCGCGCCGCGGTCGCTCTGTGCTGCGCTTGCATGGCCACCGTCCGCTTGATGGCGGGACTCGGGCCAGCCTCTAGCATGAGCGGCGCTGAGTGTACCATGGCACACCGAAAATTTCGCCGACCTCCGTTCAAAAAGAAAACGGACCGTGCATCTGCACGATCCGTCCTGAAACCGGATGATCACCCGCTCAATTGTTGTCGTCGACGTCGATACTGCTGGGATCGTTGGTCTGCGATTGGTTGGTCCCGGGCTCGACCGGGTCCACCGCGGGAACGCTTGCTTCCGGCTCGCTGGCCTGATCGGTGTTGATCACCGCGTCGGCATCTTCATCGCCGCCGTTGATGATGACATAGAAGAACACACCGAGCAGCATCAGCGCGCCGAAAATCATCGCGCCCCTGATTCCCAGCAAGGACGGCTTATGGTCTCGCTCCTGTTTCTCGATATTGGTCCGGGGGGCTGACATGGCGTTCTCCTCAATCCGCTACGGGGGCCCAGCTTGCAGGCCCCGGTCATAGGACCTAACGTGCCGCCAACCCGATTGTTCCCACCTGCTTGCCCATGCAAAGGAAACCCGATGCGCGACGCCGCTCCCCAGACCATCTATCTCGCCGATTACACGCCTTTCGGCTATGTGATCGACGATGTGGCGCTGACTTTCACCCTCGATCCGCATCATACGAGAGTGAAAAGCCGCATCGCCTTTCGGCCCAACCCGGAGAGCACGGAACGCCGCTTCTTCCTGCACGGCGAGGGGCTGAAGCTGATCGGCGCCAGCATCGACGGCGCGCCGGTCACGCCCGAGCTCAGCGACGAAGGCCTCACCTGCGAGGTCCCCGATGCGCCGTTCATCTGGGAAGCCGAGGTCGAGATCGACCCGGCGGGCAACACGGCGCTCGAGGGGCTCTACATGTCGAACGGCATGTATTGCACCCAGTGCGAGGCCGAGGGATTTCGCAAGATCACCTATTACCCCGACCGGCCCGACGTGATGGCGGTGTTCAGCGTCACGATCAACGGCCCGCATCCGGTGCTGCTCAGCAACGGCAATCCGGTAGCGACACAGGAGCATCATGCCGAATGGCACGATCCCTGGCCCAAACCCTCCTATCTCTTCGCGCTGGTGGCCGGTGATCTGATCGCCCATGCCGACAGCTTCACCACCCGCTCGGGCCGCGACGTCGCGCTCAACCTCTATGTACGGCCGGGCGACGAGCATAAATGCGCCTTCGGCATGCAGGCGCTGAAAGCCTCGATGCGCTGGGACGAACATGTCTATGGCCGGGAGTACGATCTCGACCTGTTCAACATCGTCGCGGTCGATGATTTCAACATGGGCGCGATGGAGAACAAGGGGCTCAACATCTTCAATTCCTCCGCGGTTCTGGCCTCACCCGAGACCGCGACGGATGCCAATTTCGAGCGTATCGAAGCGATCATTGCCCATGAATATTTCCACAACTGGACCGGCAACCGGATCACCTGCCGGGACTGGTTCCAGCTCTGCCTGAAGGAGGGGCTGACGGTTTACCGCGACAGCCAGTTCACCGCCGACATGCGCTCCGCCCCGGTCAAGCGGATCTCAGACGTGATCGACCTGCGCGCCCGTCAGTTCGCCGAGGATCAGGGTCCGCTGGCCCATCCGGTACGCCCGGAGAGCTTCCAGGAGATCAACAATTTCTACACCGCCACCGTCTATGAAAAGGGTGCCGAGGTGATCGGCATGCTGAAACGACTGGTCGGCGATGCCGCCTATTACCAGGCACTCGACCTCTATTTCGACCGCCACGACGGCGATGCCGCGACGATCGAGGATTGGCTCAAGGTTTTCGAGGACAGCACCGGGCGCGATCTCACCCAGTTCAAGCGCTGGTATTCCCAGGCCGGCACGCCGCGCGTCAAGGTTACCGAGACCTGGCAGGACGGCAGCCTGACGCTGCATTTCGCCCAGCATATCCCCCCCTCCAGCGCCACCCCCGACCCGCAGCCGCAGGTGATCCCGGTGGCGCTCGGGCTGGTCGGCCCCAATGGTGACGAGGTGCTGGAAACCCGGATGCTCGAGCTCACCGAAGCCGAGCAGAGCTTTCGCTTCGACGATCTCGGCGCCCGTCCCGTCGCCTCGATCCTGCGCGACTTCTCGGCCCCGGTTGTGCTGGAACATGACCTGTCGGACGACGAGCGCGCGCATCTGCTGGCCCATGACAGCGACCCGTTCAACCGCTGGGAACAGGGCCGCATCCTGGCACGCCAATCGCTGCTGGCAATGATCCGTGAAAACGCCGATCCCGACCGCGCCTATCTTGACGGGATTCACGCGGTGGTCAGCGACGAGAGCCTCGACCCGGCCTATCGCGCCCTGATGCTCGGCCTGCCGAGCCAGTCCGACCTCGCGACCGCCCTGCATGACGCGGGCGACGTGCCGGACCCGGCGGCGATCCACAAGGTCAGCGAAGCGATGCGCGACGCGCTCGCGGCCCGCTTCGCCGAAATCGCGCCACGGATTTACCAAGCCTGCCAGATCGACGCACCCTATCGCCCCGATGCGGATCAGGCCGGGCGGCGCAGCCTCGGCAATGCGATGCTCTCGCTGATCACCCGGCACCATGGTCCCGCGAAGGCGCAGGCGCAATTCGACGCGGCCGACAACATGACCCAACAGCTCGCCGCACTCGCCAACCTGATCCGCGCCGAAGCGGGCGATGCCGCGCTCGCCGCTTTCGAGAGCCAATGGCAGCACGACCGGCTGGTGATGGACAAATGGTTCGGGTTGCAGGTGCTCGAAGCCAAGCCCGACGACGCCGCCGACGTGGCCGAGCAACTCACCCGCCACGCGGATTTCAACTGGAAGAACCCCAACCGTTTCCGCGCCGTCTTCGGCAGTCTCGCCGCGCATCATGCCGGTTTCCATCACGTCAGCGGAAAGGGGTACCGGCTGCTCGCCGACTGGCTGATCAGGCTCGACCCGGTCAATCCGCAGACAACGGCCCGGATGTGCGCCGCCTTCCAGACCTGGGCGCGCTACGACGCGGCGCGCCGCAACATGATCCGCGCCGAACTCGACCGCATCCTCGCGACCCCGAAGCTGAGCCGCGACACTACGGAGATGCTGACCCGGATCAGGGGCACCTGACAACATGGCGCCGACAGGGGCAGCCGGGTCCGGCGACGGTTATCACTACCGCCGCCGAGCCCGTTCCCCGCGCACGGCGGCGGCGGTCGCGCTGCTCTGGCTGGCGCTCTTCGCGGCCTGGCTCTGGCTCGATGCCGCCCTCCCGGTTCTGGGCTTCCTCGCGCTCTTCAGCCTGCCCGCCCTCTGGGATCTGTGGCGAAACCCGGCGAGCGGCCTGAGCCTTGCGGAGAATGCCCTGTCCTGGCACAGCGCAAACCGCCGCGCGACGCTGCCCCTTGCGAAAATCGACCATATCCGCTTCGACACCGCGCTCGATCTCTCCGCGCGCGTCACGGCGGTTCTGCGTTCGGGCCGCAAGATCCGCCTGCCCTACGAGGCGACCCCGCCGCATCGCGCATTCGAAGCAGCTCTGCAGGCGCGCGCGATCCCGACCGAGCGTCACCATTTCACGCTGTTTCAATGATCCGGGCTTCTTCGGGTTGAAAATACCCTCGCCGAAGGCATGGATCTCTTGTCCCCCCGCCGCGGTTCAGGGCCGGGCCCGCGGTCGTGTCGCATCGAGTGGCTTGCAATAGCTCTGCCGTTTCAGCCAATTGGCCATATCCACCCGCTTGCGCGGGTTGCGCAGCGGTCCCCAATCCGCGGCCACGCCCCGCCAGCCGGGCGCATAGATCACCCCGTCCCGCGGCACCGTCACCGCCATGATCCGCAGCGCACAGCTCAGGTTCGCCGCGCCGTTCTGCAGCGCCGCGCCGGAACCGACGTTGCATTTGTAGCCGCGCGCCGTGCCCGGCAAGATCTGCAACAGGCCGAACCACTTGCCACCCCCGCCAACCGCCCGCGCCTTGTAGGTGCTTTCATGCTTGGCCAATGCCGAGAGAAAACCGACCCAGAAGGCACGACGCTGCGTATCCCCGGCCGTGGCATAGGCCGGGCACCAGAAATCGATGTCCTCCGGCACCAGTTCGACCAGCGGCCTGCCATGCGACTTCAGCGCCGACAGCGCGGTGCGGGTCCAGACCGCATGGCCCGGCTTGTGTTGCCAGCGCGTGCGCGGCAGGCTGGCCGGACGCGCTTCGGGCCGCAGTGCGGCGAGCTGCATCTTCGCTGCCCCCTCGGCCATCGGCGCCTCGATCTCCAGGGCCACTTTCGTCAGCGGCAGTGATGCCCTCTTGGCCGCCGCTTCCTCTGCGGATACGGAGAATGAGGGAAGGACCAGCAGAGCGGAGAGAAGAAGATATTTCATGGCATGGATAATGCTCGCGGCAAAGCGAAACTGGCAAGTCCCTTCAGCCCCTCGCAGCCATCTAGAAAAATTGATGAATATCAATTGGTTGCCTAGTATCAACAAGAACCTGAGCGGGTTTCCGCAGAGCCGCGCCGAACACCGGCGAAACGCTTTCTCTCCGCACTGCCGCCATCTTCCCGCCGCAAACGGCGCCTAGTTTGCAGACAATTCGAGATATCTCCCAGCCCCCGCAGGACGACCCGCATGAACATGCTGAACCACCGGATCAAGACTCCACTGCGCCATCTGCGGGGCTGGTTCGCCGGTAATCCTAGCGCGCCGTCGGCAACGCTGCCGGTCGCGCCTCTCGCGACACCGTCCCTGCGCCGCATTTCCGCGCAGGGCCGACCGGCCCCGGCACGCGACCTGCTGCAGATCGCCTGTCCCGACCCGACGGCGGAGGATCAACTGCGTGACCGTCATCAGTCCCGCGCCCGGCATCTGGTGCGTCAGGAACGCTGGCATGACCTTTCGGCGCTCATCCGCGAGGCCGACCGGACCCGCAGGCTGACCCCGGGCGCCCTCGCGGTGGCCGACCTCATGGCCTATGGTGCCCGCGCGGATGTGGTGCTGGCGGCCGAACATGCGCTGCTCGCCGGCAGTCCGGAGCCCGGCGCGCCGCTGCAGGCCGGGATCGAGGCGCTCGAACATGTGCTGAGCGAGCATCGCGACGATTACGTGGTGACCTGTATCGTCGCGCAGAGTCATATGGACGTCGCCTGGGCCTGGCGCGGCACCGGCTGGGATGTCGAGGTCCCGATCAGCAATCGCGAGGCCTTCGAGGCGCATTTCGATCGCGCGGCGCAGATCATGCAAGCCCCCTGCGTAAGCGACCTGCAAACCCCGCTGATCGCGACGACCGCCTGCGCCCTGCTCGGCGGCACCGACGCTGGGCGGCGCGGGGTGGCGGACCGCTACGGGGCGCTGATCGATCTCAACCCGGCCAATCCGCGTCCGATGCGTGCCATGGGCAACCATCTGCTGCCGCGTTGGCATGGCAGCTATGAAGAGCTCGATTGCGCGGCCCGCCGTACCGCTGCGCGCTGCGCGCATGTCTGGGGCGCGGGCGGCTATACCTGGGTGCAGTTCGACGCGATCTCCCGGGACGATCGGGCTTGCGCCAATCTCGATCTCGCATTCTTCATCGAAGGGCTGCGCGACATCCTCAAGCGCCGCCCCGATCCCTATACCGCCAATCTGCTCGCCGCCTATTGCGGCAATGCCATCGGACAGTCCTTTTCCGGCGATGACCGCGCCGATCATGTGCGGAGCCAGATCGCGGAATGCACCGGCTGGATCGTGCGCGATCACCTGACCGAGCTGCATCCGATGATCTGGGCCCATGCGGCGCGCGGTTTCGACAGCAACCTGCGGATCCATTCGCCGAACCGTTTCGCCGCCGCGGGCCGGGAGGATGCGCTGCGCATCATCACCGCGCTGTTCAAACGCGAGATCGCCGCGGGCCAGCGCATCGTCTTCACAGGGTCGGGGGCCACCGCGCTGGCCGCCTGACCAAGCGGCACGGCATGCCTCTTGCAGCATCCCCATGGCTGACTTATGACCGCAGGCGATCTCATCCTGCACACGAGGAACATCATGCTCGACCTGACCTACGACACGCCCAAAGCCCGCACCATCGCCGGGGCCAAAGACGATTGGGAACTGGTCATCGGCATGGAGGTCCACGCGCAGGTACAGTCAAAGGCCAAGCTGTTCTCCTCGGCCTCCACGAAATTCGGTGCCGAGCCGAATTCGAACGTGGCTTTTGTGGATGCGGCGATGCCGGGCATGTTGCCGGTGATCAACGAATTCTGCGTCGAACAGGCGGTGCGCACCGGGCTCGGGCTAAAGGCGCAGATCAACCTGAAGTCGGCCTTTGACCGGAAGAACTATTTTTACCCGGATCTGCCGCAGGGCTATCAGATCTCCCAGCTCTACCATCCGATCGTCGGTGAGGGCGAGGTGCTGGTCGAGATGGGTGACGGCACCGCGCGGCTGGTGCGGGTCGAGCGGATCCATATCGAGCAGGATGCGGGCAAGTCGATCCATGACATGGACCCGAACATGTCCTTCGTCGATCTCAACCGCACCGGCGTGGCGCTGATGGAGATCGTCTCGCGCCCCGACATCCGCGGCCCGGAAGAGGCGGCGGCCTATCTGTCCAAACTGCGCCAGATCCTGCGCTATCTCGGCACCTGTGACGGCAACATGCAGTCGGGCTCGATGCGCGCCGATGTGAACGTCTCGATCTGCCGCCCCGGCCAATACGAGAAGTATCAGGAAACCCAGGATTTCTCGCATCTCGGCACCCGCTGCGAGATCAAGAACATGAACTCGATGCGCTTCATCCAGCAGGCCATCGAGGTCGAGGCCCGCCGCCAGATCGCCATTGTCGAGGCCGGGGGCGAGGTGGTGCAGGAGACGAGGCTCTTTGATCCCGACAAGCAGGAAACCCGGTCGATGCGCTCCAAGGAAGAGGCGCATGATTACCGCTACTTCCCCGATCCCGACCTGCTGCCGCTGGAGATCGAACAGGCCTGGGTCGATGACATCGCCGCCAACCTGCCGGAATTGCCCGACGCCAAGAAGGCCCGGTTCATCGCCGATTTCGGCCTCAGCGATTATGACGCCTCGGTGCTGACCGCCGATCTGGAATCGGCCGGCTATTTCGAGGCGGTGGCCCAGGGCCGTGACGGCAAGATGGCTGCCAACTGGGTGATCAACGAATTGTTCGGCCGCCTCAAGAAGGACGAGAAGACGATACAGGACAGCCCCGTCTCACCGGCACAGCTCGGCGGTATCATCGAACTGATCGGCAAGGGCGACATCTCCGGCAAGATCGCCAAGGATCTCTTCGAAATCGTCTATTCCGAGGGCGGCGACCCGGCCGTGATCGTGGAAGAACGCGGCATGAAACAGGTGACCGACACCAGCGCCATCGAAAAGGCCGTCGAAGAGATAATCGCCGCCAACCCCGCGCAGGTCGAGAAGGCCAAGCAGAACCCCAAGCTCGCGGGCTGGTTCGTCGGCCAGGTGATGAAGGCCACCGGCGGCAAGGCCAACCCGAAAGCGGTCAACGAAATCGTCGCCGCGAAGCTGGGCGGCTGAGGGGGTCGGCGTCACCTTTCTTGGGTGACGGCGCTACTCCCGCGAGATCCCGGGGCGGCCGCGATGCCCCCGTTTTACCGTCATCCCCGGGCTCGCCCGGGGATCTCCCCCGCTCCAGCGCAACGCCGACGATCCGCTCGCCTTGACGCTACGTTGGTTTATTTAGGGCGCAGCGCTTGCTCTTTGAGGTCCCCGGGGCGAGCCCGGGGATGACGGTTTTACACTCGCGACCTCCGCAATGCCCCTCGCGCACCAAAACGTCATCCCCGGGCCTGACCCGGGGATCTCCCACGTCGGCGCAGCATCGGCGTGCCCAGACCACCGTTCCCTTTCCCGCCTCTCCCGCCTAGAAGCAGGCGGCTCATATCGGAGGTAGCTCAATGGCGCGTTATGAATACAAGGTTGTTCCGGCACCGAACCGGGGCGTCAAGGGCAAGGGGATCAAGGGCGCTGAAGCGCGGTTTTCGCATGGGCTGGAGGAATTGATGAACAGCCTCGCCGCGGCGGGCTGGGAATATCAGCGGGCCGAGACACTGCCGAGCCTCGAGCGTGCCGGCCTGACCTCGACCAGCACCGAATGGCGCAATGTGCTGGTGTTCCGCCGCCCCTTCGAAGAGACGGCGACAGAACTGCTGCCCGCTCCGGCCCCGCAGGACAGGCACACGGATGGCACGGTTACCACGGCCGTGGAAACCGCAGATGCGGCGGATCCGGCAGGGCAGCCAGATGCGACGCCCGACAGTCAGGCGGCCTCCGCGCCCGGAACCTAGCGGCGGATCAGCTGTCGAGGTCCAGCGCCAGCGCGTGGATGCGGCCGATGAGATCTTCGCCGAGCGCGTCATGCACTGCCCGGTGGCGCGCCAGACGGCTCATGCCCTTGAACCGCTCCGAGCGGATACGCACATTGAAATGGCTCTCGCCACCGTCCCGATATCCGGCATGACCGCGATGGCTCTCGCTGTCATCGACGACCTGCAACTCACGCGGCGCGAACACCGTCTCGAGCCGCTCCGATATCTCCTGTGTTACCGACATTTTTTTGTCTCCGCCCCTTCAATCCTGCAACCCTTCGTCTAAACTGACCGGCCTGAGTCGGAAAGGTCCTACATATGCCCAAAGCTGATCCCTTCGGATTCGACATGTCCGTGTCATCCGCGAAAAAGAAGAACCCCCGCGGACGACGCAGCCAGTCCGGTGCCTCGGAAACCTCCACACGGGTCTGCGACCACGAGGGCTGCGACGCGCCCGGCAAGTTCCGCGCGCCCAAGGCTCCGGATGTGCTCGACGATTATTTCTGGTTCTGCCAGCAGCATGTGCGTGAGTACAACCTAAAGTGGAATTTCTTCGACGGCACCACCGAGGCGGAGCTCAATGCGCAGATGACCAAGGACAAGGTCTGGGAACGCACCACCAAGCCGCTCGGCGATCCCGAGGCGCGGGCCTGGGCCCGGCTCGGCATCGAGGATCCGCATCAGGTGCTTGGCGCCAATGCCACGCAGAACCCCGGTCGCGGCGCGCAGACCGGCCGCCGCCTGCCTCCCACCGAGCGCCGCGCGCTGGAGATTCTCGAGGCCAAGGACAGCTGGACCAAGCCCGAGGTGCGCAAGGTCTATAAATCGCTGATCAAGGTGCTGCATCCGGACATGAACGGCGGCGACCGCAGCCAGGAAGAGCAATTGCAGCTTGTGGTCTGGGCCTGGGACCAGATCAAGGGCAGCCGCAATTTCAAGGATTGAGAGCGCCGCGGCGGCCGCCGTTGGTCGCGCGGGGCGCGATTTGGGCAAAGGTCGGAATGAGGGGGCTGTTTGCCCCCTCAAACTCCCCCAAAGGTATTTCGGGTCAAGAGAAGCGGGGGCGGGGCAGATAGTGACGCGCTGGCCCGCCGCTCCTGCACTGGACAGAAACGGGCTGTCGATTGGTCCAGATCGCTTTCTGCCTTCCCCTTGCCGCGGCAAGATATATGTTGCACCACGAGCGGAACGCCCTCCGGCGACGGGAGGGCATGAATAGCATAGGAACAATCGCATGGCTGACGGCGCACTGGAACTCAACACCAAACCCACCAACGAGATCTCGGTCCGTGACGTCTTCGGCATCGATACGGACATGATCGTCAAGGGTTTTGACGATCGCACCAGTCGGGTGCCGGACATCGATCACACCTACAAGTTCGACCCCGATACCACGCTGGCGATCCTTGCCGGGTTCACCCATAACCGGCGGGTCATGGTCCAGGGCTATCACGGCACCGGCAAATCCACCCATATCGAACAGGTGGCGGCGCGGCTGAACTGGCCGACGGTGCGGGTCAATCTCGACAGCCATATTTCGAGGATCGACCTGATCGGCAAGGACGCGATCAAGCTGCGCGACGGCAAGCAGGTCACCGAATTTCATGAAGGCATCCTGCCCTGGGCATTGCGCAATCCCACCGCGATCGTCTTTGATGAATATGACGCGGGCCGCGCCGATGTGATGTTCGTGATCCAGCGGGTGCTGGAGCATGACGGCAAGCTGACGTTGATGGATCAGAACGAGATCATCACGCCGCATCCCTATTTCCGCCTGTTCGCCACGGCCAACACCGTCGGTCTTGGCGATACCACCGGGCTCTATCACGGCACCCAGCAGATCAACCAGGCGCAGATGGACCGTTGGTCGCTGGTGGCGACATTGAACTATCTCAGCATCGATGCCGAGACCGCGATCGTGCTGTCCAAGAACCCGCATTACAACACCGCCGAGGGGCGCAAGAAGATCAAGCAGATGGTGACGGTCGCCGACCTCACCCGCACCGCCTTCATGAATGGCGAATTGTCCACGGTGATGTCGCCGCGTACGGTGATCGCCTGGGCGCAGAATGCCGAGATCTTCCGCAACATCGGATATGCGTTCCGCCTGTCCTTCCTCAACAAATGCGATGAGCTGGAGCGCCAGACCGTGGCGGAATTCTATCAGCGGCTGTTTGACGAGGAATTGCCCGAAAGCGCCGCCAGCGTCAGCCTCGGTTGAGGCGGCCATGCATGTTGGACTGATCGGAGGCATCGGACCGGCGGCAACGATCGTCTATTATCAGCGGCTCTGCGGGCTCATGCGGGCCCGCAACGCGCGGCTGGAACTGACCATTGTGCAGGCCGATGTCGGCGATCTGATCCGCAACAACCTGGCCGATGAGCGCACCGCGCAGGCGGCGATCTATGGCGGGCTGATCGCGCGGCTCAAGGCGGCCGGGGCGGAATGCGCGGCGATCACGTCGCTGGGCGGGCATTTCTGTTTTGCGGAGACCGAGGCCCTGTCCCCGCTGCCGCTGGTCAGTGCCGTGGCGCCGCTTGATGCGGAGTTTGCCCGGCGCGGGCTGCGCCGGGTCGGGTTGCTTGGTACCGAGGTGGTGATGCGCACGCGGCTTTACGGGCAGCTTGAGCAGACCGAAGCGGTGGCGCCGGAGGGTGATCTTGCGGCGCTCGGCAAGCGCTATCAGGATATCGCAGTGAGCGGTGCCTGCAGTGAGGCGGAGCGCGAGATCTTCTTTGCGGCGGGCCGGGACATGGTGACGCGGCAACAGGCCGATGCGGTCATTCTGGCCGGTACCGACCTCAACCTCGCCTTTGACGGGCGCGACCCGGGCTATGAGGTGATCGACGCGCTGGACGTGCATGTGGCGCTTCTGGCTGATATTGCATGCGGCAAGGTCGCATTATCCGATGTGACAGGAGGGAGATCCACGTGAGCAAACCCAGCGACAATCCCGCCGACGCGTTCAAGAAGGCGCTCGCCGAGGCTTCCAAGGTCATGGCCAAGGACCCGGAGCTCAACGTCAGCTATACGGTCGATCCTTCCGGCCTGTCGGGAGATTCAATGCGTCTGCCGCAGGTCAGCCGCCGGATGACCCGTGACGAGGTGATGCTGGCGCGCGGCACCGCCGATGCGCTGGCGCTGAACCGGCGTTATCACAATGGCCAGACCCATGCCCGCTATGCGCCGCAGGGCGAAATGGCCCGTGATCTCTATGAGGCCATGGAAACCGCCCGCTGCGAGGCGATGGGCGCGCGTGACATGCCCGGCACCGCCGGCAATATCGATGCCAAGATTCGCCACGAGGCGCTGCGCAAAGGCTACGATCAGGTCAAACAGGCCAGTGACGTGCCCTTGGCGGTAGCGGCGGGTTATCTGGTGCGGCATCTGGCCACCGGACGCCAGCTCCCGGCGGGGGCGCAGAACGTCATGGAGTTGTGGCGCGGTTTCATCGAGGATCAGGCCGGCGGCACGCTGGAAGGGCTTGATGACAGCCTGGCCGATCAGGCGGCCTTTGCCCGTTTCGCGCGCCAGATCATCTCCGATCTCGGCTATGGCGACCAGCTCGGCGACGATCCGGATCAGGCCGACGAGAACCAGCTGGACGAGGCCGAGGAAGGCGCCGAAGAGGAACAGGAGCCCGACAGCAGCGGCCAGGACGATCAGGACGACGAAGAGGACGCTTCTCCGGAACAGAGCCAGGAAGAGCAGCAGGATGCTGCCGAGGCGCAGGTTTCGATGGATGACATGGCCGATCAGGAGCTTGGCGAAGAGGCCGAGATGCCGGAGGGCGACGCGCCGATGGAGCCGCCCGCCCCGCCGCCGGTGTCGGACGCCGACCCGGATTATCTGGTTTACCTCAGCGATCATGACGAGGTGATTGGTGCCGAGGAACTGGCAGAGCCGGTCGAGCTCGAGCGGCTGCGGGCCTATCTCGACCAGCAGCTCGAGCCGCTCAAGGGCGCGGTCGGGCGACTGGCCAACAAGCTGCAGCGCCGGTTGCAGGCGCAGCAGAACCGGTCCTGGGAATTCGACCTCGAAGAGGGCATGCTCGATGCCGGGCGGCTGGCGCGGGTGGTGGCGAATCCGACGACGCCGCTCAGCTTCAAGATCGAGAAGGATACCGAGTTCCGCGATACGGTGGTGACACTCTTGCTGGACAATTCCGGCTCGATGCGCGGCCGCCCGATCTCAATCGCGGCGATCTGTGCCGATGTGCTGGCGCGCACGCTGGAGCGCTGCAACGTCAAGGTGGAGATCCTCGGCTTCACCACCCGTGCCTGGAAGGGCGGGCAGGCGCGCGAGGCCTGGCTGGCGGAGGGTCGCCCGGTGCAGCCGGGACGGCTCAACGATCTGCGCCACATCATCTATAAATCAGCGGATGCACCCTGGCGGCGGACACGGGACAATCTCGGGCTGATGATGAAGGAAGGTCTGCTGAAGGAGAATATCGACGGCGAGGCGCTGGAATGGGCGCATCGCCGGATGATGGCGCGGCACGAGGCGCGCAAGATCCTGATGGTGATTTCCGATGGCGCGCCGGTCGATGATTCCACGCTGTCGGTGAACCCGGCGAATTATCTCGAGAAACATCTGCGCGATGTGATCGCCATGGTCGAGAAGCGCCGTGCCGTGGAGCTGCTGGCAATCGGCATCGGCCATGATGTGACGCGCTATTATGACCGCGCGGTGACGATCACCGATGTGGATCAGCTCGCGGGGGCGATGACCGAGCAGCTGGCGGCGTTGTTTGACAATGACCCGCGCGCACGCGCGCGCGTCATGGGCATGCGGCGCGTCGGATGAGGCGGCAGGATTTGAGTATTTCTGGCATAAAGAAGTGTGGCGATGTTCCAGTCATTTGAGGTCACGGCGCGGCCGGAACAGGGGCCGCCGCGATTGCAGGCGCTGCGCGCAGAGTTGCGGGCCGAGGGGCTCGATGCCTTCCTGGTGCCGCGTGCCGATGCGCATCAGGGGGAATACGTGGCGCCGCGCGATGCGCGGCTGGCCTGGCTGACCGGGTTCACCGGCTCGGCCGGATTCTGCGCGGTATTGCCAGAGGTCGCCGGGGTCTTCGTTGACGGGCGCTATCGCACGCAGGTCAAGGCGCAGGTGGCCGGTGAATTCACCCCGGTGCCCTGGCCCGAGGTACAACTTGCCGATTGGCTGCGCGATCAACTGCCCGGGGGCGGCGTGGTGGGATTCGATCCTTGGCTGCACAGTGCCGGGCAGATCGAGCAGCTCGAGCAGAATCTGGCGGGAACCGGTTTGCGCCTGCGCGCCTCGGCCAATCTGGTGGACCGGATCTGGGAGGATCAGCCGGAGGCACCGATGCAGCCGGTCCGCGCGCATCCGCTGAAATTCGCCGGGGAGAGCCATGACAGCAAGCGTGCGCGGCTCGGCGAGGCACTGCACGCGGCGCGGGAATCGGCAGCGCTGATTACCCTGCCGGCTTCACTTTGTTGGCTGTTGAACATCCGCGGCGCCGATATCGCGCGCAATCCAGTGGCGCATGGATTCGCGGTGCTGCGGGCCTCGGGTATTGTCGAATTGTTCATGGCCGCTGCCAAGCTGTCGGGGCTTGAGGAGCATCTGGGCCCGGAGGTGCGGCGGCATGATCCTGCGGACCTGCCGGACTTCCTGCGTGGGCTCGAAGGGCCGGTGCGGCTTGAGAAGGCCAGCGTGCCGCTGATCCTTGCAGAAGCGGTGGGCGAGCGCGCGGTCTGGGGCGTCGATCCCTGCGGCCTGCCCAAGGCGCGCAAGAACCCGGCCGAGATCGCGGGGTCCGCGGAGGCGCATCTGCGCGACGGCGCGGCGCTCGTCGAGGTGCTGGCCTGGCTCGATGCCCAGGCGCCCGGGACGCTCAGCGAAACCCAGGTGGTGCGACGGCTCGAGGAGAGCCGCCGCCGCGATCCGGCGCTGCGGGACATCAGCTTCGACACGATCGCCGGGACCGGGCCCAATGGCGCGATCATGCATTACCGTGTCACCGAGGAGAGCGACAGCATACTCGGGGACGGGCATCTGCTGGTGCTCGATTCCGGCGGCCAGTATCTCGACGGGACGACCGACATCACCCGCACCATCGCCATCGGCGCGCCGGAAAGGGAGGCCCGCGCCGCCTTTACCCGGGTGCTTTCGGGGATGATCGCCATGAGCCGACTGCGCTGGCCCGTCGGGCTGGCGGGGCGCGATATCGAGGCTGTGGGGCGGTTGCCCCTGTGGATGGCCGGGCAGGATTTCGATCATGGGCTCGGCCATGGCGTCGGCGCCTATCTGAGCGTGCATGAAGGGCCGCAACGGCTCAGCAAGACCAGCCATGTGGCGCTGGAACCGGGCATGATCCTCAGCAACGAGCCGGGCTATTACCGCGAGGGGGCCTTCGGCATCCGTATCGAGAACCTGCTGGTCGTGGAGCAGGCTCCGGCGCTGCCCGGGGGGGATGATCACCGGGCGATGCTCTGCTGGCGGACCCTGAGCTACGCGCCGATCGACCGTCGGCTGATCCTGCCCGAGGCGCTCGACCCCGCGGCGCTGGACTGGCTGAACCGCTATCATGCGCAGGTGGCCGAAAAAATCGGTCCCCGGCTATCGTCCCGCGCGAAAACATGGTTGGATGCGGCAACGGCAGAAATTGCCATCAAGGAAACAGGCTAAAAGGGGGGAATACATGGCTGACCATATCACGATTCGCGAGGCAGAGGGCACCTGGACCGTGCGTGCCGGAGGCGCCGTGATCGGCGAGAGCCGTCAGGCGCTGGAACTGCGCGAAGGTGATCAGGCGCCGGTGATCTATTTTCCGCGCGAGGACATTGCCATGGCCTTCCTCGATACCTCAGAGAAGACCAGCCATTGCCCCTACAAGGGGGATGCGCGCTATTATTCCGTGGTCACCAAGAGCCGGACGCTCGAGGATGCGGTCTTGTCCTACGAGTCGCCGAAGGAAGAGGTCGGTGCGATCAGGGGCTATCTCGCCTTCAATCCGATCGAAGAGATCACCATCGAGCGGATCTGACGCGACACCGGCCCGGGGCGGCGATCAGGAATGTTCCTCGGCGGCGGTGGCCGCCAGCGCGCGGTTGTAGGTTTTCAGCGCATCGACATGGAACAGCGCGCCGAGCAATTCGGGCGGCGCGTCGGCCTGCAAGGTCACCACCGGGATGAAGGCGACGGCATTCTGCTCGAAAATCGACATGGCCGCCTCCAGCGTCGCGGCACCGTCGATATAGGTGCCTGCATCGATCAGGTCCCAGCAGGCCGCCTCGGCGGCGGCGCCCGTCTCGCCCGGGCGGCGCATCAGCCGGGCGACGGTGAACATCGAGAGCAGATAGGCCTGCGGCCCGGCAGCAAGCCGGATGCCGCGGCGTTCGAGCTGGGTCAGGAAGAAGCTGCGATCCACCAGCCGCGAAGCCAGCGCGGTGGACATGCTGACCGCGACCATCACGGCCAGACCGGTCTGCCAGTCGCCGGTCATTTCGAAGACGATCAGCGTCGTCGAGATCGGCGCGCCGAGCACCGCCGCCGCGACCGCGCCCATTCCTGCCAGCGCATAGAGCGAGGATGAACCCGAGACATCGGGAAACACCCCGGTCGCGATCAGCCCGAAGCCCAGCCCCGTCAGCGCGCCGATCATCAGCGAGGGGGAGAATACCCCGCCGCCCATGCGTCCGCCCATGGTGATCGCCACCGCCGCGACCTTGAGCATGGCAAAGATGATCGCCTCATGCAGCAGCAGCTCGCCGGTCAATGCCATCGACGTGGTTTCGTAACCGACCCCGATGATATGGGGAAACCACAGCGCCATGATGCCGAGCCCCGCCCCCGCAAATGCCGGTCTGAGGTAACGGGGCAGTCTGATCCGGGTCTGCAGGTAATCGCCCAGGTCCTCGGCCCAGAAGATGCTCAGCATCAGCACCACCGCGACCAGGCCGCAGGTCAGGCCGAGCAACAGGTAGGCGGGCAGCTCGATGTAGAATTGCAGATCGCCATAAGTGGGCAGGACAAATTCGGTAAGCCCGCCGAATTCGAGCCGGTTGATCACGGTGCCCGCGACGCTGGCGATGACGATCGGAGCGAAGGCATGGACCGCGAAATGCCGCAGCACGACTTCGAGCGCAAAGAGAGCTCCGGCGATCGGCGCGTTGAAACTTGCGGAGACCGCCGCCGCGACCGCGCAGCCGAGAAGGTCTCGTCCGGTGATGCCGTCGGCCTTGATGAGGCGGCAGATCGCGGTCGAGATCACCCCGGCGAGATGCACCACCGGCCCTTCGCGCCCCGAGGAACCGCCGGTGCTGAGCGTGATGAGCGAGGACAGGGCCGAGGCGAGACCGGCGCGGGTCTCGACCCGCCCGTCATGCAGGGCGGCGCCAAGGATCACGTCTCCGACGGTGCGGGCGCGCGCATCCCGCGTGAAGTGATGCAGGATCAACCCCACAGCCAGCCCGCCGAATGTCGGGATCAGTACCACCCAATACCAGGCCAGGCCGGAGATGAATGTGTGCAGCCGCTGCACGTCTTCGGTGCCGTAGAGACTGGCCTGCAGCCAATTGATGCCCTTGCGGAAGAACAGCGCCGCGAAACCCGCGGCAATGCCGATCAGCAGCGCGATGAACCAGAAGGTGACCTTGCCCGGCCCACGATGGCGCAGCACCTGCCAGGCTTCGATGAGCGCCGCCTTCGCAAGGCCGATCTGCTCGGCGACGAAGGAGGGCTGCGGCTGGCTCATCGGGCGGCGGCGGGCTGTCCGGCGCCGAGCAGCGCTTGCGCCGCGGCGCGGGCGGCGTCGGTGATCGTATCCCCGGCGAGCATCCGCGCGACCTCGTCGATCCGCTCGGGCGCTGCGAGCGGCACGACGGTGGAGGTGGTCATGCCCGCCTTCACAGCCTTTTCGACACGCCAGTGATGCGCGCCGAGTGCGGCGACCTGCGGCGAATGGGTCACCACCAGCACCTGCCCGCCGTTCGCGAGCGCCTGCAGGCGGCGGCCCACCGCATCGGCGGTGGCACCACCCACACCGCGGTCGATCTCGTCGAAGATCAGCGTGAGGCCCGGCTGGCCCTCGGTGAGGCAGACCTTCAGCGCCAGCAGGAAACGGCTGAGCTCACCGCCGGAGGCGATCTTGCCCAGCGGGCCGGCCGGGGCACCGGGATTAGTGGCAACGGTGAAGGAGACGGCATCGCGCCCCTCGGGGCCGGCCGCCTCGTCGGTGATCTCGGTAGCGAAGACGGCGCGCTCCATTTTCAGCGGGGCAAGCTCGGCGGCGACTGCCTTGTCGAGCCTACTGGCCGCCTTGCGCCGCGCCTTGGTGAGAGCATCGGCGGCCGCGTCATAATCGGTTTCGGCGGCCCGCACCGCCTGTTCGAGCGCGGCCTGCGCGGCCTCCCCGGCGTCGAGCGCGTCGAGCTTGGCGCGCAATGCGCTGGCAAATCCCGCCAGGTCGTCGGGGGCGACGTCATGTTTGCGCGCCAGCCCGCGGATTGCAAAGAGACGTTCCTCTGTCTCTTCCAGCTCCAAAGGGTTGAAGGACATCGCGTCGATCGCGTCCGCGACACCGGACATCGCCTCGTCGAGTTCGACCAGAGCGCGGTTCAGGGCCGCCATCGGTGCTTCCAATGCGCCCTCGGCCTTGTCGGCGACACCGTCGAGCCAACGCAGCGCATCGCCGAGCGCGGTTTCCGCGCCGCCCTGCCCCATGATCTCATAGGCATTGGTGACGTCGCTGCGGATTTTCTCGGCGCCCTGCATGAGACGGCGACGGGTGTCGAGCGCGGCCTCCTCGCCCTCCTGCGGATCGAGCTTGTCGAGCTCGGCGACCGCGTGGCGCAGGAATTCCTCTTCGGCAAGGATCGCCTCGCGCTCGGCAGCGGCGGCCTCGACCGCCTTGCGCGCGGCATTGAGCGCCGACCACGCCTTGCGCGTTCCGGACAGCCGCGGTTCATTGCCCGCATATTCATCGAGAATGGCCCGATGGCCGCGCGGGTTCAGCAGACCCCGGTCATCATGTTGGCCGTGCAGCTCCACCAGCGTTTCGGACAGCGCGCGCAGCACCTCGCCCGAAACCCGGCGATCGTTGACCCAGGCGGTCTTGCGTCCGTCGCTGGTGTTGATGCGGCGCAGGATGAGCTCGTCCTCGGCCGGGAGCCCCGCTTCCGCGAGCACGGCGCGCGCCGGATGGTCGGGCGGCAGATCGAACCAGGCGGTGACCTCGCCCTGAGCCGCACCCTGGCGAACCAGATCGGCGCGCCCGCGCCACCCGAGCACGAAGCCCAGCGAATCCAGCAGGATCGACTTGCCCGCCCCCGTTTCGCCGGTCAGCACGTTGAGACCGGGCTGGAAGCCGAGCTCCAGCCGGTCGATGATCAACATGTCCGAGATATCAAGTCCGCGCAGCATCGGAACCATCCGTCGGGCGGGCGTCACGCCCGGCTGTTAAATCCACTCGCCCTTGATCGTCTGGCGATAGATCGCGCTCAGCCAGTTGTCGCCGAGGGATTTCGGCTCCAGTCCCCTGCCAGTGAGCAGGCGATAGCTGTCCTGATACCATTCGGTCGAGCGGTAATTATGCCCCAGGATCGCCCCCGCGGTCTGCGCCTCGTCGGTCAGCCCGAGGCTCAGATAGGCCTCGACCAGCCGGTGCAGCGCCTCGGCGGTGTGGGACGTGGTCTGGAAATCCTCCACCACCACGCGGAACCGGTTGATCGACGCGGTGTAGTGGTTGCGGCGCAGGTAATAGCGGCCGATCTCCATCTCCTTGCCCGCCAGATGATCGAAGGCGAGATCGAATTTCAGTATCGCCGCTCGGGCATATTCGCTGTCAGGGTAATTCTCGATCACGGTGCGCAGCGCCTGCAGCGCCTGGAAGGTCAGCCCCTGATCGCGGCCGACCTCCTCGATCTGGTCGTAATAGGACAGCGCCAGCAGATATTGCGCATAGGCCGCGTCGTCGTCATCGGGAAAGAAATCGATGAAGCGCTGCGCAGCGGAGCGGCTGTTGGGATAGTCCTGATCCTTGTGATAGGCGAAGGCCTGCATGATCAGTGCCCGTTTGGCCCATTCGGAATAGGGGTAGAGCCGCTCGATCTCGGCGAAATAGAATGCCGCCTGATCCGGTTTGCGCCGACCCAGCTCGAATTCGCCCCTCTCGTAGATCTGCTCGGCCGAATAGGTCTCGAGCGGAATCTCCTGGGGATTGAAAAAGCTCGAAGTGGTCCGGCCCGGATCATTCGCGCCGCAAGCGCCAAGCGCCGCCACCACAAGCACCGCACCGATCATCCGCTTGCGCGACCCCGCCACTGTCATGCCTGTACCCTTCGCTTTGTTCATGTTGTGGTCCTGTGACCTCGCTTGGCCCCTGACTAGCACATTAATTTCGGGTGCAAAACGCCGATTCCGCAGATCGGCGGCCGACCCCGCGCAAAAGCGTTCCGGCTGGGGATGCAGGGCCACAAGGCAGGGACAATAGTCGGGACGGCGATTGGCCTTCATGCGACCGGCGCTGCGCGCGCCCGGCGGGCATTTCCTGCGGAACGGGCAGTCAGGCGACTTGCGGGATCTCTTCGCGGACGAGACCAAAGCCCGGCAGACGCGCCGCCATTGCCGCATCGCAGGTCACCATGCGCACCGCCCCCGGCGTGGCGAAAAGCTTGCGCAGCAGCGTGTTGGTCAGCGAGTGGCCCGCGCGCAGACCGGTGTAATGGCCAAGCAGCGGCGCCCCGGCCAGCGCGAGATCACCAAGCGCGTCGAGCATCTTGTGGCGGACCGGCTCATCGGCATGGCGCAGCCCGCCCGGGCTCAGCACACGGTCGCCGTCGAAGACCACCGCATTGCGCCCCGGCTCGCCCCCGAGCGCCAGCCCGTTGGCCTGCATTGCCAGCACATCGGCCTGTCGGCAGAAGGTGCGGCTGTCGCAGAGTTCGCGGGCGAAGCTGCCGTTGTTCATCTGCAGCGATTTCTGCTGATGGCCGATCGCCGCATCAACGAAATCGATCTCGAAATCGATGTGCAGGGTCTCGGCGGGAGTCAGGCTGGCGCAGGCATTGCCCTCGCGCACGCTCACGTTCTGCAGCACTTCATAGGCCCGGACCGGGGCGCTGAGCGAGCGGATTCCCCGCTGCATGATGCCGCGCACGAAGGGCGCCGAGGAACCGTCGAGAATCGGCACTTCCGGCCCGTCGATCTCGATCATTGCATTGTGAATACCGCAACCCGCCAGCGCCGCCATCAAATGCTCGACGGTCGAGACCGAAAGCCCTTGGGCATTCTCGAGCTTGGTGCAGAGCGGCGAGCGGTTCACGGCATCCCAGCGGGCCGGAACCAGCCGGTCGCCGACGGCGACATCGCTGCGGGAAAACCAGATACCATGATGGACCCCGGCGGGACGGATCGTCACTGTCGCAGGCTGGCCGGTATGCAGGCCTCTGCCGACAAAGCTGATCGCTGATTTGATGGTCGTTTGCACGATGTAAATCCTCGGGGTCGCGGAACATTTCCTAACTTGAACAAAGACCTAGTCGCGCCGCTTGCAATGCTCAACTCAAACTTTGCAACCGTCTGAAACACTAATGTAACGTTTGCGCGCAAACGCGCCTAACCGCATTTAAACAACTGTTATGAAACGAAAAAGGGCCGCCCGGAGGCGACCCTTTTGTCACGAATGTGACCGGTTCAGTTTGCCTGGCGACGCAGGAAGGCGGGAATTTCGATACGTTCCTGATCTTCCTGGGGTGCTTCCTGCGGCTGCGGCGCGGCGGCTGCGGCGCGACTCTGCACCGGGGGCTGCTGGCGGGGCGGCTGCTGGCGTGCGGGCCGCTGCTGGGCCTCGGCCTCGCCGTGGCCGGTCATCCGGTTGATCAGCGAGTTGATACCGAACCGTGGCTTGTCGCTGCCCTGGCTCGGGGCCTGATGCTGCTGCGGCGCGCGCTGCTGGCTGGTCGGCGCGGCCTTCTCCGCGGCGGCGCGCAGACGGGCCAGCGCCTCGGGAGAAGGCGTGCCCGGCGCCGGGGCGCGCGGGGCGACGAATTCCTCGGGTTCGGCCTCGAGATTGTCGTGGCGCGGCTCAAACTCGGCGACCTGCGGCTGGTAGGCAGGGGGCGGCAGGCCATCGGAGGTCTGCTGCTGGCTTTCCGCGCTGCGGTAATCCTCAATCAGCGGTTCATCCTGCTCGACCGGCCGGGCGTTCATGTCCTGGAACAGCGGCTGCTGATCGGCCTGGCGCAAGGTTGCGGCGACGGGCCTGGACTCCGGTGCGGGCGCCGGGGCCGGTGCAGTCTCTTCGGCGGCGGTCTGCTGTTTCAGCGGCTGGCTCATCGAACGGCGCGGTACCGGCATTTCGGTATCCACATCGGTAGCGTCGATGCCGGTCGCGACGACGCTCACCCGCATCATCCCGCCAAGGCCGGTGTCGAAGGTCGAGCCGACGATGATGTTTGCTTCCGGGTCCACCTCTTCGCGGATCCGGTTGGCCGCCTCGTCAAGCTCGAACAGGGTCAGGTCGTGACCGCCGGTGATGTTGATCAGCACGCCCTTGGCGCCGCGCAGCGAGATTTCGTCGAGCAGCGGGTTCGCGATGGCCTTCTCGGCGGCCTGGATGGCGCGATCTTCGCCCTCGGCCTCGCCAGTGCCCATCATCGCCTTGCCCATCTCGTCCATTACCGCGCGAACGTCGGCGAAGTCGAGGTTGATCAAGCCCGGACGCACCATCAGGTCGGTCACGCCTTTGACACCCTGATAGAGCACATCGTCGGCCATGGAGAAGGCCTCGGTAAAGGTTGTCTTTTCGTTGGCCAGCCGGAACAGGTTCTGGTTGGGGATGATGATCAGCGTATCGACGACCTTCTGCAGCGCCTCGACGCCATCCTCGGCCTGACGCATGCGCTTGGCGCCCTCGAACTGGAACGGCTTGGTGACCACGCCGACGGTCAGCACACCGAGCTCACGCGCGGCCTGCGCAATGATCGGGGCCGCACCGGTGCCGGTGCCACCGCCCATGCCGGCGGTGATGAAGCACATATGCGCGCCCGCGAGGTGATCGACGATCTGCTCGATGCTCTCTTCGGCCGCGGCCGCGCCGACGGTGGCACGCGCCCCGGCGCCGAGCCCTTCGGTAACCTTGATACCGAGCTGGATGCGGTTCTCCGCCCGCGCCTGCTGCAGCGCCTGCGCGTCGGTATTGGCGACTACGAAATCAACGCCGTCCAGCTCTTTCTCGATCATGTTGTTCACGGCGTTGCCGCCTGCCCCACCGACTCCGAAAACGGTGATACGGGGCTTGAGATCTTCCTGTCCTGGCATGGAAAGGTTCAGTGTCATGTGATGTCCGCCTGTTTGCTGGCCCGCGCGTCGCGAGAGATTTTTTCCCGAATTTCCCCGACTTTATCGAGCTGTTGCTGTTTCGTCACGTCTAAATCGCGGTTTTTCCGCTAAATATGGGCGATTTTTCGCCGTTTTCACCCCTATATCGGACCATCTACCGGATCTTGCGGTTACCAATTATCCCTGAACCATTTCACGGCGCGCCTCAAGGAGCGTGCCGGGTAGCGATCCGCCGGGATGTCGAAATCCCACCATTCGTCCTGCGGATGCGCTGCAAAAAGAGCGAGCCCCACTGCGGAGGCGAAGCCCGGGCCGGTGGCGGCCTGTGGCAGCCCATGCACCCGTAGCGGACGGCCCAGCCGTACCTGCTGACCGAGGATCTTGGAAGCCAGGCCGTCGAGTCCGGGGATCTGGCTGCCACCGCCGGTCAGCACGATCTGCTGGCTCGGCAAGTGGTCGAAACCGGCGGCATCGAGCCGCGCGCGGACTTCTTCGAGAATCTCCTCGACCCGCGGGCGCATGATGCCGATCAGCTCCGCCCGGCTGGCGGTGCGCCGGTCATGTTCGTAATCGCCGGTATCGCCGCCGATCTCGATCATCTCGCGGTCGTCCATTCCGGTGGCATGGACTCCCCCATAGAAAGTCTTGATCCGCTCGGCATTGGCGGTCGGCACCTGCAGACCCATGGAAATGTCCGAGGTCACGTGATCGCCGCCCATGCGCACCGCATCGGCATAGATCATGTGTTTCTTGATGAAGATCGACACGCCGGTCGAACCGCCGCCGAGATCGATGCAGGCGGCGCCGAGCTCCTGTTCGTCCTCCACCAGCGAGGCGATGCCCGAAACATAGGCCGACGAGGCGATCCCCGCGAGTTCGAGATCGCAGCGTTTGATGCAATGGGCCAGATGCTGGACCGCGTCGGCCTCCACCGTGAGCATGTGAAGATCCACCGACAGCGCATTGCCGAGCTGGCCGCGCGGATCGCTGAGACCGGACCGGTGATCGAGCGCGAAATTCACCGGCTGGGCATGGAGCACCTCGCGGCCTTCACCGTATTCCGGCACATCGCAGCTGGCCAGCACCCGCGCGACATCCTGCTCGGTGACCATCTGGCCCTCGAGCTCGACCTGCGCATCGAGTCCGTAGCTGCGCGGTTCGGCGCCGGAAAAGCAGGCGATGACGTGATCGACGCGGATCCCGGCCATTTTCTGGGCGGCCTGCAAAGCGGTGCGAATCGCGCGCTCGGTTTCCCCCATGGCGCAGATCTCGCCGAAACGCACCCCGCGCGACCGGGTCGTGGCAGCGCCGATGACACGGAACCCCGATTGCCCGGCCAGCGAGCCGATCTCGCCCTCGTCGCCAAGGCGGCTCGGGCCGTCAAAGCGCAGGACAAGGCAGGCGATCTTGGAACTGCCCACATCCAGGATCGCCACCACGCCGCGCTGCATCGCAAGCTTGCGCATATGCCGCATCGAGCGCTGTGAATCGTATAAGTCCATCATTACCGTTACTGCCCCAAATCATTGCCTGCGGATCAGCGATGTATCGTCACTGGCCCGAAAGCTGCCTGATGTGCCACCATTCGCGGGTGGCCTCTTCGTTCATTCTGACGGTCGGTCTTGACGCCAACCGCATGTCCACCGCCGCGACATCGCGGCTGAGCACCTCTTGCGCGCCTTCCAGCGCGATCACCCGTTCCAGCGCCTGCACCGGATCGGCCTCGGGGAGCATGATCCGCTGCTCGCGGTCGAGCACCACGTCCCAGCGCCGCTCGCCGATCCGCACGACGCCGCGCAAGCGACTGCCCAGGGGAGCAGCCGCGCGCATCAATTGCAGCGCTTCGGGCACATGACGCGATGCGCCACGCCCGGCGATCAGCGGCAGTTCGGGATGATCGAGCCGACTGCCGACGTCGCGCACATGCGCGCCGCTCTCGTCGATCAGCGCCAGCCCCTCGGTCCGGCGCCAGATCGCCGCGGGCACCCGTGGCGTCACGTCGACCTGCAACACCCCGCCGGGACGCACCCTGACGGATGCCTGCCGCACCCCGTGCAGCGCCGTGATGGTGGCCCGGATCTGCGGCAGGTCGAGCTTGAAGGAACTCTTCGGCAGATCCAGCGGCACCGCCTCGCGGATCTGCAGCGCCAGCGCATCCTCGGCCCCGTCGATGGCCATGAGCTCGACCATGAATTCCGGCCGATCCTGAATGCTGGTGCGGGTATCCTCGATCACCTGGATGATCGCGCCGCGGCGTGACTCGTCGGAGAGGTAGATAGTCCCGATCAGCATCGCCAGCCCGAAGGGCACCCCGGCACGCAGCGCCAGGCGAAACCCCGGCGTCAGCATCAGCCGCTGCATGCGCCAGGCCCAACGGGACGGTGCCGGATCGGCCTTTGCGGGTTTAGGGCTGCGGCGGATCAGCGTCCGCATGACGCATCCTCCACCATCCAGGCGCAGAGCTCCCCGAAGGAGATACCGCAGGCGAGCGCCTGTTCCGGCGCCAGCGAGGTCGGTGTCATCCCCGGCTGGGTATTGGTCTCGAGAAGAATCAGTCCCTCGGCGCCGCGGCTCTCGTCCCAGCGAAAGTCGGTCCGGCTGACACCGCGGCAGCCGAGCGCGTTATGCGCGCGCAGGGCATAGTCGAGGCAAAGCTCGAAAATCTCGGTCGGCACTTCGGCGGGCACCACATGGGTCGATCCCCCGGCCTTGTACTTCGCATCGTAATCGTACCAGCCGGTGGTCAGGATATCGGTGACGGAAAGCGCGCGTTGTCCGAGAACGGTCGTGGTCAGCTCGCGACCCGGCACGAATTGCTCGACCATGACGAAATCGGGCATGTCGGCATCGAGCTGCGGCGGGCCGTTGTTCTCCTCGCCGATCAGATAGACGCCGACCGAGGATCCCTCGTTGTTGGGCTTGACCACATAGGGCGGCTCCATCACGTGACGGGTCCGCACGTCCCCTGCGGCGGCGATCAGACTCTGCACCACCGGCAGGCCGGCCGCCCGGAAGACCTCCTTGCAGCGCTGTTTGTCCATCGCCAATGCCGAGGCCAGCACGCCGGAATGGCTATAGGGGAGCCCCATCCATTCGAGCAGGCCCTGCACGCAGCCATCCTCGCCCCAGCGGCCATGCAGGCAATTGAGCACATAATCGGGATTGATATCGCCCAGAACGGCACAAAGATCGGGGCCTGCATCGACCTCGATCACGTTGAAATCCCGTTCCCGCAATGCGGCGGCGCAGGCGCGCCCGCTGGAGAGTGACACCTCACGCTCAGCCGAGGGGCCACCCAATAATACCGCCACTGTCGGGGCTGTCCTGCTCGACGTACCCACCGGAGTGCCTTTTTCCCGGGTCTTTGGCGACCCTTTTTAATATTGTCGTCACCGCTTAGCGGCTCAAGCCTCTGGCACCGGATCACCCAAATTTTCACCGATGCGCATGATTTCCCATTCTAGCCTGATGCCGCTTGAATCGTAAACCTTTTTTCGCACCTCTTCGCCCAATGCCTCAAGGTCCGCGGCGCTGGCCGTGCCGGTGTTGATGAGGAAGTTGGAATGTTTCTCGCTCATCTGGGCGCCGCCACGCATCGCGCCGCGCATCCCGGCCTCGTCGATCACCTTCCAGGCCTTGAGATCATGCACGTCATCGGCGCGGCCGGTGCTCGAGAATCCGGCCGGGTTGCGGAAGGTACTGCCGGCGCTGCGTTCCTTGGTGGGCTGGCTCTCGTCGCGTTTGCAAAGCTGTTCCGTCATGCGCGCGTGCAGCGCCTCCGGCACGCCTCGGGGCGGGGCAAAACGGGCGGAGACAATCACCGCGCCCTCGGGCAGATCGCTCTGGCGATAGCGGAAATTGAGCTCCCGCGGGGACAGGGTGCGGACATCGCCCTGCCGCGTCACCACCTCTGCCGAGACGAGGTGATCGGCCGTGTAGCTGCCGTAACAGCCGGCATTCATCCGCACCGCACCGCCGATCGAACCGGGAATCGTGCGCAGGAAGGTCAGGTCGAGCCCCGCATCGGCGGCCTTGCGCGCCACATGCGCATCGAGCGCCGCCGCGCCCGCGATCACGTGCTCACCGTCAATCTCGATAGTGTTGAACCCGCGTCCAAGCCGGATCACCACCGCGCGCAGCCCGCCATCGCGCACGATCAGGTTGCTGCCCACGCCCATGGGGAAGACCGGAACATCCTGCGGCAGATCCCGCAGGAAGCTGCGCAGATCGTCAAGATCCGCCGGGGCGAACAGGCAATCGGCGGGTCCGCCGACCCTGAGCCAGGTCAGTTCGTGAAGCGCGCGGTCCGGGGTCAGACGGCCGCGAACGGCGGGAAATGTCTTGCTGCTCATGCACTCCGCCTAGCCGCTATTCCCGAGCTCGTCAAACCGATCCTTCCTGTCTATCCGGCCGTTCCTCGACGCGGTCGGCGCGCCAGTGGCGCATCACCCGACCGATCAGATAGCCGATCCCGAAGGCGGAGAAAGCATAGAGAATCGCGGCGGCATGGGCGGTCAGGGCATGTCGCTCGAGAGGATGCGCATCGAGGCCGAAGACCATCCAGGCGCTGTTCAGCGCCAGACCGCCGCAGAGAATCGCGATCAGGGCCAGCGGGCGGAGGCGATAGCCTGCCCAGCCACAGGCCAGCAGCCAGAGCAGCAAAATGCCGACGAGCAGGACCAACAGGAGACTCACCGCAGGCGCTTTATTCCGCCGGACCGCGGGTCGCGCCGCGGCGCAGCCAGCGACCGAGATAGATCACGGGCCAGCGCAGGATCGAACAGCCCCCCGCCAGCACCAGCAGCCCGACCCAGGGGCCATGCTGCATGGTCACGAATCCCGCGAGCGGAATGCCGACGGCGATCAGGACATAGGCATTGCGCCAATGGTTGTCGGCCGACGGGGTCATCGCGAGGATATTGGCGATCACCGCCCAGAGACAGACGAGGGTCAGTGAAAAGCTCATCGCCCGAGCTCCGGCTCGCTGCCGCGCATTTGCTTCAGCAACGTGCAGAGCGGGGCGCGGGAGATCGACAGGAAGGCACAGAGCGCCAGCGCGCCCGGCAGCCAGCCCGTCCGCGCGACCACCCCGCCGAGCAGAACAGGCGCAGCCAGCATCAGGGACAATCCCGGGATATATCGATGCCGCGGCGGCAGCAGGGCGGCGCCGGCGGCGGCGCAAATCCACAGGAAACAGGCCCAGAACAGGGTCACGCCGCGGCTCCCTTCGCGGCCTTCAGCCTTTCGGGCAGGCCATTGGCCCAGGTGCTGATCGTCCCGGCGCCGAGGCAGACGACCATGTCACCGGGGCGGGTCTGTTCGCGCACCAGCCTCGTGAGGTCATCCTCGTCCTGCACGGCGCGGGCGTGACGGTGGCCATGACGGATCAACCCGGCCACGAGCCCATCCCGGTCGGCGCCCTCGATGGGCTCTTCGCCGGCGGCGAATACTTCGGCGATACCGACGACATCGGCATCATTGAAACAGGCGCAGAAATCATCGAACAAACCGCTGAGCCGCGAATAGCGGTGCGGCTGGTGCACTGCGATCACCCGGCCCTCGGTGGCCTGCCGCGCAGCCTTGAGCACGGCGGCGATCTCCACCGGGTGATGGCCATAGTCGTCGATGATCGTGACGCCATCGACCTCGCCCACCTTGGTGAAACGCCGGTTGACGCCGCCAAAGGCGGCCAGCGCGGCACGGATCTCGTCGGTTTTCATACCCAGATGCCGCGCCACCGCGACGGCCGAGAGCGCGTTGCTGACGTTGTGATCGCCGGGCATCGGCAGGCTGCAATCCTTGATGACCTTGTCCTCGGCCTGCAACGCGATGTCGAAGTGCGCCACCCCGGCCTTGTAGTGCAACCCGACGGCCCGCACATCGGCCTGGGCGTTGAACCCGTAGGTCATGACGCGCCGGTCGGTGATCTTGCCCACGAGGCTCTGCACCTCGGCGTGATCGGTACAGCAGACGGCAAGCCCATAGAACGGGATGTTGGAAACGAAATCGACGAAACCCTGACGCAGCCGGTCAAAATCACCCCAATGCTCCATATGCTCGGGGTCGATATTGGTGACGATGGCGATGGTCGCGGGCAGCCGGTTGAAAGTGCCGTCGCTCTCGTCGGCCTCGACCACCATCCATTCGCCCTGCCCCATCCGGGCGTTGGAGCCATAGGCATGGATGATCCCGCCGTTGATCACCGTCGGGTCGATGCCGCCCGAAACCAGCAATTCGGCCACCAGCGTGGTCGTCGTGGTCTTGCCATGGGTGCCGGCCACCGCGATGTTGGACTTGAGCCGCATCAGTTCGGCCAGCATCTCGGCGCGGCGCACGATCGGCAGTCCGCGCTGGCGCGCCGCGTCGAGTTCGGCATTGCCCGGCTTGATCGCGGATGAGATCACGACGACCTCGGCCCTCTCGATATTCTCAGCCCGCTGGCCTTCGAAAATGGTCGCGCCGAGCTCGGCCAGCCGGTCGGTGATCTTGGACGCCTTGAGATCGGACCCCTGCACCTGATAGCCGTGGTTGAGCAACACCTCGGCAATGCCCGACATGCCGATGCCGCCGATTCCGACGAAATGGATCGGGCCAACATCACCGGGCAGTTTCGTGGCAGCGTTCATGTGGATTTTCCTTTGTTGGCAATCTCTTGCACCATCTGTGCGAGGTTCTCGGCGGCGTCGGGCATGGCTCTGGACAATGCGGCGCGCGACATCTGCAGCGCGCCGTCGGGATGGCTGAGCACGGTTTCGATCTGCGCGGTCATGCTCTCGGGTTCGGCCATGCGCTCGGGCACCATGATCGCAGCCCCCGCATCCACGAGACCGCGCGCATTGGCGCTCTGATGATCACCGGTCGCGGCGGCAAAGGGGATCAGGATCGACGGGCGCCCGATCACCGAGATATCGGCAACGCTCGATGCCCCGGCCCGACTGATCACCAATTGTGCCTCGCTCATCCGGCGCGGTACGTCATCGAAGAAAGGCTGCACGTCGGCGTTGATGCCCGATTGCGCATAGAATTTGGCGACCCGTTCGCCATCCTCGTCGCGGGCCTGATGGCTGACCCGAATGTTCTTCAGCATCTCCAGCGGCAGCCCGGCGATCGCCGGGGGCACCACGTCGCTCAGGATCCGCGCACCCTGCGAGCCGCCCATCACCAGCAATTCCATCGGATAATCGCCCGGCGGGATATACCCCGCCCCGGCCCGCTCCAGCACCGCACCGCGCACCGGGTTGCCGACATGGACCGCTTCGACCCCCTCGGGCAGCTTCGTCGGCCAGGTGCCGCAGGCCACCGCATCGACGCGTTTGGCGAAGATCTCGTTGACCCGGCCGAGCACGCCGTTCTGTTCATGGATCATCCGTGGCAGCCGCAGCAACAGCGCCGCCGAGAGCGCCGGGATCGATGGATAGCCGCCAAAGCCGACCACTACGGCAGGCCGGTCGCGCAGCATCTGCATCATGGCCCCCGCCACACCGGCCGCCAGCCGCGGCGGCACCATCGCCTTGGCCGCCAGACCGCCGCGCGCGAAGGTCGCGCTGCTGATCTGTTCGATCTCCACCGCTTCCGGGAAACCGCCGGTATAGCGCGCGCCGCGCGCATCGGTGCTGAGCTTGACCCGCCAGCCGCACGCCAGCATGACCTCGGCCAGCGCCTGGGCGGGAAACATGTGCCCGCCCGTGCCGCCCGCGGCGATGATCAGCAATGGTGCGGTCAAGGGACCCTCCGCAAGTCGTCAGGGCGCCCGCTCACCGGACCCGGCCCCGCCCGAGAATATCCGAAATCTCACCCTGCGCCCGGCTCCGGGTGAAGGCCAGCAACATACCCACGGCGATGCCGGATGCAATCACCGAAGAACCGCCGTAGCTGACAAAAGGCAGCGTCATGCCCTTGGCCGGCAGGAGCCGCACCGCGACGCCCATGTTGATCATCGCCTGAACCCCGAACATGCAGGCCAGCCCGGTACCTGCCAGACGGATGAACGGATCGCGTTCCCGCACCAGCCGCAGCAGGGAGCGCACGACGACGACGGTGTAAAGCGCGATGATGCAGAGCACCAGGATGAGTCCGTATTCCTCCGCCGCCACGGCAATGATGAAATCGGTATGGGCATCGGGCAGCGACCATTTGACCTCGCCCTCGCCGACACCGACCCCGAAGAGCCCGCCTTCGCGGATCGCGTTGGTGGCATAGCCGAGCTGCGTCGTCGGATCGACATCGACACTGAGGAACCCGTCGATGCGCCGCGCGAAATGCTCCGAATTGGAATAGGCGACGGTCCCGGCCAGCACCACCAGCCCGGCCATGCCGACCAGCAACACCATCGGCGCTCCGGCGACGAAATACATCACCCCCCAGCCGAACAGCACCAGACAGGCCTGTCCGAAATCGGGCTGCATCGCCAGCATCAGCACGATCGCGATACATAGCGCGAAGGACCAGAGCCGCCCCGGCGGACCGTTGATTTCCAGTGCCGCGGCCATCATCCAGGCCGAGGCCACCACGAAACCGGGTTTGAGGAATTCCGAGGGCTGCAGGCTGGCAAAGCCGAGCGAATACCAGCGCACCGCGCCCTTGCCGAAATCGGTCCCGAAGAAGGGCAGCAGCGCCAGCGCCACGAAGGCCCCAAGGAACCCCAGCACCGCCAGCCGCCGTACCAGCACTGGCGACATCATCGAGGTCAGCAACATGGTGATGATCGCCAGCCCGCCGAAGAAGGCCTGTCGCTGCACGTAGTGGAACGGCTCGAAACCGTTCTTGGCGGCCAGCGGTGGCGAGGCGGCGAGGCCCAGCAACATGCCAAGCGCGAACAGCATGAGGATGCAGGACATCGCCCATTTGTCGATCGTGCGCCACCATTTGGGAAGAATCGGCTCGGCATCCCGAACGGGAGCCGCACCATAGACCATCTCTGTCATGGGTATCTGCCTTGCACTGCTCGTTGTCCCCGTTTCGGGGGTGCCCCCTTATGGGGATCTGCCGCGCAGCATAGCCTTTTTCGAGGCATCGCGCCAGCCTGTTTCCGCCGCGGGTTTCCTCCCGCGGCGGCAGGTTCTTCAGCGATCAGGCGGCCTTGCGGGTGCCCCGTACCGGGTAATCGTTCTCGCGGATGAACTTCAGCCCGCCCAACAGCCCTTCGAGGTCCGGCCGCGAGAAGGGTGCATTCGATACATCGACGATCTGCACATTGCCCTGCGCATTGATCACGTAGGTCGCCGGTTCGGCGAAGGGCCGGTCGGTCTCCTGCGGGCTGCGCGGATCGGAGATATAGGCACCAAGGGCGGCCATCTGCTCCAGCGTCAGCCCATAGCCCACGGCCAGGCTCAGCTCCTGTTCATCGGCCATTTCGCGGGCCTTCTCCTCGGGATCGCCCGAGACCGCGACCACATCGACGCCGATGTCGTAGAAGTTCTGCTGCAGCCCTTCTAGCGTCTTCAGATATTTCTTGCAGATCGGGCAATGCAGGCCGCGATAAAGCACCACCAACTGCCAGTCGCGCCCCTCCCGCGGCTCGCCTAATGTTAACTCTCCCCCGCCAAGCTTCGCGACCTTCTGTTTGGGAAAGGGTTGTCCTGCTTTCAGCATCGTCATCTCGATCTCCTTTTCTGACGTATTCCACCGCTCACCTAGCCTTCGCGGCGGCGTGACCCAGCCGCCTCACGCGATCTTGACCCCGCCGCGCAAACATTGCAGAGCCGCGCCATGCAGTACGATACCGCGATCATCGGCGCCGGAGCCGCCGGCATGATGTGCGCCGCCCATGCCGGCGGGCGCGTATTGCTCATCGATCACGCCAAGGCACCCGGCGAAAAGATCCGCATCTCCGGCGGCGGGCGCTGCAATTTCACCAATATGCATTGCGCTCCCAATGCCTTCCTGAGCAACAACCCGCATTTCGCCAAATCCGCCCTCGCGCGATATACGCAATGGGATTTTCTCGATCTGGTCGAGCGCCACCGCATCGCCTGGCATGAAAAGACCCTCGGTCAGCTGTTCTGCGATGTCAGCGCGAAGGAAATCATCGCCATGCTGCGCGGGCTGATGCAGGCGGCGGGCGTCGATCTGCGGCTGCAGAGCAGCGTCGCCAACATTACCCGGCGCGAGAGCGGCTTCAGCTTCGATCTGCAGACACCGGATGGCCTGCGGCGCATCACCGCCAGCAACCTCGTGCTGGCCACCGGCGGCAAGTCGATCCCGAAGATGGGCGCCACGGGCTTTGCCTATGACATTGCCCGCCAGTTCGGCCTGCCCGTGACAGAGACCCGCGCCGCGCTGGTGCCCTTCACCTTTCCCCAAGCACGTTTCGCGCCTATCTCCGGTGTCGCCCTGCCCTCGATCATCAATGCCGGGGCCGCCAGCTTCGAGGAAGCTTTGCTGTTCACCCATCGCGGGCTGTCCGGTCCGGCAGTGCTGCAGGCCTCGTCCTATTGGCAGGATGGCGCGCCGGTCTGTATCGACCTGCTGCCACATGCCGATCTCTTCACCCTGCTGCGCGAGCAGCGTCAACGCTCGGGGCGACGCAACCTCACCACGGAGCTGTCCCGACACCTGCCGACCCGCCTGGTCGATTTCCTGGCCGAAGACATGGACCTTGGCGGCAATCTCGCGGATTGGCCCGACAGCCGCCTGAAAGAACTCGCCGACACGTTGAAGAACTGGCAGCTCACCCCTTCCGGCACCGAGGGCTACCGCACCGCCGAGGTCACGCTCGGGGGTATCGACACCGACGCGCTCTCCTCGCGCAGCATGCAGAGCCGTGAAGTGCCGGGGCTCTACGCGATCGGCGAGGCCGTGGATGTGACCGGCTGGCTCGGAGGCTACAATTTCCAATGGGCCTGGTCCTCGGGCATGGCGGCGGCGCGGGCCATCGCCACCTGAAACTAGCGCGTCATGTATCGCTGCACCTGGGCGACGAAATCCTCGCCGCGCCGCTCGAAACTGTCGTATTGATCGAAACTCGCCGCCGCCGGCGCAAGCAGCACGACATCGCCCGGCTCGGCCTCGGCCACCGCCTGCGCCACCGCGGTCTCCATGTCACCGCAAACCTGTGTCTCGACCTCGAGCTGCATTGCGAATGCCGCTGCCTCGCGTCCGATCACATAGGCCTTGCGCACCGTGTCCCCGACCCCGGCCAGCCCGCCGAGCCCGCCCTCCTTCTCGAGCCCGCCGCAGATCCAGCGGATGTTCTCGAAGGCCGCCAGCGCCTTGACGGCGGAATCCACATTGGTGGCCTTGCTGTCGTTGACGAACCGCACGCCGTCGATCTCGCCGATGAGCTGCGAGCGATGCGGCAGCCCGCCGAAGGAGTGGAATGCCGCCTCGATCACCTTGGGTGCCAGCCCGAGGGCGCGCGCCGCGGCATAGGCGGCGCAGGCATTCTGATGGTTATGCGCCCCCGGCAGCCCGGCCACGTCACGCAGATCGATCGAGGCGACCTGCTTGCCACGGCGGTATTCGCTGAGGAATCCCTTGCGCGCGAAGACCTGCCAGCCCGGCCCGGTGAGCTTGCGCGTCACGCTGATCCGGATCACCCGGTCATCGCCCGGCGCCTCGCTGAGCTGCCCGGCGAGAAAGCGGCCCTCCTCCTCATCGACCCCGACGATCGCCCGGTCCGGCCCGCCCTCGGCAAAGAGCCGACGCTTCGCCGCGAAATAGCCGCCGCGGCCATTGTGCCGGTCAAGGTGATCGGGGCTGAGATTGGTGAACACCGCGATATCAGGCGTCAGCGCGCGCGCCAGATCGGTCTGGTAGCTCGACAATTCCATTACCACCACCTCGCCGTCGATCGCCGGGTCGATATCCAGCACGCCGCGGCCGATATTCCCGGCCAGCTGGGTGGGGCGGCCGACATGGCGCAGGATATGGTGCAGCAATGCCGAGGTCGTCGATTTACCGTTCGAGCCGGTCACCGCGATCACCCGCGGCGCGGTATCGTAATTGTCCCAGGCCAGGGTCGCGAAACTCTGGAAAAACAGTCCGATGTCATTGTCCACCGGCACCCCGGCCTCGAGCGCCGCGGCCACCACCGGGTTCGGCACCGGATAGAGATGCGGAATGCCCGGGCTGAGGATCAGCCGCGCGACCTTGTCAAAGGCGCCGGGTGCCTTCAGGTCGACACAGGCGAAACCCTCGGCCTCCGCCTTGGCGCGGGCCGCCGGATTGTCGTCCCAACACAGCGGTTTCGCCCCGCCCGCCGCCAAGGCGCGCGCCGCCGAGAGGCCCGAACGCCCCAACCCGAGCACCGCCACCCGCGCGCCCTCCAGACCCTGAACTGGTATCATCCGATTGCCTTTTTCCCAGAATTGCGCACAGCATGGCCCTGCCCTCTATCCGATCGGCAGAATGGCGACAATCGGCCCCGACGACAAGCGAGACAAGCAGCAATGCCCGACCTGGACCAGATTCTGAATCGCATCAGCAGCCAGATGCACGACAGCGACGATTGGGGCGAGGTCGCGGGTTACATCCCCGAACTCGCCGATATCGATCCCGCGCAATTCGGCATCGCCGTCGCCACCGCCGAGGGCGACCTGCACGCGGCCGGAGACGCCGAGATCCCCTTCTCGGTGCAATCGATCACCAAGGTCTTCACCCTGGCCATCGCCCTCGGCCGGGCCGGTGACCAGCTCTGGCAACGGGTCGGACGCGAGCCCTCGGGCCGAGCCTTCAACTCGATCGTGCAGCTTGAGCAGGAACAGGGCCGCCCGCGCAATCCCTTCATCAACGCCGGTGCCATCGTCACCACCGATGAAGTCCTCGGCAATCGTCCCCCCCGCGAGGCACTGGCCGAGATCGTGCAATTCGTGCGCAGTGCGGCCGGGTCGGATGACATCCATATCAACGACGCCGTGGCCGCCTCGGAAACCGCCTTTGGCAACCGCAATTTCGCGCTGGCGCACTTCCTGGCCTCCTGCGGCAATCTGAAGAACCCGCCCGCGCTGACCTTAGGCACCTATTTCCACCATTGCGCATTGGAAATGACCGTGCGCGAATTGGCCATGGCGGGACGGTTCCTCGTCGATGCGCCCGGCCTGCCGCGCCTCGTCTCGCCGACCCGCATCCGCCGTCTCAACGCGCTGATGCTGACCTGCGGCCATTACGACGGTTCGGGCGATTTCGCCTATCGCGTCGGCCTGCCCGGCAAATCCGGGGTCGGCGGCGGTATCCTCGCGATCGTGCCGGGGCGCGCCAGCATCGCTGTCTGGTCACCGGGGCTGAACCGCTACGGCAATTCCCAGAAGGGCACCGAAGCGCTCGCCCGGCTTGCCCGCGCCATGGACTGGTCGGTGTTCTGATCCCGGCTTCTTTGGGTCACAAATACCTCGGGGGAGTCGGCCCTTAGGCCGACGGGGGCTGGCCCCCGCCCGGTCCGCCCGGGCCGCGTTCTCAGCGGACTTTCAGCGTCGCCAGCCCGATCATCGCCAGGATCAGCGAGATGATCCAGAACCGGATCACGATCTGCGGCTCGGCCCAGCCCTTCTTCTCATAATGGTGATGGATCGGAGCCATCAGGAACACCCGCTTGCCGGTGCGCTTGAAATAGAGCACCTGCACGATCACGCTGAGCGCCTCGACCACGAAAAGCCCGCCGACAATCGCCAGCACCAATTCATGCTTGGTCGCCACCGCGATGGCGCCGAGCGCCCCGCCGAGAGCCAGCGAACCGGTGTCACCCATGAACACCGCGGCGGGCGGGGCGTTGTACCACAAAAATCCGAGACCACCGCCGAAGATTCCGGCGGTGAAGATCAGGATCTCGCCGGTGCCCGGCACGTAATGCACATCGAGATATTCAGTGAAATCGACCCTTCCGACCGCATAGGCGATCACGCCGAGCGCGCCGGCGGCGATCATCACCGGCATGATCGCAAGCCCGTCGAGCCCGTCGGTGAGGTTCACCGCGTTCGCGGCCCCGACGATCACGATCACCGCGAAGGGAACGAAGAAAAAGCCGAGGTTGATCAGCGTGTTCTTGAAGACCGGCAGGGCGAGCTGATATTGTAGCGCCTCGGGGTGATATTGCGCCGCCCAGAAGGCCGCGATGCCGGAAATCGCGAAGCCCAGCAGCAGCCGCACTCGCCCCGGTACCCCGTTGACATTCTGCTTGCTGACCTTGGCGTAATCATCGGCGAAACCGATGGCGGCATAGCTCATGGTGACAAAGAGCACCAGCCAGATGAAGGCATTGTCGAGCCGGGCCCAGAGCAGGGTCGAGGTCAGCAGCGCGCCGACGATCAGCAAGCCGCCCATGGTCGGCGTCCCTGCCTTGACGAAATGCCCCTCGGGCCCGTCGTCGCGGATCGGCTGGCCCTTGCCCTGATGACGCCGCAGCACCTGGATCAGCGGCCTGCCGAACAGGAAGCCGAAGAGCAGCGCAGTCAGGAAGGCACCGCCGGCGCGGAAGGTGATGTAGCGGAACAGGTTGAAAAAGTCGCCACCATCCGACAGCAGTGTCAGCCAATAGAGCATGCGCGCGTCCTTACTCAGTAATCAACGGGGGGAGTCACGAGGTTGCGACCGGATGGCCCATTTTTCGGATCGCGTCAACGATCAGACCTAGTTTCATCGACAGCGAGCCCTTGGCCAGCACGACATCGCCGGGATCGAGCCTTGCGCGCAGACCGGAGAGCATCTCTTCGGCGCTCTCGGTCCAGTCGCCGCGCTGATGTTCGGGCAGCAGGTCATGGAGACTGCGCATCAGCGGACCGATGCAATGCACCTTGTCGAGTTCCTGCGTCGCCGCCAGATGCGCGAGCCCCGCGTGCAGGGCAACCGCATCCGTGCCGAGCTCTTTCATGTCACCGAGAAAGGCGATGCGCCGCCCCTTGCTGACCCGGCCGATATCATGGGTCACGGCGCTGGCCGCCAGCACGTCGAGCGCTGCGGCCATAGACGTCGGATTGGCGTTGTAGCTGTCGTCGATGAGCTCGAGCGTCAAACGCGGATCGGCCGGGTCGAGCAGGATCCGCTCCCGCATCCCGCGCCCCTGGTAGGGCGACCAGCGTCCGAGGGATTGCACCGCCAACGCGCGGTCAGCGCCCATCGCCTCGGCCGCGGCAAGTGCTCCGAGCCCGTTCATCGCGAAATGCCGTCCCGGGGTCGCGAGCTTGAACAGCAGCGGCGTCTCCTCGATCTCGGCCTGTACCACGGTCGTATCGGCCTGCACCTTGACCGCGCTAAGCTTGTAATGATGCGCATGTTCGCCGAATTCGACATCGCGCAAGCGCAGGTCCACCGCCTTGGCCATCAGGATCGCCGCATGTTCGATATCGGCATTGATCACCGCTGCCCCACCGGGTTCCAGCCCTTCGAAGACGCTGGCCTTCTCCACCGCGATCTGCGCGACATTCTCGAAGGCTTCCAGATGCGCTGCCGCCACCGTGGTAATCATCGCCACGTCGGGCCGCGCCAGCTTGGCCAGCGGCGCGATTTCGCCGGGATGGTTCATGCCGATCTCGATGATCGCGAACTCGGTGTCCTGCGGCATCCGCGCCAGCGTCAGCGGCACGCCCCAATGGTTGTTGTAGCTCGCGACGCTGGCATGGGCGCGGCCCTGATTGCCGAGGATCGCCAACAGCATTTCCTTGGTCGAGGTCTTGCCGACCGAGCCGGTCACCGCCACGACTTTCGCCAGCGTACGCGCCCGCGCAGCGGCCCCGAGCGCTTCCAACCCGCGCAGCACGTCATCGACGATCAACAGCGGCGCGTCTTCCGCCACGCCGTCGGGCACATGCGAAACCAGCGCGGCGCCTGCGCCCTTCTCCAGCGCCTGGGCGACAAATTCATGCCCGTCGCGCGCGTCTTTCAGCGCTACGAAAAGATCGCCCTTTTGCAGGGTCCGCGTGTCGATTGAAACCCCTTCGCAGGCCCAGTCGCCCCGTGCCTGCCCGCCGGTTGCCGCCGCCGCTTCGGCGCTTGTCCACAAACTCATGCCAGCCTCCCGTCGAGCGCCGCCACCGCGACGCTGGCCTGTTCCACATCATCAAACGGCAGAATGTCTTCGCCGACGATCTGCCCGGTCTCATGGCCCTTTCCCGCAATCAACAAGGCGTCCCCCGGCCCCAGGGCGTCGATGCCGCGCAAGATCGCTTCGGCGCGGTCACCGACCTCCTGGGCGCCGGGTGCGCCCTGCATCACGGCAGCGCGTATGGCGGCAGGGTCTTCGCTGCGCGGATTGTCATCGGTGACGATCACCTGATCGGCGTGTTCCGCCGCCGCCTGTCCCATCAGCGGACGCTTGGCGCGGTCGCGGTCGCCGCCGGCGCCGACAATGGCGATCAGACGACCCATCACATGCGGGCGCATCGCCGCAAGCGCCGTGGCCACCGCATCGGGCGTATGGGCATAATCGACGAAGACCGCCGCGCCGTTATCGCGGGTGGCGGCGAGCTGCATCCGGCCGCGTACGGTGGTGAGATAAGGGAGAGTGTCAAAGACCTCGTCTGGATCACCGCCACAGGCGATCACCAGCCCGGCCGCGAGCAGCACGTTGTCCGCCTGGAATCCGCCGATCAGCTCAAGCCGCTTCTGATAGGTCCGTCCGCGCCAGGTGAAGCGCAGATCCTGCCCGGTCGCGTCAAAGCGCTGGCCCTGCAGATGCAGGTCACCGCCATCACGCCCAACGCTCAGCACCGCACAGCCGCGCGCCTTGGCAATCGCCGCCATATCGACCCCCTTGGGATCGTCGATATTGATCACCGCCGCGCCGTCCTCAGGCAGCACGCGCGCAAAAAGCCCCGCCTTGGCGTCGAAATAGGCGTCAAAGGTCCGGTGATAATCAAGGTGGTCCTGGGTAAAATTGGTAAATCCGGCTGCCTTCAGCACGACCCCGTCAAGGCGGCGCTGGTCAAGCCCGTGGCTCGACGCTTCCATCGCTGCATGGGTAATGCCGTTCTGCGCCGCCTCGGCCAGCGTGCGGTGCAAGGTGATCGGCTCCGGCGTGGTATGGGCCAGCGGGGCGCTCCATGCGCCCTCGACCCCGGTGGTGCCAAGGTTGACCGCCGCGAGGCCCGTCTCGATCCAGATCTGGCGCACGAAGGTAGAAACCGAGGTCTTGCCGTTGGTGCCGGTCACCGCGGTCATCGTGGCGGGCTGGGCGCCGAACCACAAGGCAGCGGAGCGCGCCAAAGCCTCGCGCGGATTGTCGCTGCGGATCAGCACCGCCTCGGATGCGGCAAGCTCTTCGGCAGCGATCTTTGCGCCCTCGGCATCGGTCAGCACCGCCGCCGCGCCCATGCGCAGGGCATATTGGATGAACTCTCCGCCATGCACCCGGCTGCCCGGCAGCGCGGCAAAGAGAAATCCGGGCTTCACGGCACGGCTGTCCACCGCCAGTCCGGTAATATCAGGATTGCCCCCGCCGCGGCCGGTCAGGCCCAGCGAGGAGAGCGGAACGGCACGGCTGCTCATGGAATAGGTCTTTTCAGTTGTTGCTGGTCAGCGTTAGCACAGCCTCGGCGACGGGTTCAACTGTGGGCCGCAGCCCCAGCAGCGGCGCGATCCGGCGGATCATCTCGGCAGCCACCGGCACTGCCGTCCAGCCTGCGGTGCGGCGCGGTTTTGGCCCCGAAGTCTCGACCGGCTCGTCCAGCGTCACGATCAGTACATATTTCGGATCATGCGCCGGGAAGATGCTGGCGAATGTGGCGATCACCTTGTCGGTGTAATAGCCGCCATTGGGACGCGGTTTGTCGGCGGTGCCGGTCTTGCCGCCGACCTGGTAGCCCGGCACTTCGGCAAAGCTTGCGGTGCCGTCCTTCACGACCTTGCGCAGCATCAACCGCGCTTCCGCGGCGGCGCGCTCGGACATCACACGCTCGCCAAGCTGCGGCGCATCCTGCTTGATCAGCGTCGGCGCCACCTTGCGCCCGCCATTGGCAATCGCGGCATAGCCCGCCGCCAGATGCATCGGGCTCGAGGACAGACCGTGTCCGTAGGAGATCGTCACGCTCGACAATTCGGTCCAGCGCTTGGGCAGCAGCGGCTTGCCGCCGGAAGCCTCGACAATCTCGAAGGGCGTCGCCTCGAAGAAACCGAGACTGCGCAGGAAATCCTGCTGCCGCCCGGCGCCGATCTGCAGCGCCAGGCGCCCGGTGCCGCGGTTGGAGGATTGGACGATGATGTCGGCAACGCTCAGCTTGCCGTAATTCTTGTTGCGAAACTCGCCGATCCTAAACCCGCCGACCTTCATCGGACCAGCGGTGTCGATCACCGTGTCGGCCGTAACCAGTCCGAGGTCCACGGCCTGAGCGGCGGCGAAGATCTTGAAGGCCGAGCCGAGCTCATAGACCCCCTGCACCGAGCGGTTGAACAGCGGGCTGTCGGAGGCATCCCCCTGCACCGCCGGACGCGGACGGTCATTGGGATCGAAGGAGGGCAGCGACACCACGCTGACGATCTCGCCGGTCTGCACGTCCATCAGCACCGAGGTCGCGCCCTTGGCGTTCATCAGCTTCATGCCGCCATAGAGCACCCGTTCGGAGGCCGCCTGCACCGTCAGATCCAGCGACAATTGCAGCGGCTTGCCGCCATTGGCCGGATCGCGCAGGTAATCGTCGAAATATTTCTCGACACCGGCCACCCCGATCACCTCGGCGGCGTGAACGCCTTCCTTGCCATAGCTGGCCCCGCCCATGACATGCGCGGCCAGCGTGCCGTTCGGATAGAGCCGCATGTCGCGCGGCGCGAAGAGCAGGCCCGGATCGCCGATGTCATGCACGGCCTGCATTTGCTCCGGGCTGATCTTCTTCTTGATCCAGAGGAATTTGCGCTTGCCGGTGAAGTCCTTCACCAGCCGCTCTTCATCAAGGTCGGGAAAGACCTTGACCAAGCCTTTGGCCGCGGCGACGGGATCGACCATATGGCGCGGCTGCGCATAGAGCGCATGGGTCTCGAAATTGGTCGCGAGGATATTCCCGCGCCGGTCGATGATGTCGGCACGGGTGGCGGAGATCACCGCGCCCGGCGCATGGGCACGCGGTTCTGTCGGCTCGGTGGTGGCCAGAAGCCCCATGCGTCCGCCGACCACGGCAAAGGCACAGAAGAAAAACACGCCGAGCACCAGCAACCGCCCCTCGGCCCGCTGGCGCGCCGCGTCGCGCATCTGCTCGTGGCGGATACGCTTGTTCTCGCGCTCGATCGCATCCGGGTTCTCGCCGCGCTGCCGGGCTTCGAGGATACGCGCCAGCGGGCGCAACGGCGTGCGGATCATAATGGATCTTCCTCGGCATTCATCGTGGAGACATCGACCGGGTCGACGATCGGCAGCTCCGGGACAGGGGGATAGGCGACCTGATCGACCTGGCCGAACTGGTCGGGATGCAGGGGCAGCAGCCCGAGCCGGTCGAAATTGATGTCGGCAAGGTCACGCAAACGGTCCGGGCGGTTCTGATAGGCCCATTCGGCGCGCAGGACCGCGAGCCGCGTATGGGCGCCGCGGATATTGGCGTGGAGCTTGTCCGCTTCGCTCAGCGCCTGCTGGGTGGCGTAATTCTCGCGGTAGGCCCAGAAGGCCAGCCCGACCACCGCGCAGGTGGTGAGAATGTAAAGCACGGTGCGCATCATTTCAGAGCCCCCTGACCATCGGCATGCCGATCGACTTGCCATCCACCGTGCCGCTCGGGGCATCGGTCCTGATCGCGACCCGCAACTTGGCCGAACGGCTGCGCGGGTTCTCTGCCAGCTCCTCGGCGTCCGGGCCGATGGCCTTGCGTTTCTCGATGCGGAATTGCGGCGCCTCCTGCGGCACTTCGGGCGCGAAGCGGTTGGCATTGCCCCCGGCCCCGGCCCGCGCGGTGAGGAAGCGCTTGACCATCCGGTCCTCGACCGAATGGAAGGTCACCACCGCCAGCTGCCCGCCCGGCTTCAGCGCCCGCTCTGCCGCCATGAGTCCGCGGAACAGCTCGCCGTATTCATCGTTGACCGCGATGCGCAGGGCCTGGAAGCTGCGGGTAGCCGGATGGCTCTGTCCGGGCTTCTGCCGTGGGAGGCAGCCCTCGATCAGCTTCACGAGCTCCAGCGTATGGGTGATCGGCGCCTCTTCGCGTGCCCGCACGATCGCCCGCGCGATCCGCCGGCTTGCCCGTTCCTCACCGTACTGGAACAGGATATTGGCGAGCAATTCTTCCTCCGCGCCATTGACCAGATCCGCCGCCGACGGGCCATCCTGGCTCATCCGCATGTCGAGCGGCCCGTCTCGCATGAAGGAAAACCCGCGTTCTGCAAGATCGAGCTGCATCGAGGACACGCCAAGGTCGAGCACTACGCCGTCGAGATCTTGACCGTATTCGTCCATCTTCGAGAAGACGCCGGGCTGCATGGTGAGCCGCTCGCCATATCCCCCTGCCCAGCTGCGCGCCATTTCGAATGCCAGCGGATCGCGGTCCACCGCGATCACCCGTTCGGCCCCGGCATCGAGCAGGCCCCGGGTATAGCCCCCGGCACCGAAGGTCCCGTCGAGCCAGACACCCCGCACCGGCGCGATGGCCTTGAGGATCGGGCCGAGGAGGACCGGCTTGTGCGGCGTTTCGGGTTCAGGGGTTTGCGGATCGACCATCGTTATTACTCCCCGGGCTTGCCGTCCAGAAAGATTAGCGGGTCGAAATCATCGGGCAGCTCGTCCAGCCATTCCTCTTCGCGGGCGCGTTCGACCGTATCATAGGTCCGGGGCTTCCAGATCTGAAATGTGTCACCGGCGGCGATGAAGAAGGCCTCGCCCTCGAGATCGATCTTCTGGCGCAGCTTGGCGGGCAGGACCAGGCGGCCGGTCTCATCGACATTGGTCGGGAAGGACTGGCCGTGGAACAGCCGCTGCAGCATCTTGCGCTCCATCGAGCCGCGCGGCAGGGCGTCGATCTTGGCATCGACCTCGTCGATCGCCTTCATCGTGTAGCATTCAAGGTAATCGCGGCGGTGATCGCCATAGACGATGATCAGTTCGGGATTGTCGCCGCTCTGCCAATTCGGATCACCGGCCTCCAGCACACGCCGAAAAGAGGCCGGGATAGACACCCGCCCCTTCGCATCGACCTTGTGATGGCTTTCGCCTCTGAACCTGCGGCTCACCTGTTTGTCCCTGCCTGCGCCTCGTTACGCTATTGTTGTCGTGTTCGATGCTGTCCTGTCGCTCACGAGCCTCGCCTCATCCATGCCGCCCTGCGGATATGGAAACGGCGGGTTGATCTGCTGCCACTGATCAACCCGCCGCCCTCGTCCCGCACGTTGGCGGGGAAGTCCGACTGCGCGCGCCACCTGGGGGGATGTCTGCTCGCCCGCGCGCCGGATCTCTTTGGTCTGATGAAACCGAGTTGCCTGTATGAAACCTGCTAGGTTTTGATTTGTATTTGGGGTCGTTTGTTGCCCCGTGTCCCGTTCTCATCCGATGCATTAGGGATGCCATGGGAATTGATGGGCGGCAACATTTAATTTTTCTCAAACCCGCAATATTTAGTTTTGCACATCCTTGTAGAACAACATCTGGTGGACAAAATTCCGGGACAATTGGCATATATGGTGATGAACTTCAGTGAATGAAATAGATATGGTGTCAGATCAAAGTCGTGTCGAATGTGCCATGATTTCCCAGTTTAATTCATGCACAATTTTATCCACAGGGTCATGTTCGTTGCATGTTCTTCGCGCCACCTGTGCGGCCTCGCGAATTTCAAGGAGTGTGACCCGAGAACGCCCCACGAAATGCGGAAATTTGCCGAATCGCTCTCCCCTGCGCCGGGCCATTCCCGGGCTATCTCACCTCCGGTCCCACGCTTTCCCGTACCGCGTCCCGTCTTTTCCCGTGCCGCCCTGTCTTGCCCTTTGCAGCGCCAGAAGCCACAACCGCGCGACACCATCACGGAGCCGCATCCATGCGCGAGAGCCTAGCCTACCTGATCCATGCCCTGCGGATGCTGGTCCATGAGCCCGCTACCACCCTGCGCGTGCTGCAGCCAGCCCTGGTGCTGCTCGGTGGCGCGAGCATCGCCGCGGCTACCGTCGCGCCCGACTTTCTCGCCCTCTCCGCCCAGGATCCGGAATCCCTCGTCCTGCCGACCCCCGGCAAGATGCTGACCGGACTGCTGCTCGCCGTGCTGGCACTGCTCGGCTATGCGCTGGTGGCGATCCTCTGGCACCGCCATGTGCTGCTCGACGGGCCGGAGCAGCTGCGTCCGGACGGCGGCATCGTGCTCTCCTATATCTGGCGAGCGATCCTGGTCGGGTTGGTGCAGATGGCGATCAGTATCCCGGTGATCTTCCTGATCTCGGCATTCGGCGCCAGCGGCATGCCCGTCTCCCTGCTCGGCATCCTTGCCGCGGTGTTCTTCGTCTGGGTCGCGCTTCGGCTCAGCGTCATTCTTCCCGCCGCCGCGCTCGGCGAGACGATGACGATCCGGCAGAGCTGGGAGACGACGGCACCATCCGCACTGCCGCTGCTTTGGCTGGCGTTGTGGCTGCTGGTGATCAATTCGCTGATCTCGGCGGGGATCGCCCTGCTCGTGACACCGGCAACGCCATTTGGCATCGCGCTCGGGACGCTTGCCTATCTCGTGGAGGGACTGATCTTCATCAGCGTTCTGACCACGCTCTATGGTCACCTGGTCCAGCGCCGCCCGCTCTCATGAGCGGCGCCGAAGAGGCCCGGTTCAGGCTTTGCCGTCCTTGATCAGGGTCTCGGCGAGCCTGGCATAGGCCTCTGCCATCGGGCCCGTCCCGGTCGCGACCGGGGTGCCCTCATCCCCCGCCAGACGGGTCTCCAGATCGATCGGCAGGTTGGCGAGCAATGGCACGCCCAGCTTCCCGGCCTCCGCCGCGACGCCGCCATGACCGAAGATATGATGCTCGCTGCCGCAGTCGGGACAGACAAAGAGCGACATGTTCTCGATCAGACCGAGCACCGGGGTCTTCAGCGTTCCGAACATGTCAAGCGCCTTGCGCGCGTCGATCAGCGAGACATCCTGCGGCGTGCTGACGACGATGGCGCCATCGAGTTCGGTCTTGGTGCAGAGCGTGAGCTGCACATCCCCGGTGCCGGGCGGCAGATCGACGATGAGCACGTCGAGCTCCCCCCATTGCACCTGCCCCAGCATCTGCTGCAACGCCCCCATCAGCATCGGCCCGCGCCAGACCACCGCCTTGCCCTCCTCGATCATGAAACCGATCGACATGAGCGTCACGCCATGGGCCTCGAGCGGGATGATCGTCTTGCCGTCCGGAGAGGCCGGGCGCTTGTTCACCCCCATCATCCGCGGCTGGCTCGGCCCGTAGATATCCGCATCGAGCAACCCGACCCTGCGCCCCACCCGGGCCAGCGCCACCGCGAGGTTGGAACTCACAGTCGATTTGCCGACCCCGCCCTTGCCCGAGCCGATTGCCAGGATGCGCTTGACGCCTGCGGGCTTGAGTGGGCCTTCCTGCGGTTTCGGATGACCACCGACCTTCAGGCTCGGCGGCTTCGCGGCAGGCGCATGCGCTGTCAGCGCCACCTGCGCAGCGCTGACCCCGGGCAGTTCGGCGACGACCTTCTCCGCCGCATCCCGCAAGGGTCCCATCTGCTGGGCGATCTCGGCGCTCGGCGCCTCGATGACAAAGCGCACCACGCTGCCCTCGACATTGAGCGCGCGGATCAGGTCATGGGCGAGCAGGTTGCGGCCATCGGGCATCATTACCCGGGCCAGCGCCGCTTCGACATCGGCCTTGGTGACGGACATGAGCTTCTCCTTACAAATCATTGCATGATGCATGGCAGGTTTTGCACAAATCACAAGTCCGACCCCCGCCCGGCCAGCCGCGAAGGTCCAGCCCGCGGCCCATGTTCATGCTGCATAGCAGCATTGCAAAAAGCTCCATTGTGCATTTGCGGCGAAAGGACCAAATACCGCTCAACGAACAGGCCAGACGGCAATGTTCGAAACGGATCAGACGGCCCCATCCTCCTCCCGGGAATGTCTGTTATTGGCGGCGACATCCTCCTCCTCCCTGATGTCGCCGCTTACTCCTCCCCTCGATGACCCCGCCCTGCCCGGCTTTGCCACGGCGGAATTTTTTCGTTTCAAGAAAACATCTTACCGGATCTTCCTCCCATGCAGAAAACGCATAACGGCCTTGCCGACACGTCCATTGTGCATCTGCAGCAAAAGCTTATCTAGGCGTCAAGAAACAAACGAAGCCGCATGAAACGAGGTGCCCAGATGGCATATATGAACACATCCGCAACGACCCCTTCCTTCTTCGCCCGCATTGGCACGGCCTTTGAAAAGCTGGCGACCCGCTACAAGCAGCACCGCATGTACCGCGAGACATTCGAAGGTCTGAGCGCGCTGAGCAACCGTGAGCTGGCCGATCTCGGCCTGAACCGTTGCGAACTGCGCCGCGTCTCCTGGGATGCCGCTAAGCGCTGAACGCGCACGACGACAGAATTCAGATCGGGCGCGCATCCTCCTCCCTGACGCGCGCCTGTACCGGGGCCGGCATCCTTCTCCTCCTCCCTGAGGGTGCTCACCCCGACGCCCCAAGACGCACCCTCCCTGACGTCTTGGTCAGCGCATAGAACGGCGGCACCTTCCTCCCAAGGTGTCGTCGTTTTACGTTTGGGGGACGATCGCCGCGCCGGGGGCGTCGAACGCTGCCCAACGAGGAACTGCGCGACCGTTCAGAACGGCACGTCGTTCCCGGCACTCAGGAAGCGCGACACGACCTTCTTGGTCCCGGCCTTCTCGAAAGCGACTTCCAGCTTGTCGCCCTCGATCCCGACGATCTCGCCATAGCCGAACTTCTGATGGAACACCCGCTCGCCCATGGTGAAGGCGCTGACCGCCGACATGTCGATGGTCACGTTGCGGCTCTCCTTCGGCTGGCTCATGCCGCGAGCACCCGAACGCGCCTGCAACCGGCGCCAGCCCGGCGAATTATAGACATTCGCCTCCGCCGCGGCCTCATGCAGGTTGCTCTGCGGCATTGCCGCGCCATAACCGCCGCCATAAAGCCCCGGCGGAGTCAGGACCTCGACATGGGCCTCGGGCAGCTCATCGATGAACCGCGAGGGCATGGCGCTCTGCCATTGCCCGAAGACCCGGCGATTCGCGGCGAAGGAAATCGTGCAGATCTCCTCGGCCCGGGTGATCCCAACATAGGCGAGCCGCCGTTCCTCCTCGAGCCCCTTGACCCCGGATTCATCCATGCTGCGCTGCGACGGGAAGAGACCGTCCTCCCAGCCCGGCAGGAACACGGCGGGAAATTCGAGCCCCTTGGCGGCATGCAGGGTCATGATGCTGACCTTGGCCCCCTCGCCCTCCTGCTCATTATCCATGATCAGGCTGACATGCTCGAGAAATCCCTGCAGGTTCTCGAATTGCTCCAGCGCCTTGATCAGCTCCTTCAGGTTCTCCAGCCGCCCCGGCGCCTCCGGCGTCTTGTCGTTCTGCCACATGCCCGTGTAGCCCGATTCGTCGAGGATGATCTGCGCCAGCTCCACATGGCTGGTCTCCGGCGGAGCATATTCCAGCTCGGTTTCCCCGGGCGCGCCATCGATCACCGCGTCGTCCGAAAGGTCGCGCGCGCGCAGCGGGCCGCGGGTCATCGCGCTCCAGCGATCGATCCCCTCGATCAACCGCCGCAGCTGCGCCCCGCCCTTGCCGCCGAGCCCGTCATGCGCGAGCAGGATCCGCGCGCCTTCGACCAGGTTGACGCCATGTTCCCGCGCCGTGACCTGGATCTTCTGCTGGGCCTTGTCGCCCAGACCGCGTTTCGGCGTGTTGACGATCCGCTCGAAGGCCAGGTCGTCGTCTGGGCTGGTGACCACGCGGAAATAGGCCATGGCATCGCGGATCTCGAGCCGCTCGTAGAACCGCGGGCCGCCGATCACCCGGTATGGCAACCCGATGGTCAGGAACCGGTCCTCGAAGGCGCGCATCTGATGCGAGGCCCGCACGAGTATCGCCATGGACTCGAGCGACATCGCCGACAGCCCCCGGGTGCCGCGCTGCATCGCCTCGATCTCGTCTCCGATCCAGCGCGCTTCCTCCTCTCCATCCCAATGGCCGATCAGCCGCACCTTCTCGCCGCCCTCGGCCTCGGTCCAGAGCGTCTTGCCCAAACGCCCCTCATTCCCGGCGATCACCCCCGAAGCGGCGGCTAGGATATGCGGGGTCGAGCGGTAATTCTGCTCCAGCCTGACCACATGGGCACCGGGGAAGTCGCTCTCGAACCGCAGGATATTGCCCACCTCGGCGCCGCGCCAGCCATAGATCGACTGATCGTCATCGCCCACGCAGCAGATATTGCGATGCCCCTGCGCCAGCAGCCGAAGCCACAGATATTGCGCCACGTTGGTATCCTGGTATTCGTCCACCAGGATATACCTGAACCAGCGCTGATATTGTTCGAGCAAATCGCCATGGGTTTGGAAAATGCTGACCATATGCAGCAGCAGGTCGCCGAAATCGGTAGCGTTGAGCTCCTTCAGCCGCTGCTGATATTGTGCATAGAGCGCCACGCCCCGGTGATTATACGCCCCCGCATCGGCGGCCGGTACCTTGTCCGGCGTCAGCGCCCGGTTCTTCCAGCCGTCGATGATATTGGCCAGCAGCCGGGCGGGCCAGCGCTTGTCGTCGATCCCCTCGGCCGCCACCAGCTGCTTGAGCAGCCGCAGCTGATCGTCACTGTCCAGGATGGTGAAATTGCTCTTCAGCCCGACAAGCTCGGCATGACGGCGCAACAGCTTGACGGAGATCGCATGAAAGGTGCCGAGCCAGGGCATCCCCTCGACCTGCTGGCCGAGCATTTGCCCGACCCGGGCCTTCATCTCCCGCGCGGCCTTGTTGGTGAAGGTCACCGCCAGAATCTCGTTGGGCCGCGCCCGGCCGGTGTTCATCAAATGCACGATCCGCGCGGTCAGCGCCTTGGTCTTGCCGGTCCCTGCTCCGGCCAGCATCAACACCGGCCCGTCCATCTGCTCGACCGCCGCGCGCTGCGCCGGGTTCAACCCGTCCAGGTAGGGCTGTGGCCGCGCCGCCATGGCACGGGCGGACAGCGAAGCGCCCTCGAAGGCGTCCATCTCATCAAAACTGCTCATTCGCCCAATCTAGCGGCAAAGACGCGGAAGTGAAAGCCGTGTTCCACGGATGTTCCCTGGCTTCTTCTGACCGAAAATACCTCGGGGGTCCGGGGGTCGGCCCCCGGTCCGACGCTGGACAAACCCTCCCCCCTGCGGACAAATGCCGCCATGGACCTGCACGCGAGATATCCCGACCTGAGCGATCTGCGCCGCCGCGCCCGGCGCCGTCTGCCGCGTTTCGTCTGGGAATATCTCGATTCGGCCACTGGCAGCGAATCCACCAAGGCGCGCAACCGCGCAGCCCTCGACCGGGTCGGGCTGATGCCCTCGATCCTGCATGGCGAATTCACCCCGGATCTCACCACCCCCTTCCTTGACGCGGAGTTCCCGCTGCCCTTCGGCATTGCCCCGATCGGCATGTCGGGCCTGATCTGGCCCGATGCCGAAATCCACCTGGCCCACGCCGCCGCGCGGCATCGAATCCCCTATGGACTGTCCACCGTCGCCGCCCGCAGCCCCGAGGACATCGCGCCGCATCTCGGGGCCCAGGGCTGGTTCCAGCTCTACCCGCCGCGGGATCCGAAAATCCGCCGCGACCTGCTTGACCGGGCCCGAGTCGCCGGATTTCACACGCTGGTCCTCACCCTCGATGTGCCGGTCGCCTCGCGCCGGGAACGCCAGACCCGTTCGGGCCTCACCAGCCCGCCGCGACTGACGCCGCGCCTGCTCGCGCAGGTGGTGCAGCGCCCCGCATGGGCGCTCGGCATGGCGCGGCGCGGTCTGCCCCGCATGGTCACGCTCGCCCCCTATGCCAGCGAAGCGGCCGCGGCGCCGCTGCCGTCAAATGCCCATGTCGGCTATCTGCTGCGCACCGCGCCGGATCATGATTACCTCGCCTGGCTGCGCGATGCCTGGCCCGGCAAGCTGATCGTCAAGGGCGTTCTGCGCCCGGAGGACGCCGCGCCCCTCACGGCGGCGGGGGTCGATGCGCTCTGGATCTCCAATCATGCCGGTCGCCAGTTCGACGCCGCTCCGGCGGCGATCGCCGCCCTGCCGCGGATCCGCGCCGTCACCAAGTTGCCTTTGATCTTCGACAGCGGCATCGAGACCGGACTCGACATCCTGCGCGCCCTGGCGCTCGGAGCGGATTTCGTGATGCTGGGCCGCGCCTTTCACATTGCGCTTGCCGCGCTGGGACCGCGCGGCATCGACCATCTGATCGACCTGCTCGCCCGGGACATGATTGCCAACATGGGCCAGCTCGGCGCCCGCAGCCTGCGCGATCTGCCCGCGCCATTCGATCTCCAGGCGGCCCCGGTGGTCCCGCAGCGATGATTCCTGTTTCGCAGCGCGAAAATCACGCCCCCGGCGGGGATCTGTCGGGATTTCCCCCGCTTTCGGCGCTCTCGGTATTGCGCTGCACTGCGGCATCCCTAAAGTGACGCCAAATCCGAGGAGGAGGGGACCGTAATGACCAATTTCAGCAAGATCCTGATCGCCAACCGCGGCGAGATCGCCATCCGCATCATGCGCGCCGCCAACGAGATGGGCAAGAAGACGGTCGCGGTCTTTGCCGAGGAGGACAAGCTCGGTCTGCACCGCTTCAAGGCCGACGAGGCCTACCGGATCGGCGAGGGGCTCGGTCCGGTCGCCGCTTATCTCTCGATCGACGAGATGATCCGCGTCGCCAAGGCGTCGGGCGCCGACGCGATCCACCCAGGTTACGGGCTGCTCTCGGAAAACCCCGAATTCGTCGATGCCTGCGAAAACAACGGCATCGCCTTCATCGGGCCGCGCGCCGAAACCATGCGGGCGCTAGGCGACAAGGCCAGTGCCCGCCGCGTCGCGATGGAGGCGGGCGTGCCGGTAATTCCGGCGACCGAAGTGCTCGGTGATGACATGGACGCGATCCGCGCCGAGGCCGCCGAGATCGGCTATCCGCTGATGCTCAAGGCCTCCTGGGGCGGCGGCGGCCGCGGCATGCGCCCGATTAACGGTGAGGCCGAGCTCGAGGAGAAGGTCCGCGAGGGCCGCCGCGAGGCCGAGGCCGCCTTCGGCAATGGCGAGGGCTATCTGGAAAAGATGATCACCCGCGCCCGGCATGTGGAGGTGCAGATTCTCGGCGACAAGCAGGGCGATATCTACCATCTGTTCGAACGCGACTGTTCGGTCCAGCGTCGCAACCAGAAAGTCGTCGAACGCGCACCCGCCCCCTATCTCAGCGACGCCCAACGCAAGGAAATCTGCGAGCTCGGTCGCAAGATCTGCGCCCATGTGAATTACGAATGTGCCGGCACGGTCGAATTCCTGATGGATATGAACGACGGCAAGTTCTACTTCATCGAGGTCAACCCGCGCGTGCAGGTCGAACACACGGTGACAGAAGAGGTCACCGGTATCGACATCGTCCGAGCCCAGATCCTGATCGCCGAGGGCAAGTCGCTGGCCGAGGCCACCGGGAAATCCGGACAGGATCAGATCACACTCAACGGCCACGCCCTGCAGACCCGCGTCACCACCGAAGATCCCCTGAACAATTTCATTCCCGACTACGGCCGCATCACCGCCTATCGCTCTGCCACCGGTCTCGGCATCCGGCTCGACGGCGGCACGGCCTACGCGGGCGGCGTCATCACCCGCTATTACGACAGCCTGCTGACCAAGGTCACCGCCAAGGCGCCGACGCCTGAAATGGCCATCGCGCGGATGGACCGCGCCCTGCGCGAATTCCGGGTCCGCGGCGTTTCCACCAACATCGCCTTCGTCGAGAACCTGCTGAAGCACCCGACCTTCCTCAACAACGAATACACCACCCGTTTCATCGACGAGACACCCGAGCTGTTCCAGTTCAGGAAGCGCCGGGACCGCGCCACCAAGGTACTGGTCTATCTCGCCGACATCACCGTCAACGGCCATCCCGAGACCAAGGGCCACCCGCGCCCCGCCATGGCCCGCGATCCGCGCCCGCCCCAGGCGCTTGCCGAGCCGCGCATGGGCACCCGCAACCTGCTGGAGCAGAAAGGCCCGCAGGCAGTGGCCGACTGGATGTCCCAGCAGCGCCAGCTGCTGATCACCGACACCACGATGCGCGACGGACACCAATCGCTGCTCGCCACGCGGATGCGCTCGATCGACATGATCAAGGTCGCGCCCGCCTATGCCGCCAACCTGCCGCAGCTCTTCTCGGTGGAATGTTGGGGCGGGGCGACCTTCGATGTCGCTTACCGCTTCCTGCAGGAATGCCCCTGGCAGCGTCTGCGCGACCTGCGCGCCGCCCTGCCCAACGTGATGACCCAGATGCTGCTCCGCGCCTCCAACGGCGTCGGCTACACCAATTATCCCGACAACGTGGTGCAGAAATTCGTCGAAACCGCCGCCAAGACCGGGGTCGACGTGTTCCGGGTCTTTGACAGCCTGAACTGGGTCGAAAACATGCGCGTCGCCATGGATGCGGTGATCGACGCCGGCAAGGTCTGCGAAGGCACGATCTGCTATACCGGCGATATCTTCGATCCCGACCGCGCCAAATACGACCTCAAATATTATGTCAAGATGGGCAAGGAGCTGAAGGCCGCCGGTGCCCATGTGCTCGGACTCAAGGACATGGCCGGCCTGCTGAAACCGGCCCAGGCCAGGGTGCTGATCAAGGCGCTGAAATCCGAGGTCGGCCTGCCGATCCATTTCCACACCCATGACACCGCCGGCATTGCCAGCGCCACCATCCTCGCCGCCTCCGAAGCGGGGGTCGATGCGGTGGATTGCGCGATGGATGCGCTCTCCGGCAACACCTCCCAGGCCACCCTCGGCTCGGTGGTCGAGGCGCTGCGCCACACCGATCGCGACACCGGGCTTGACATGAAGGCGGTCCGCGAGATCTCCGATTACTGGGAAACGGTGCGCAGCCAATACGGAGCCTTCGAAACCGGCATGCAGGCGCCCTCTTCGGAGGTCTACCTCCACGAGATGCCGGGCGGGCAATTCACCAACCTCAAGGCCCAGGCCGCCTCCCTCGGCCTCGCCGAACGCTGGCCCGAAGTGGCGCGCACCTATGCCGATGTGAACCAGATGTTCGGCGACATCGTCAAGGTCACGCCCTCGAGCAAGGTGGTCGGGGACATGGCCCTGATGATGGTCAGCCAGAACCTCTCCCGCGCCCAGGTCGAAGATCCGAATGTCGATGTCGCCTTCCCCGACTCGGTGATCGACATGATGCGCGGCAATCTCGGCCAGCCCCCCGGCGGCTTCCCCAAGCCGATCCTTGACAAGGTGCTGAAAGGTGAGAAACCCAATCTCGAACGCCCCGGCAAGCATCTGCCGCCGGTCGATCTGGAAGCGACCCGCGCGGAGCTGTCAAAGGAGCTCGAAGGCCGTGCCATCGACGACGAGGATCTCTGCGGCTACCTGATGTATCCCAAGGTCTTCCTCGATTACATGGGCCGCCACCGCCAATACGGCCCGGTCCGGAGCCTCCCGACCCGCAGCTTCTTCTACGGCATGGAACCGGGCGAGGAGATCGCAGCCGAGATCGACCCCGGCAAGACGCTGGAAATCCGCATGCAGACCACCAGCGAGACCGGCGAAGACGGTGAGGTCAAGGTGTTCTTCGAACTCAACGGCCAGCCCCGCACGATCCGGGTGCCGAACCGTCTGGTCAAGGCCACCACCGCCCAGCGCCCGAAAGCGGAGAGCGGCAACGAGGCCCATGTCGGCGCGCCGATGCCCGGCGTCGTCGCCTCGATCGCGGCCCAGGCCGGGCAAAAGGTCAAGAAAGGCGACCTGCTGCTGACCATTGAGGCCATGAAGATGGAGACCGGCATCCATGCGGAGACCGACGCGGTGATCAAGACCGTGCATGTACAGGCCGGCACCCAGATCGACGCCAAGGACCTGCTCGTCGAATACGACGGCTGATCCTGCCGGCCGCCCCGGCCCCGGGGCGGCCTCCGGAAACGAGCGCAGCACCGGCGCCCCTTCTCGCGGGTTCACAAGCCCCGGACCGCCCCATGCCCTATCACTGGATCACCCCGCCACGCGCCGCCCGACAGGAGATGCGCCTCTGGCCCCATCAATCCCTGCCACCCCGCGGGTTCGCGGGGTTCATCCTCGCCACGTTCATCCTGATCCTGATCCCGGTGCTGGCGCTGCTCGGCACCGTGCTGCTCTGGGGGCTGCTGCCCTTTGTGCTGATGGCGGTCGGTGGCATCTATTACGCGCTGCGGCGCAACCGGCACGCCCGGCAGATCGAGGAAATCCTGACGCTCGACGCGGACCAGGCCCGTCTCAGCCAGCGCGCCCCCGACGGGTCGCTGAAGACTTGGCAATGCAACCGATACTGGGTCACGGTGCATAAATACGAAGAGGACGGCCCGGTGCCGCATTACGTCACCCTGCGCGGCGAGGGCCGCGAGGTCGAGATCGGCGCCTTCCTCAGCGAGGAAGAGCGCATCGCCCTCTTCGAGGATCTGCAGCGCCATTTGCGCCCTTGAGGCCGCCGCCTTCTTCTGACCACAAATACCTTCGGGGGTCCGGGGGCAGACAGCCCCCGGCGCCTGACCTGCGCGCGCCGCCCGATCGCCGGGCGCGCTCCGGCGTCAGCCGCCGCTCAGCCGTTCCTTGACCATCGGCCCGACCTTCGCGAAATCCATGCGTCCGGTATATTTGCCCTTGAGCAGCCCGATCACCTTGCCCATGTCCCGGATCGACGTGGCACCGATCTCGGCGATCGCCGCATCGACCGCCGCCGCCTCTTCCCGCGCGTCGAGCTGGCGTGGCAGGAATTCCTCGATCACCGTGATTTCCTCGCGCTCGCGATCCGCGAGGTCGAGCCGTCCACCCTCCTCATAGGCGCGGGCCGATTCCATCCGCTGCTTGGCCATCTTGCCGAGGATCGCCAGCACCTCGTCTTCCCCGACGCCCTCCTCGTTGGCGGTGGCGCGGGCGGCGATGTCCTTGTCCTTGATCGCGGCATTGATCAGGCGCAGGGTCGACAGACGGTCGGCGTCCTTGTCCTTCATGGCCTGTTTCAGGGCATCGGAAATGCGGAGGCGCAAAGTCATGGCAGGAAAACATCCTTCTGGCAGCGTGAGGCTTGGACCTTACCGTTTCACTCCGCCGCGCGCAATGGGGGGCAACCTGCGGTAAATCATTGACAGACAAGGAAATCTCATTTCGCGCAATGTCTTGACCCTCCCTGCCCGCAGGATTAGGTTGCCCCCGTTTATCCACCCACATCCTGCTGGAGGCTGCCCCATGCCCGCGCCCGCTCACCCCCGCCCGACCGCCTGCCTCGTCCTCGCGGACGGGTCGATATTCTACGGTACGGGCTTCGGCGCCACCGGGGAAACCGTCGCCGAATTGTGCTTCAACACCGCGATGACCGGCTATCAGGAAATCATGACCGATCCGTCCTACGCCGGGCAGATCGTCACCTTCACCTTCCCGCATATCGGCAATGTCGGCACCAATCCCGAGGATGACGAGACCGGCGATCCGGTCGCCGCGGGTATGGTGGTCAAATGGATGCCGACCGACCCGAGCAGCTGGCGCAACGTGCAGCCGCTGTCGAACTGGCTGGCGGCACGCGGGCGCATCGCCATCGGCGGCATCGACACCCGCCGCCTGACCCGGGCGATCCGTCAACAGGGCGCGCCCCATGCCGCGCTGGCCCATGATCCGGAGGGCAATTTTGACGTGGAGGCGCTGGTCGCCAGGGCGCGCGGCTTTGCCGGTCTCGAAGGCATGGACCTTGCCAAGGACGTGACCTGCGCCCAGAGCTACCGCTGGAACGAGATGCGGTGGGCCTGGCCCAAGGGCCATGCCGAGCAGACGCAAGCCAAGCACAAGGTCGTCGCGGTGGATTACGGCGCCAAGCGCAATATCCTGCGCTGCCTGGCCTCGGCGGGCTGCGAGGTGACGGTCCTGCCGGCCACGGCCACCTATGAGGACATCATGGCGCATCAGCCCGACGGTGTGTTCCTTTCCAACGGTCCGGGCGATCCGGCGGCGACCGGCGCCTATGCGGTGCCGATGATCCGCGATGTGCTCGACAAGACCGACCTGCCGGTCTTCGGCATCTGCCTTGGCCACCAGATGCTGGCACTGGCGCTCGGCGCGCAGACCACCAAGATGAGCCATGGTCATCACGGCGCCAACCATCCGGTCAAGGACCGCGATACCGGCAAGGTCGAGATCACCTCGATGAACCACGGTTTCGCGGTCGATGCACAAACCCTGCCCGAGGGCGTGATCGAAACCCATGTCTCGCTCTTTGACGGGTCCAACTGCGGCATCCGCGTCGATGGCCGCCCGGTCTGGTCGGTGCAGCACCACCCGGAGGCAAGCCCCGGTCCGCAGGACAGCTATTACCTGTTCGAGCGTTTCGCCGAAGCCATGGCAGCCCGAGTTCCGGCCTGAGCCCCATCGTCTCCGCCGGTTGCCGTTAACCGGGGCTTAACCATGTCGCGCCACATTCTGTTCGCAATCGCACAACAGAACGTGGCGCATCATGAGCAATCTCTCCTTGCAGATCGACAGGGCCCGCGCCGCGACGCCGCCTCCGCCGCATCGCAGGTTCGGCGACTGGCTGCTCGCCGAAGGGCTGATCCGCCCGGCCGACCTCGATCATGCGCTCACCCAGCAAAGCCGCATCGACGCGCCGCTCGGGGAAATCCTCGTCGGACAGGGCCTGCTGTCGCGTCCCGAAATGCTCGGCGTCCTGTCGCGCCAGCATTGCGCACAGCTCGTCGATCTTGCGCGCAGCCCGCCGCCGCGCGACATCGCCCGACTGATCCCGGTCGATCTCTGCCTGCGCCTGCGACTGGTGCCCTGGCTGCGCATCGGCGAGATGCTCCTCGTCGCCACCAGCCGCCCCGATCTCATCGCGCAGCTGCGCACCTCCCTCGGAGCCGATCCGGGGCGGATCTATCCCGTCATTGCCGAGGACAGCCAGATCGGCGCAGAGATCAGCCGCCTCTATGGTCAGGAACTGGCCTGCCGCGCTGCCCTGCGGGTCCCTGCCGAGGCCAGTTGCCGCGGCTGGGACATCGCCTCGAAACGCCGATTGTCCGGCGGCCTCATCATGCTTGCCGCTCTCGCAATGGCGCTCCTGCTGGCGCCGCTTTGGAGCCTGACCCTCGCCATGCTCTGGGCCTTCGCGACCCTGTTGATGACCACGGCGCTGAAAGCCGCCGCGCTGGTCTCGCAGCTGCGCGCAGGCGCGCTGCGCCCGTTGCCGCAGATCTCGCCGCCCGCGGTCTGCACGCCGTTCCGCCTGCCCCGGGTCTCGGTCCTCGTACCCTTGCTGAAGGAAGAGGACATCGCCGATGCGCTGGTGGCGCGGCTTGCCCGGCTGACCTATCCCAAGTCTCTTCTCGACGTGGTGCTGGTGCTGGAAGCGGGCGATGCGATCACCCGGCAGACGCTGGCGCGCACCGCCCTGCCCGACTGGATCAGCGTCATCGAAGTGCCGGAAGCCAACCGGCTGACCACCAAGCCCCGCGCGCTGAACTACGCGCTCGATTTCTGCCGCGGCAGCATCGTCGGGGTCTGGGATGCAGAGGACGCGCCGGAGCACGACCAGATCGAAAAGGTCGTCTCCCGGTTCCAGCAGGCACCGCCCCATGTCGCCTGCCTGCAGGGCGCGCTCGATTACTACAATTGCACGAGCAACTGGATGTCGCGCTGTTTCACCATCGAATACGCGACCTGGTGGCGGATGATCCTGCCCGGCGTCGCGCGGCTCGGCCTGGTCCTGCCGCTCGGCGGGACGACATTGTTCTTTCGCCGCGCGATCCTCGAAAGCCTCGGCGGCTGGGATGCGCATAACGTCACGGAGGATGCCGATCTCGGCATCCGCCTGGCACGGCAGGGCTACGTCACCGAGCTGATCGACACGGTAACCTATGAGGAAGCCAATTGCCGGGCCTGGCCCTGGGTGCGTCAGCGGTCGCGCTGGCTCAAGGGCTTCCTGATCACCTGGTGCGTCCATATGCGCGCGCCGCGCCGGTTATGGGCAGATCTCGGGCCGCTGCGCTTTCTGGGCGTGCAGACGCTGCTGCTGGCGACCTTCTCGCAATTCACCTGCGCACCGCTGCTCTGGTCCTTCTGGCTGACCCTGTTCGGCATCGCCCATCCGGTGGCGCAGACACTGGGCAACGAGGCGATGTGGGCGATGGCCGGGTTCTTTCTCGCCGCCGAGGTGCTGAACCTGAGCCTGTCCCTGTGCGCGTTGACCCGGCTCGGACGTCCGCACCTGCTCGGCTGGGTCTTCACCCTGCCGTTCTATTTCCTGCTCGGCGCGTTGGCAGCACTCAAGGCGCTGCAGGAATTCGTCACCTGCCCGTTCTACTGGGACAAGACCGAACACGGCATCAGCAAGGAAACCCGCTGATCCGCCGACAGACCCGGATCAATACTGCTTTTCCTGCTCTTCCGCCTCGCGCTCCGCCGCTTCCTGTTTCAGCCGCGTCATGAAGGCGACCGAGATATGTGTACGCAGCGCCTCATCCGCCCCGGCCTCGTCGCGCGCCTCGATCATCCGCACGATTTGGTCATGCTCGGCCTGCGCGATCGGCCCACGTCCCTCTACCGCCAGCGAGGTCGTCGCCATCAGCGCCATCGACCGATGCACGAGGTCGAGCTGCTGCACCAGGTAGCGGTTGTGCGAGGCGAGGTGGATCTGCTTGTGAAACCGCCGGTTGGCACGGGACAGGGCTGCCGGATTGTCGGCCAGCTCATTGTCCATCTCGACCATCTCGCGCAGCACCCGCACCTCCTCGGCAGTGGCATGACGCGCCGCCAGCCGCGCCGCCAGCCCCTCCAGCGCGCCGCGCACCACATAGAGCTCGGCCATCTGGTTGTGATCGAGCGAGGCGACGATCAGGCTGCGGCCGTCGCGGCTCAGCAGCGATTGCGTCTCGAGCCGCTGCAACGCTTCGCGCACCGGGGTGCGGGACACGCCGAAACGCTCGGCCAGCTCGCTTTCCACCAGCCGGTCACCGGGACGATAGATACCGACGTCGATGGCTTCCAGAATCAGCGTATAGGCATCGGTCGTGCCGGATTTTGTGGTGGTCATGCGTTCTCTTCCCTTAACTCGCGCCACCTTACTGCCCGCGTCCATTTGCGCAAGCCCACGACCTTGCACGCGTCGCGTGTTGGCCCTAGCTAGGTGTCATGCCACGCGATGCCTTCTCCCACGTCCGTTCCTGGGTCTTTGACCTCGACAACACGCTCTATCCGCCGAGCGCGCGACTCTTCGATCTGATCGAGGTGCGGATGACCGCTTGGGTGATGGATACATTGAAGGTCGAGCGCGCCGAGGCCGACCGCCTGCGCAGCCACTACTGGCAAAGCTACGGCACCACGCTGGCGGGGCTGATGCGCGAGCATGGCGTCGATCCCGGCCCGTATCTCGATCATGTCCACGACATCTCCATGGACAGCCTGACCCCGGACCCCGAACTTGCCGCGCGGCTCCGCGCCCTGCCGGGGCGGCGGATCGTCTATACCAACGGCTGCGCGCCCTATGCCGAAAGGGTGCTGGCGGCGCGCGGTCTGTCCAACCTCTTCGATGCCGTCTATGGCGTCGAACATGCCGGTTTCCTGCCCAAGCCCGAGCAGGCCGCCTTTGACAGGGTGTTCGGTGCCGACGGGCTCGACCCCCTGGTCGGTGCGATGTTCGAGGACGATCCACGCAACCTCGCCGCGCCCCATGCCATGGGCATGCGTACCGTCCATGTGGCGGCGCTGCGCGATCCCGGCGCGCATGTGCAATATCACACCGATGACCTGGGCGGTTTCCTTGCCCGGCTCCTGCCCTAGATCCCCGCCATGACATATGATTGCGATATCCTGATCTCCGGCGGCGGCATCGCCGGGCTGACCGCGGCGGCGGTCTTCGGCAGCGCCGGTTTCTCGGTGATCTGTCTCGACCCGACCGCGCCGGTCACCGATGCCACGGCGACCGGCGCCGACATGCGCTCGACCGCGCTGCTGCAACCGGCGCGCGCGCTTCTGGAGGAGGCCGGACTCTGGGAGCGCCTCGCCCCCCATGCCGCGCCGCTGCAGATCATGCGCATCGTCGATGTCGGCAGCGAGGAGGCAGGCCCGCGCACCCTGCGAGAATTCGACGCCGCCGATATCTCCGAGCACCCCTTCGGCTGGAATTTCCCGAACTGGCTGCTGCGCCGCGAATTGCTGGCCCGGCTCGCCACATTGCCCAATGTCGATTTCCGCCCCGGCATGGCCAGCACCAGCCTGTTCACCCGCAGCGCCATGGCGCGCGTCGGGCTGAGCGACGGCAGCCGCCTGCAGGCGAAACTGGTGATTGCCGCCGACGGCCGCGACAGCCCGATGCGCCAGGCCGCCGGGATCGGGGTGACCACACGGCGCTACGGCCAGAAGGCGCTGGCCTTCGCCGTGACCCACCCGGTGCCGCATGACAATGTCTCGACCGAGATCCACCGCTGCGGCGGCCCCTTCACCCTGGTGCCGCTGCCCGACCGTGACGGGCTGCCCTGCTCGGCGGTGGTCTGGATGGATGCCGGTCCGGCAAGCCAGGCCCGGCTGACGCTGGATACAGAAGCTTTCGAAGCCGAAATGAGCGCGCGCAGCTGCCACCTCTACGGACCGCTGACCTTGGCCAGCCGCCGCGCCCTCTGGCCGATCATCGGCCAGCACGCCGAGCGGCTCTCGGGCGAACGTCTGGCGCTGATCGCCGAAGCCGCCCATGTTGTGCCGCCCATCGGCGCGCAGGGGCTGAACATGAGCCTCAGCGATCTCGCAACCCTGCGCGATCTGGCGCGGGACAACCGCGACAGCATGGGCGATGCGGTGATGCTCGACGCCTATCACAAGGCTCGCCACCCCGATATCCTGATGCGGGTGCGCGGCATCGACCTGCTGAACCGCGCCAGCCAGGCCAGTTCGCCCCTGGCCCGCGACGCCCGCGCGATGGGGCTCAACGCGCTGCACCGGCTCACGCCGCTGCGCAAGATGCTGATGCAGATGGGCCTCGGCACCCGCTGAACGGGCCGCGGCTTCCCGCGGCCCGCCCGATGGAGCTCAAAGCACCTTGTCGAGCACCGATTTCAGCCGCGCCAGGGTCGCGTCCACATCATAAAGCTTGTCGAGCCCGAAGAGCCCGAGCCGGAAGGTGCTGAAATTATCCGGCTCGCCGACCTGCAGCGGTACACCGGCAGCAATCTGCATCCCATGGGCCGCGAAGGCCTTGCCACTCTTCACGTCAGGATCGCTGGTATAGCTGACCACCACGCCCGGCGCGCCGAACCCTTCGGCGGCGACCGAGGTCACGCCCTTGGCCTTCAACATCTGCCGCACACCATCGCCCAGACGCCACTGCGCCTCTTTCAACCGCGCAAAGCCGTATTCCTTGGTCTCCAGCATGGTATCGCGGAAGCCGCGCAGCGCGTCGGTCGGCATGGTTGCATGATAGGCATGACCGCCATCTTCATAGGCTTTCATGATCGCGCGCCACTTGCCGAGATCCATCGAGAAGGAATCCGACTGGGTTTCCGCCAGCCGCGCCTCGGCGCGTTCCGACAGCATCACCAGCCCGGCAGAGGGCGAGGCGCTCCAACCCTTCTGCGGCGCCGAGATCAGCACATCGACACCGAGCGCCTTCATGTCGATCCAGGCACAGCCCGAGGCGATGCAATCCAGCACCATCAGCGCGCCGACGTCACGCGCCGCCGTCGCCATCTCGGCGATGTAGTCATCGGGCAGGATCACCCCGGCGCTGGTCTCTACATGCGGGGCAAAGACCACGTCGGGCTGCTGCTCGCGAATCGCCGCCACGACCTCCTCGATCGGCGCGGGCGCAAAGGGCGCCGGGCTGCCGTTGCCCTCGGGACGCGCCTTCATCACCTGCGCGGATTTGGTCAGCCCGCCGGTCTCGATGATCTGGCTCCAGCGATAGGAGAACCAGCCATTGCGCACCACCAGCACATCGCCATTGCGCGCGAACTGCCGCGCCACGGCTTCCATGCCATAGGTGCCGCCGCCGGGCACCAGTGCCACCGCCTCGGCATTATAGACCTCTTTCAACAGCCCGGAAATGTCGCGCATCACCTGCTGGAAACTCTGCGACATGTGGTTCAGCGACCGATCGGTGAACACCACCGAAAATTCCATCAGCCCATCGGGATCGACCTTGCTCATCTCTTCTGCTCCGGCAAATTAAGGTTGGCGCCATATCAGCCAATCCCCCGACGCGGCGCAACCCGTGATCGGCTAAAGCGGTCCCGGCAGGCGCTCTTCGCTGAGCAGCACATTGGCCTCGACCTCGCCCGCCCCCGGCAGCGTCATGATCCGCCGCCGCAGAACCCGCTCGAAATCCGCCACATCGCGCGCCACCACCCGCAGCCGGTAATCATAGAGCCCGAGAATATGCTCGACACTCTGCACCTCCGGAATCGCCACCACCGCGCGCTCGAAATCCTCCAGGCTCACCCGGCCCTTCAGCGCCAGCTTCACCCCGAGAAACACCGTCACCCCAAAACCGAGCTTCTCCGCATCCAGCCGCAGCTGCCGTCCCCGGATCACCCCGGCCTGCTCGAGCCGCCGGATCCGGCGCCAGGTGGCGGGCTGGGACAGATCGAACCGCCGCCCCAAGGCACTGGCCGATTGCGCCGCGTCCCGCGCCAACGCCCGGATCAGCCCCCGGTCGATATCATCCAGCTCGATCATAGCGGCAGCACCTCGTCACTCTTGATCCGCCCCAGATGCATCAGCGGTTCGATATCGGCGATATGCGGCAGCGTCAGGATCCTCGCGCGATAGATCTCCTGATAATGCGCCATGTCCCGCGCGATCACCGAGAGCCGCAGATCGACCCGCCCCAGGAAAGTCTGCATCTCGATCACTTCCGGCACCTTGCGCGCCTCGGCCATGAACATGTCAAAGGCATTGGACTGGGTCTTGTCGAGCGTGATCCGCAGGGACACTTCCACCGCATACCCCAGCGCCCTCCAGTCGATCACCGCGCCGATCCCGCGCAGGATCCCCTGATCCTGCAGCCGCGCGATCCGCCGCGCTACCTTGCCCGGTGTCATGCCGCAGCGCTCGGCCAGATCACCGGGGGTCAGACTCGGCTCCGCCTGCCAATAGCGCAGGATCCGGCGATCCGCATCATCAAGCATGATTTTATCATCTCCCGACAATATTGCGAATGATCCTTCTTCTCTATGCCGCAAATACTCCAAATCCAACCCTGTCAAACCGCAAGACAGCCGTTAAGGTGCCTCCCAAGACAGCCTCAAGCAAGAAAGGACGCCCCAATGCGCGTTTATTACGACCGTGACTGCGACGTGAACCTGATCAAGGACAAGAAGGTCGCGATCCTCGGCTATGGCAGCCAGGGCCATGCCCATGCACTCAACCTGCGCGATTCCGGTGCCAAGAACCTCGTCGTGGCCCTGCGCGAAGGTTCCGCCTCCGCCGCCAAGGCCGAAGGCGAAGGTCTCAAGGTCATGGGCATCGCCGAAGCAGCGGCCTGGGCCGACCTGATCATGTTCACCATGCCCGATGAACTTCAGGCCGAGACCTACAAGAAATACGTGCATGACAACATCCGCGAAGGCGCCGCCATCGCATTCGCCCACGGTCTGAACGTCCACTTCGGCCTGATCGAGCCGAAAGAAGGCGTCGACGTCATCATGATGGCACCCAAGGGCCCTGGCCACACGGTGCGCGGCGAATACACCAAGGGTGGCGGCGTGCCCTGCCTCGTCGCGGTGGACCGCGACGCCTCCGGCAAGGCGCTGGAAATCGGCCTCTCCTATTGCTCCGCCATCGGCGGCGGCCGCTCCGGCATCATCGAGACCAACTTCCGCGAAGAATGCGAAACCGACCTCTTCGGCGAGCAGGCGGTTCTCTGCGGCGGTCTGGTCGAGCTGATCCGCGCCGGTTTCGAAACGCTGGTCGAAGCGGGCTATGCGCCGGAGATGGCCTATTTCGAATGTCTCCACGAGGTGAAGCTGATCGTCGACCTGATCTACGAAGGCGGCATCGCCAACATGAACTACTCGATCTCCAACACCGCGGAATACGGCGAATATGTATCCGGTCCGCGCGTACTGCCCTATGACGAGACCAAGAAGCGCATGAAGGACATCCTGACCGACATCCAGACCGGCAAGTTCGTGCGTGATTTCATGCAGGAAAACGCCGTCGGCCAGCCGTTCTTCAAAGGCACCCGCCGGATGAACGACGAGCACCAGATCGAACAGGTCGGTGCCAAGCTGCGCGAAATGATGCCCTGGATCTCCGCAGGCAAGATGGTCGACAAGGCCAAGAACTGAGGCCTCGCAAAACATAGGCTCCGACCTGTTTGCGGAGCGATCCTGATTGACCCCGGCCCTGTGCCGGGGTCTTTTCGCTGAAAAGGACATGTTATGGGCGGCAGACCACGGATCACCGCGAAAAGCTGGCTGATGATCGCCCTGCTCGGCTTCACCTGGGGCGGCACCTTTCTGGTCACCGAAGTCGCGCTGACCGGCATCACCCCGTTCTGGCTCGCCGCCGCGCGCATTGGATTCGCCGCTGTGGTGATGCTGGCAATCTGGAGCGCGCGTGGGCTGCCGCTGTTCGAGTCGCGTCCCGGCAAGGGCGATGTGGCGGCCCTGCTGAGCATCGGCACGATCAGCACCACCCTGCCCTTCGCGCTGCTGGCCTGGGGCCAGCAATATGTCACATCCGGCTTTGCCGGGGTCTCGATGGCCTCGGTGGCGCTGATCATCCTGCCGCTGGCGCATTTTCTGGTCCCCGGCGAACGCCTGACCCTGCGCCGCGGCATCGGCTTCCTGATCGGATTCTGCGGCGTGGTGATGCTGATCGGCGGTCAGGCCTTCGAAAGCACCGGCACCCTGCATGACACACCCGGCCGACTGGCCTGTGTCGCCGCCGCAACCTGCTATGCGATCGGCTCCATCCTGATGCGCCGCCTGCCCCGGATCGACCCGATCGGCCTTTCCACGATCGTGCTGATCGTCGGTGCCTGCCTGAGCGTGCCGCTGGCCCTGGCCGTCGAAGGCTCGCCGCCGCTGCCCTCCCCGAAGATCCTGCTGGTGCTGGCCTTCCTCGGCCTCATCCCGACGGCGGCGGCCAATTTCCTGCGCGTGCTGGTGGTGCGCAGCGCCGGGCCGGTTTTCATGAGCCTGGTCAATTACCAGGTACCGGTCTGGTCGGTCCTGCTCGGCGCGCTGCTGCTCGGCGAACCGCTGCCGCCCTCGCTGATCTGGGCCATGGCGCTGATCCTGCTCGGCGTCGCCACCAGCCAGTTCGGCGCCCTGCGCCGCCTCTTCGCCCGCCGCCGACGCCGCCCGGCCGGATAGGGCATATGCCAGGGCGCGGCTTCTTCTGACCCGAGATATCTCCGCCGGAGGCATCCGAGCTCAAACCCGGATGCCACCCCCGCGTCAGGGCGCCGCGACCGCCGCATCCACCGCCGCGCAAACGTCATTCACCGCGCGTTCCATCAGGGCCGCATCCTCATGCTCGGCCATGACCCGCACCAACGGCTCGGTGCCGGACTTGCGGATCAGCAGCCGACCGCCGGAGGCAAGATCGGCCTCCGCCTGGCGGATTGCGGCCTGTACCTGCGCATCCTCCAGCGGCACCTGCCCACTGGCGAATCGCACGTTCTTGAGCAATTGCGGCACCGGGTCGAACTGGTGCAGCAGCTCCGAGGACGGCCGCCCGGAGCGTACCATCTCGGCGAGGAACTGCAGCCCGGCCATCAACCCGTCGCCGGTCGTGGCATAATCGCTCATCACGATATGCCCCGATTGCTCCCCGCCAAGGTTATAGCCTTCCGCGCGCATCCGCTCGACCACGTAGCGATCCCCCACCGCCGTACGTTCCAGCCGCAGGCCACGGCTTTCGAGGAAATGCTCCAGCCCGAGATTGCTCATTACCGTGGCCACCAGCGCCTTGCCCGCCAGCCGCTCCTCCTCAGCCCAGCGCGCCGCCATCAGCGCCATGAACTGATCGCCGTCCCCGACCCTGCCGTTCTCGTCGAGCAGGATCACCCGGTCCGCGTCACCATCCAGACAGATCCCCACGTCGGCGCCATGCGCCACCACCGTCTCGGCCGCGGCCCGCGGATGGGTCGAGCCGCAATCGCGGTTGATGTTGAGCCCGTCAGGGCTCACCCCGACCGGGATCACCTCGGCGCCCAGCTCCCAGAGCGTCTCCGGCGCCACCCGGTGCGCAGCACCATTGGCGCAGTCGATCACCACCTTCAGCCCGTCGAGCCGCATCTGCCGCGGGAAGGAAGATTTTACCCGTTCGACATAGCGAAACCGCCCGTCATCGATCCGCTTGGCCCGCCCGATCGTGGCGGCGCTGGTCGGCGCCACCCCCTCGGCGACGAGCGCTTCGATCTCGGCCTCGACCCGGTCGGAAAGCTTGAAACCATCAGGCCCGAAGAACTTGATCCCGTTGTCATCCGCCGGGTTGTGGCTGGCGGAGATCATCACACCGAGATCGGCGCGCATCGAACGCGTCAAGAGCCCCACAGCCGGTGTCGGCACGGGACCGAGCAGCAGCACGTTCATCCCGGTACTGGTCAGACCGGCGGTCAGCGCATTCTCGAACATATAGCCCGACAGCCGCGTGTCCTTGCCGATCACCACCCGGTGCACGCCCGAGCCCTCCCGGCTGAAATACCGCCCCACGGCGGCGCCGATGCGCAACGCCATCTCGGCGGTCATCGGATAGATATTCGCGGTGCCACGCACCCCGTCGGTACCAAATAACTTGCTCATGAAATACTCCCTGCCATGGCCGCACGCCACAGCTTGATTGCCTGTATCGTTTCACCCACGTCATGCACGCGCAGAAACTGCACGCCTTGCGCCAGCCCGGCCAGCGCCACACCGATGGAACCGGGGCCACGGTCGCGCGCTTCTGGCGCCCCGCCGATGGTGCCGATGAACCGCTTGCGCGAGGCACCGAGCAGCAGCGGCACGCCTAGCCCATGGAACAGGCCCAGACGCCCGAGCAATGCGAGGTTATGGGCCTGGGTCTTGCCGAAGCCGATGCCGGGATCGGCGATGATCCGCGCGCGGTCGATTCCCGCGGCCTCAAGCGCTGCGATCCGCTCCGCAAGATGATCATAGACATCGAGCACGACGTCATCATAGCGCGGATCGCGCTGCATCGTCTCTGGCTCTCCCTGCGCATGCATCACGCAGACCGGCAGACCCGCCTCCGCGCAGAAAGGCGCCAGAGCCGGGTCGAAGGCGAAACCGGCCACGTCGTTGACCAGATCGGCCCCGGCTTGCGCGGCGACCCGCGCCACCGCCATCTTGCGCGTGTCGATGGAGATGACACATTCCGCCCCCGCGGCGCGCAGACCGGCGATCACCGGCACGACCCGGGCGATCTCCTCCTCGACCGGCACCGCGGCGGAGCCCGGCCGGGTCGATTCCCCGCCCACGTCCAGCAGATCGACGCCCTGCGCGATCATCGCCAGCCCGCCCTTTACCGCATCGCCCGCGCGTTCATGGCGACCGCCGTCGGAAAAACTGTCCGGCGTGGCATTGAGAATGCCCATCACCCGCGGCTCTGCGAGGTCCAACCCCGCAATCGCAGGACGCGGCGTGCAGAGCCGGTCCGCGACGTCTGTCGGCAGATCGGAGGCGTCGATGAACCGCGGCGCGCCGCCGCGTTCCAGCACTTCGAGCGTGGTGAACCAGCCCCAGCCCCCGGCGAGCGGCGCAGCACCCGGTGGCATCGCCGGGCCGGTTTGAACCAGCGGTCGGTAGTAAAGCGTCATCGGCCCAGGGAAAGCTTGACTTCATCCGGCGAGACGATGCGCAGCGGCACCGAGGCATCCTCGGGTCGGGTCGCGCCGATCACCAGCATTTCCTGCGCCGAGAAGGTCGCGGCGAACCATGCTGCCAGCGCCAGCGCATCGCCCGGCTGCACCGAGGGTGCCTCGACCGAATCGAGCACGATCTTGGACGGCGCCCAGACGCAGGTCTGGCCGTTCTTCATCGCCCAGTCGAGCTCGGTCCGGGTCTCGACCACGACGCAACGGTCATCCTTGGAAGCCAGCACCCAGGCATTCTGCTCGATCGCCAGCAGGTCGATACGGCGCTGCGCCATCTTGTGGGCGAGCCGCGGCGCAGGCAGGTCCGGCGCGCCGACACAAAGCACCAGCGGCCGCCCCGACGCTTCGAGCTGATCGAGCCAGGATTTCAGATGCGGAGCATCAATGGCCGCATTGTCGAGAAAGACGATCTCGGGATTGAGCGCGGTATTGGCCTCGGGCGGCGGCGCGCCGTCCTGGGCGCGCACGATCTCGACGCCAAGCGCGCCGGGGCCGCGGTCGAGCTTCTCGATCCGTACGAAGACCCGAATCGCCTGCGGTTCGAGCAGGATCCGCTCGGCGATCCGCGCCGCCAGCGTTTCGAGAAGGTTGAGCCGCTCGTCGGCGAGCTCATGGGCGATCGCCTCGGTGACCCGGTCATAGCTCAGGATCCGGTCCACATCATCGTCGATCGGCCCGGTCAGGGGCTCGACCTCGACCACCACGTTGAAGCAGATCCGCTGGGTGACCCCGCGTTCGGACTGAAAGGCACCGATCTCCACTTCGACGATGTGATCGCGCAGCGAGATGCGGTCCAGCGGCGCGCTGCCGGCCATGGCAGCGGCCCGTTCGGAAGGATGCGCGAAGGCAAGGCGGGTTTCATCGGACATGGCAATCGGCCTCTGATCTCGGTTTGGACGACCAAACTCTCAGCCGTTTGCGCACTTCCTAGCAAAGCCAGCCCCCACTGACCAGCACCAGAAAATGCCTCAGTTCGACGCTGTCCGCACCCCGGAGCGATAGAACAGATGCTGGCCGATCCGCGTCGTGCGGGTGAACACCTTGGCCCAACGCGGGTTGACGGCGGTGGTGTGATAATGGGTCGCCCCGTCGGTCAGCTTGGGAGCCTGGCCGTCGATCGCGGCACGGGCCACCTTGGACACGCGAGAGAAGGCCTTGGGCTCGGCGATGATCTCCTTGTGGCCATCGCAGGTATAGGTGAACTGACACTGGTACTTGCGCCCGGTCCCCTGGTTGATCACATCGCAGAGCGTGCCGGGAAAGCGCTTGCTCTTGACGCGGTTGAGGATCACCTCGGCGACGGCGAACTGCCCCTTGACGGTCTCGCCGCGGGCTTCGAAATAGAGCGCTTCCGCAAGGCAGTTGAGCTGCGAACCGCCTTCGGCGCGCGGCTGCTGGTCAAGCCAGCCCTTGGAGAATTTCACTTCGGTCGCATTTGCCGAGGCGGGTTGCGCGATCATCTGTTGCAGGCGGGCGCCGCCCGCGGATTTCAGCCCGTTGGTTTCGACCCGGGCCAGATCAATAGCTTTCTGGGAATTGGCTTGAGCGGTCAGAGGAAATGTCGTGGTCAGCGCGAGCAGAAGCGCCAAGTGATAATTCCGGAACAAACGCATGTCGCGCCTCGTTATGTTATTGCAGCTCCGGGCCGATTAAACAACATAACGCCTGACGTAAACCCGAGCCCGGGTTTTACGCGGAATGACGCGCACCATTACAACATATTGCGATGCTTACAAGGGCTTTAGGCCGATCTGGTCCGAAATGGCCAGTTGTGCCGCTGCCAGCCGTGCAACCGGTACGCGAAAGGGCGAGCAGGAAACATAATCGAATCCCGCCGCCCGGCAAAAGGCAATCGATTCGGGATTGCCGCCGTGCTCCCCACAGATCGACAATGTAATCCCCGGTTGTGCCCTGCGGCCCCGTTCGGCAGCGATCTGCAGCAATTCCCCGACACCGTCAACGTCAAGCACATGGAACGGATCCTCTTCGAAGACCCCCTGTTGCACATATGTCGACATGAAACGCCCCGCGTCATCCCGGCTGAGCCCGTAGGTCATCTGCGTCAGGTCATTGGTGCCGAAACTGAGGAAGGCGCAATGCGGCGCGATCTCGGCAGCGCGCAGGGTGGCGCGCGGGGTCTCGACCATCACGCCGAGCCGATAATTGAAGCTCGCGTCCCGCTCGTTGCGCACCGCTGCGGCAATGGCATCGACGGAGGTCTTGACCAGCTCCACCTCGCGGCGCGCCGAAACCAGCGGAATCATGATCTCCGGCACCACAGGCTCCCCGTCGCGGCTCGCCTCCACCGTCGCCTCGAAGATCGCCCGGGCCTGCATCTCGTAGATCTCCGGCACCGTCACCCCGAGCCGCACACCGCGCAGCCCAAGCATCGGGTTGTATTCGCTCATCGCATAGATCCGCCGCATGACGCTGGAGAGCGGCAGACCCAGCGCCTCGGCCAGTTCGCGCTGCCCGGTCCGGTCGGTCGGCAGGAACTCGTGCAGCGGCGGATCGAACAGCCGGATGCAGACCGGCTGGCCCTGCATGATCCTGAACAGCTCGGTGAAATCCTCGCGCTGCATCGGCAGCAGCCGCTCCAGCACCGCGCGCCGGTCCTCGCCGGTCTCGGCAAAGATCATCTCGCGCATCACGGTCAGCCGGCCCGGCTCGAAGAACATGTGCTCGGTGCGGCACAGGCCGATCCCGTGGGCATGGAAATTGCGCGCCGTCTGCGCATCCGCGGGCGTGTCGGCATTGGCGCGGATGCCGATGTCGGCCGCCTCTTCTGCCCAGTCCATCAAGGTGCGGAACGTCTCGTCCAGCGCCGCCTCCTGCATCGCCGGCGCCCCGGCCAGCACGTCGCCCGTGGTGCCATCGACGGTGATCTCGTCCCCGACCGAGAAACTGCGCCCGTCGCGCGCGGTAAGCTGCTGTTTGGGCAGGTTGATGCTCAGGCTCGAGGCCCCGACGACGCAGGGCAGCCCCATGCCGCGCCCGATCACCGCCGCGTGGCTGGTGATGCCGCCGCGTTCGGTCAGCACGGCGCGCGCCGCATGCATGCCGCGAATATCCTCCGGGCTGGTCTCCTGACGCACGAGAATACAGGCCTCGCCGCGCGCCGCCCCCGCCTGTGCCTCGGCAGCGGAAAAGACGATCCGCCCGGTCGCCGCACCGGGGCTCGCAGCGATCCCCCGCCCGATCACGTCGCGCCGTGCCCCGACATCGACCTGGCGGTGCAGCAATTCGGTCAACGTGCGCGGCTGCACCCGCATCAGCGCTTCGGCGCGGCTGATAATCCCGTCCTGCGCCAGCGCCACCGCAATGCGCACCGCCGCGCGCGAGGAGCGCACCACCCGCACCCCGTCAAGGATATACAGATTGCCATCCTCGATGACGAACTCGACCTGCATTTCCTCGCGCAGCTTTTTTCGCATCAGTGCCGCATGACACCGCAATTCCGCGAAGACCTGCGGCGCCAGCTCCTCCAGCGAGGGGCCCCGCGCATCCTTGGTCAAATAAAGCGTGTCGGCATCCCCGGCCAGCGCATCGCGCCCCTGGCTCTGGCTCAGATACCGCCCGGTGACCTGCGGCGCGCCGGTGGCGCTGTCCACCAGCTGCAACACGCCGGAGCCGCATTGCCCGGCGCCGACCCCGAAAACCATCTGCTGCACCACCAGCCCGAGCCCGGCATCGAGCGGCGCGCCCTTGGCCTGGCGCAGCAGCCGCGCCGAGGTGCCGTTCCAGGCCCGCGCCATGGAGCGCAGCACCGCCGCGAGCTGGGTCGCCGGATCCTGCGGAAATTCCTCCTCGGTCTCGCGCTCATAGGCGCGCAGCGAAGCCTTCATCGCCGCCCGCCCGTCGCCATCCACATCGTCGAACATGTCCGGGTCGAGCCGCGCGACATTGATCGCATAGGCCTGGATGAAACGGGTATAGAGCGCCGCCGCCGCATCCTCGCCGATGGCCCCGCGCAAATGCGCGAAACGCGCGTCATTCATGCCGATGTTGAGCACCGCGCCGGGCCCGCCCCAATCGGGGTCCTGGCTCGACGGGCGCACGCACATCAGCGCCCCTTCGGGAAATTGCCGCACCACCGCCGCGACATCGGGCAGCAGCCCGCTCGCGATCTGCTTCACCGCGTCAAAGGACAGGGCCACGGTCGGCGGCACCGGCAGGTCGAGCCGTACCAGACGCTGCAGACATTTCGCGCGCCCGCCATGGCTGTCGTTGGAGATCGGCGCGTCGGCGGTGACGAGCGTGGTGAAAGGATTATTCTGCACTGCGGCACCCAATGGTTTCAGACGCAGCATAGGGGTTGAGATCGCTCTGGCAAGACCGCGCTGCAAAAGCCGCGGCGCCCGTCCGCCCGGCAAGGCGGACAGGCAGCGGCCCGGCTCAGCCCTCGATCCGGGTCAGATCGGCGACACCGAGGCAAATGCCGCGAATCCGGCTCAGCAGGTTCAGCCGGTTGCGCCGCACCGTCTGGTTGTCCGCGTTGATCTTCACCGCCTCGAAAAACCCGTCAATCGGCCCGCGCAAAGCGGCCATGGCGGTCATCGCGGCAGAGAAATCCTGCGCCGCCATCGCCGGCGTGATCCGCGCCTCGGCGGTATCGAGCGCGGCAAACAACGCCCGCTCCTCGTCCGTCTCGGCGAATTTCACATCCGCACCGAAGGAATATTCCACCCCGTCGGCCTCCTCGGCCTGGGTCAGGATGTTGTTGGCGCGCTTGAACCCCTGGATCAGGTTCTCGCCGTCATCGGTCTTCAGCGTTTCGCTCAGCGCCCGCGCGCGTTTGACCAGCAGCGTCAGATCGTCATTGCCCTCCATCGCAATACAGGCGTCGATGACGTCATGGCGAATGCCCTGATCCTTCAGGTAGACTTTCAGACGGTCGTGGAGGAAGGTCCGAATTTCATTGGTATCAGCGAAGGCTTCATGATCCCGGACTGTCCGTTGCCCGACAATCTTGGCGCTCTTGGTGAACACTTCATCCAGTGCAAGCGAAAGATCATTCTCCACCAATATCCGAATAACCCCCAGCGCCGCCCGGCGCAGCGCGAACGGGTCCTTGCTGCCGGTCGGCTTCTCGTCAATCGCCCAGAACCCGGTCAGCTTGTCGATCTTCTCGGCCAGCGCGACTGCGACCGACACCGGCGCGCTCGGCACGTTATCGGACGGCCCCAGCGGCGCGTAATGCTCCTTCGCCGCCGCCGCGATGGCATCGGAATGTCCGGCGGCGCGCGCGTAATAGCTGCCCATCAGGCCCTGCAGCTCGGGGAATTCATAGACCATCTCGGAGCTCAGATCGGCCTTGGCAATCCGCGCCGCCTGCTCGGCCTCGTCCGGCGCCGCACCGACCATCGGCGCCAGCTCGCGCGCCAATACCGCCATGCGCTCGATCAGCTCGGCCTGCGTGCCCAGCTTGTTGTGGAAGGTTACATTGCGCAGGTTCTCGACCCAGGCCGCCATGCCCGCTTCGGACTTGGCCACGCGCAGATCGTTCTCCCAAAAGAATTTCGCATCCGCCAGACGGGCGCTCAGCACCTTCTCATTGCCCGCCAGGATCGTCGCGCCATCATCGGCGGTCTCGCGGTTCGCGACGGTGATGAACCGCTCGATCCGCCCGGATTTCGGGTCGCGTACCGAGAAGAACTTCTGATGCTCCTTCATCGAGGTCTGCAGCACCTCCGGCGGCAGGTCGAGGAATGCCTCTCCGATCCGCCCCATCAGCACCACCGGCCATTCGACCAGCCCGGCAACCTCGGCGAGCAAGCCCGCGTCCTCGACCACTTCGAGCCCGTTGGCAAAGGCGATGTTGGTGGCGTCGTTCCAGATCGTTTCGGCCCGATCCTTGCCGTCGAGCACCACATGGGCCCGCTTGAGCTTGCCGGTGTAATCGTCAAAGCTCGACACGCTGAACGGCTCGGGCGCCATGAAACGATGGCCGCGGGTCTGGTCGCCCGCGACGATCCCGTCAATCTCCAGCGGCACTACCTGCGCGCCGTCTTCGGCGCTGATGATGCAGAGGATCGAATGCAGCGGCCGCACCCATTTCAGCGCGCCCTCGCCCCAGCGCATGGATTTCGGCCAGGGGAAATTGCGGATCGTCTGTTCCAGCACCTCGGCAACGATCTCGGGCGCCGCCCGGCCGGGCCTTTCTATTTTCGCGAACAGGATCCTGCCCTTGGGCGTGTCGCGTTCCTCAAGTTGATCGCGGCTGAGACCGGCCCCGCGCAAGAACCCCTCGATCGCCTTTTCCGGCGCATCGGCCTTCGGCCCCTTGCGCTCCTCGACCTGCGCCGGGCTCGCCGCCAGCATCCCCTCGACCGTCAGCGTCAGACGGCGCGGCGTGGCAAAGGCGCCGGCGGAGGCATAGGTCAACCCGGCCTCGACCATGCCGTTGGTTACCAGTTTCTTGAGGTCCTCGGCCGCGCGGCTCTGCATCCGGGCCGGGATTTCTTCGGAGAAAAGTTCGATCAGCAGATCTGGCAATGTCGCCCCCAATTCCTGCCGCAACGCGGCTTTTGTCTGGAGGCGTGATTAACCGGGGCTTCCGCGAGCGTCCAGCCCCAAGCAGGCAGCGGTGGGACCGCAGCGGCAAATCCTTCGCGCCGCCGCTGCCGCGCAAGTCAAGACATGGCGCGCGCCGCCAGCGTCTTCACGTTCGGGCCGGAGATCCGCGGGATCACCCGGAAGGCCGCTTCAACGAGATTGTAAAGCGCGAAGCCGAGCAGACCGAGCCCGGTGATGCCAAGCAGCACCCGTCCGAAGGGCATGGTGCGGATCGTGTGCAGCGCCTGGCCGAGCCCGCCAGCCTGTGACGGATCGGCACGCAGCGCGGCGATGCCGAGCGAGAAGGCCACGACCGCCAGCAACAACCCGTAGATCACCAGCCCGGCGGTCAGAACCGGGTCGAGCTTGCGGGTCAGGGCAGCGTCGCGCAGGTGTTCCTTGTATTTGCCGCTCCAGCCCTTGTAGGCGTAATAGATCCCGGCGCCGAGCAGGACCAGCGCCCCGGCGGCGACGAGATAGCGCCCCATCGGCATGGCCATCAGCTTCTGCGTCCAGTCCTGCGCGGAATCGCCGCCCGAGCTGCCACCCATGGCAAGGCCGAATACCGAAATGCCGATACCGCCGTGGATCACCCCGGTGGTGATTTGTCCGGCGCGCGCGACAAGCCCCTTGCCGTCGGTGCCGTGATCCTCGACATCCGCCACCCCGGCGACGATGCGCCAGACCATATAGGCCAGCAGCCCGAACCCGATCGCCCAGAGCGCGGCGACACCCATCGGCTCATCGCGCAGGCTCGCCAGCGCATCCTTGGTGCCTTCGGCCTCCACCGATTTCAGCGCCGCCAGCAGGGTCAGCGCGCCGAGCAGCACGTAGATCGCGCCGCGCGCGCCATAGCCCGCCCGCATGATCCATTTCAGTCCTTCGTGAGATTTATCCGCCACCGTCATTCCCCTGCATGTTTCGCAGGCTCAGCGCATGACAGGCACCAATGGTTCCCGCCCGGACCTGTCCGGGCCCGATATGGCAGGCGAAAAGCGAAGTTCCCCGCGGGGAATTGTCAGTCGCCGGAGGTCTCGGGGCGGGCCGGGCATTCCTCACCGACGACGGTGCCGTCATAGGATTTCTCGCCACATTCATTGAGCTCGTGCCAGACGAAACCCTGCCCCGCATCGGTGATCGCCACGACGCGGTCGACTCCATAGGCGATGTTCTTCTGCGCCAGAAACACCTGCGCGGTGCCATTTCCCAGCGCCTGCGAGATCGCGCCCGCGTCGAAACAATCGAACCATCCCGGCGCATTGCGCGGCTCGAGCCCGTCGAGGGTCACATAGGTCGCGCCGAGCGCGGCGGGATCCTGATCGGTGGTGAAACAGGCACGATAGCGGATCGGCGAGCTGTCGGCGTCGATGGCCCTGTAGCCCGTGACCGCGATCGGATCGGCCTCGCCACCGGCGCGCGAGACCAGCGCCAGCCCATGCTCCGGGCCCGGTACCTCGCGATAAAACCCGTAGATCTGCAGGTAATAGAGCCCGAAGCCCGCGATCGCCGCCATCAGCAGGATCGCAATTCCGACGATTTTGCCGTTCATCTCGCTGTCACCTTTTTTCGCAGGGGATCCGGAGCCCCCGGCCCTGCCCTTTTTTTCGCAGGCAATCGAAAGCCCCGTCCCTGTCCCCGTGGGTCAGGCCGCCGCCTCGCGCCAGCCGCCCGCGCGGGTCTGCACGAAGGCATCGGCACATATCTTCGCAAGAGCACGCACCCGGCCGATATAGGCCTGCCGCTCGGTCACCGAGATCACCCCGCGCGCGTCGAGCAGGTTGAACATGTGGCTGGCCTTGATGCATTGATCATAGGCGGGATGCGCCATGACGATGCGCTTGCCGGTCTTGGGGTCCGTGGCGGGCGCGTCGAGGATCGTCTTGCAATGGGCCTCGGCCTCCTCGAACTGGCGCAACAGCACGTCGGTATCGGCCATGTCGAAATTCCAGCGCGCGTATTCTTCCTCGGTCTGCTTGAACACATCGCCATAGCTCAGCGCGATTGCCGTGTCGGGATCGTTGAAGGGCATGTCCATCACGTGATCGACGCCCAGTACATACATCGCCAGACGCTCCAGACCATAGGTCAGCTCGCCCGAGACCGGGTGGCAATCATGGCCGCCGACCTGCTGGAAATAGGTGAACTGGCTGACTTCCATCCCGTCGCACCAGACTTCCCAGCCCAAGCCCCAGGCGCCGAGCGTCGGGCTTTCCCAATCGTCCTCGACGAAGCGGATGTCATGCAGTGCCATGTCGATGCCGATGGCCTGCAGCGAGCCGAGGTAGAGCTCCTGCAGGTTCGGCGGACTCGGTTTGATCAGCACCTGATACTGGTAATAATGCTGCAGCCGGTTCGGGTTCTCGCCGTAGCGCCCGTCGGTCGGGCGCCGCGAGGGCTGCACATAGGCCGCCGCCCAGGGCTGGCTGCCGAGGCTGCGCAGCGTGGTGGCCGGATGGAATGTCCCGGCCCCGACCTCCATGTCATAGGGCTGCAGAATCGCGCAGCCCTGTGTGGCCCAATAGGCCTGCAGACGCAGGATGATTTCCTGAAAGGAGCGGGGTTTGCCAGCGGGTTCGGACATGGATCAGACCTTTGAAGATGCGCGCCTTTCCTAAGGGGGTGCGGCGCGCGGGTCAATTGCGTCATTGTGACAATTTCCGCCGTCCTGCCCATGGCGTTTGCGGCAGATTCCTGCTTATCTGCTTCGGATTTCTTCTTGCGAGAGTACTTGGCACAATGATGCGGTTTTCCCCGGCCCTGCTGGTCCTGATCTGGACATTCACCCTTGGCACGCTGGCCAGTCTCGGCACGCCGCATCGCAGCCATGCGCAGGCCAGCGACGCGGTTGTCTGGGTGCAGATCGAAGCGCAGCCGAGCCTTGCGGCGGCGACCGACCGGGCCCGTGCCTATGCGACGCTGCTGCAGGATGTGAACGGTTTCGCCCTCGGCGGCGGCTGGTACGGCATTGCCGTGGGCCCCTACCGGCGCGCCGACGCGGAGCTGGTGCTGCGCAGCTATCGCCGCGACGGGCTGGTGCCGAACGACAGTTTCATCCAGTTCTCCGGCGCCTTTCGCCAGCAATTCTGGCCCGTGGGCGCCAATATCCTGAACCGCGGCGTGATCGATCCGCCCGCATCGCTCGATCTCGGCAACGGGACACCGGCGCCAAGCGAGGAAGCCCCGGCCGTGACGATCTCTCCGCAGGATGACAGCGATTTGGCCGATGACCCGGCGGCGCAGACCGCGGCGCAGCCCGATGTGATCCCGGTCGCCCCGGCCGATGAAACCCCCGCCGAGGCGCGGCGCAGCGAGCAGGAGCTCGACCGCGATGCACGCATGGAGCTGCAGGTGGCGCTGCAATGGGCCGGTTTCTACACCAGCACCATCGACGGCGCCTTCGGACGCGGCACCCGCCGCTCCATGGGCGCTTGGCAGGCGGCCAACGGCTATGCCGAGACCGGTATTCTCACCTCCTTGCAGCGCCGCGAGCTGCTCCGGCAATATAACGCGGTGCTCGCGGATCTCGATCTGCAGCCGGTGCGCGACGAGCGGGCGGGAATCGAGATCCTGATGCCGCGCGCGGAGGTGGAGTTTGTCGAATACGAGCCGCCCTTTGCCCATTACAACGCCGTCGGCGACCGCGGCGCGCGGGTGTTGCTGATCTCGCAGGAGGGCGATCAGGACAGTCTGCGCGGGCTTTATGACATCATGCAGACGCTCGCGATCGTGCCCGAGGAAGGCCCGCGCGAGCTCAGCGGCAATTCCTTCGAGCTGATCGGCGAGGACGGCCATATCGTCAGCCAGACCCAGGTGTCGCTGCGCGATGGCAAGATCAAGGGTTTCACCCTGATCTGGCCCGTGGGCGACGAGGACCGGCGCCGCCGCCTGGTTGCGGAGATGGCCAAGAGCCTGACCCGCCTGCCCGGCGTGCTCGACCCGGCCCGCGCGGATCTCGAGGCGCAGTCGATCGACCTGGTGGCCGGGTTGCAGATCCGGCGGCCGAAGATCGCACGCAGCGGTTTCTTCATCAATTCCGGCGGCGTGGTTGCGACCACCTCGCAGGCGGTGCAATCCTGCCGTCGCCTGACGCTCGACGGGGATACCGAAGCGCATGTGGTGCTCGATGACACGGCCAGCGGCGTGGCTCTGCTGCAGCCGAGCAAGCCGATCGCACCGCTGGCGGTGGCGCGGTTCAGCCCCGAGGTGCCACGCCTGCAATCGGAAATCTCCGTGGCCGGTTATTCCTACGAGGGCGTGCTCAGCGCCGCGACGCTGACCTTCGGCACGCTGGCGGATCTGCGCGGCCTGCAGGGCGAGGAGCATCTGTCGCGGCTGGCGCTGAAATCGCTGCCCGGCGATGTGGGCGGGCCGGTCTTCGATGCCTCCGGCAACGTGCTCGGCATGTTGCTGCCGCGGCCCGGCGGTGCGCAGCAATTGCCCGAGGAGGTCAGCTTCGCGCTCGACCGCGAGCGGATCGCTAAGCTGGCCAAGGATGCCGGGGTGACGCTGGAGACAGCCGACGAGGCCGGTTCCCCGGCGCCCCGCGATCTGGCCCGCGAGGCGCAGAACATGACCGTGCTGGTCAGCTGCTGGGAATGAACCCGGCCCCTCGGCGCGGCCCGCGGTGCCGCGCCGGACGCTTGATGTATCTTTGCGCTCTCAAGCGCGCCAGAACTTGACCGTCAGGATGACATAGACCGCCATCAGTTCGAGCCGTCCGATCAGCATGGCAGCCGTGAGGATCCACTTCGCGGTGTCGTTGAGGCTGCTGTAATTGCCCGCCGGGCCGATGATCTCTCCGAGGCCCGGGCCGATATTGGCCAGCGCCGCCGCCGCGCCGGAGACCGAGGTGGTGAAATCGAGCCCGGTCATGCCGAGCGTCACCGAGACCACTCCGAGGGTGACCACGAAGAACATGAAGAAGGACATCACCGAGCTCAGCACGTCCGGGCCGACCGGGCGGCCGTCATATCGCGGCGTGAAAATGCCGTGCGGCGAGCGGATCCGGCGCAGCTGGGCGCGGATGGAGGCGAAGAGCAGCTGGTAGCGGAAGATCTTGATCGAGCAGGAGGTCGAGCCCGCGCAGCCGCCGATCAGCCCGGTGAAGAAGAACAGCGCCACCGCGAAGGGCCCCCAGCCCATGTAATCCACCGAGGCATAGCCTGTGCCGGAGATGATCGACGTGATGTTGAACAGCGACTCGCGCAGGGATTGCTCCCAATGTTGGGGGAAGACCCGGAGCAGCACCACGAAGATCGCGCAGACCAGCACCGCGACGGTCAACAGGAAGCCGCGCACCTGCGGATCGCGGTGCAGCGCCAAAGGATTGCCGTTGATCAGCTGCACATAGCGTACGAAGGGCAGTGCCGCGAGGACCATGAAGATTGAAGCGACATATTCCAGCGGCCCCGAGAAAGTGCCGAAAGAGGCGTCGTAATTGGAGAAACCGCCGGTCGAGACAGTAGTCAGCGCATGGACGAAGGCGTCGAAAAACGCCATGCCGAGCATCAGGTAGCAGATGATGCAGGCCAGCGTCAGCCACAGGTAGATGACCGAGATCTGCGTGGCGATCTGACCGGCGCGGGGCAGGATCTTGCCGAAGGTGTCGAAGGCTTCGGATTTGAAGATCTGCATGCCCCCGACGCGCAGTTCGGGCAGGAACACCATTGCCACCACGACGATCCCGATCCCGCCGAGCCATTGCATGATGCCGCGCCAGAGCAGCAGCCCGCGCGGCAGGTCATCCAGCCCGGTCAGCACCGTCGCGCCGGTGGTGGTGAGCCCTGACATCGCCTCGAAGACTGCGTCGGTAAGACCCGCCTCGGTGGCGCCGAGCATGAAGGGCAGCGCACCGAACAGCGGCAGCATGAACCAGACGCCGGAAGTGAGCAGAAAGGTCTGCTGGATCGTCAGCCCGGCGCGCCCCGCGTTGGAACAGGCCAGGGCGATCAGGCTGCCGCCGAGAATGGTGATCAGCCCCGCCTCGATGAACACCGGCCAGTGACCGTTGCCATCATAGACGTCCACCAGCATCGGCAGCATCATGGTCACGCCCATGACGGCCACGAGTAGGCCAATGACATATCCGACAGGGCGCATATCCAACATCCGCGCAGGGTTGGCGCGGCCACAGCCGGGTGTCAAGCGATCCCGCGCCCCGGACATGAGAACGGCCCGGACAGCGTTGGCTTTATGCCGCGCCGGCCGGACCGCTGGACTTGATATCGGGCGTCAGCCCGTCACTCGTTAATCGTGCGAAGTTCAGATGTAGTAGAGATCCTTGAACACGTGGTGCAGGATATCTTCGCGCCGCAGGCCGAGCTCGGCCAGTTCGGCATCCGATTTGGCTTCCAGACGCTCGATCCGCTCAAGGCGACGGGCGCCGCTCGAATTGGCGACGATGCCGCGGCCCAGTGCGGCGAAGAACGAACCGACGTTGCTCAGCGCACCGTGGAGATTGGCGGCGAGGGACGGGGTGGCGGTTGAGTGATAAGACATTGCGATGCCTCCGATGGGTGTGATCATTTTCTGACACCCATATAGGCTTTGCTGCATTGCAGCAGTACCGACATTAATGCATACCTGAACCCGCTATTTTGCAGGCCTCGCCGCGCTCTGCAGCGCAGCGAGATCGTTCAACCGACGTGGAACAGGGTGCTGAACAGCTTCGGATCGAGACTTTGGGCGGCGAAGGTCTCGCCCTCGGTCAGGATGCTGATCGCATCATGCGAATGCAGGCTCTCCTGATGGCTCGCGACAACCCGGAAGTCGCTGATCCGCACATCGGCCAGCAATTGTTCGCAGAACAGTCGCGCCGCGTCCTCGACGAAGATCGGATTGGCGGCGTTGAGTTCGGCAAAGGCCTGTTCATCCTCGCGCTTGACCATCACCTGCGTCTCGGTCGGCACGGCCCGGCGACAGGCGTCGATCAGATCCTCGAACCAGAGGATTTCCTGTGTCGGGTCGAGCAATACCGAGATCCGCGCCACCGAACGCTGCGAATGCGGCGTGGCGAGCTGGCCGCGGGTCTGCCGGGCATGTTCGGAAAGCTCCAGCGAACAGGGGCAGGTGCTGGAATAGACATAGTCGAGATGAATGATCTTCTTGCGCCGACCCTCGTGCTCGACCAGTTCCAGCGCGATATCGTAATATTGATAGCCCGACAGGCCCGAGCGCAGGCTTTCGATCTTCATCGGAAAGGAATAGCGCATCTGGATCCGCGCATCGAGGCTTTCGAGATCGGCCTTGTAGCTGTCGAGCACCGCCTCCATCACCTCGAAGCTGAAGGTCGATTCAGCATGGCGATAGAAGCTGCGCATGATGCGCGACATGTTGATGCCCTTCTTCTCGGCATCCAAGCTGACCGAGCCGGTGACCGAGGTCTGCAGCTCCAGATCGCCGCCGTCGCGGGTGTGAAAGCGGATCGGGAGGCGGAAGTTGGAGATCCCGACATGCTGGATCAGCTGCTGCGAGCCGCGGATCAGGCTGGTCGGGCCGTTCTGCAGGTCCGGCATCGTCGCCTTGTAATTGTCGCCTACCTTGAAATCGGCCGGGTAGCTGCGCTCGAACGTGGGATAGCTCGCCTCGCCCTTCAGCGCGGCGGCGAGTGTCGGGTCCAGGCTGGCAACCTCCGCCGCGCTCGCGCCCTCGGCCCAGCGCCGCAGCGTCTCGAGCGCCTGCCGTGCCGTGTCACGCGCCTTTTCGGCGTTGATATCGGATGCGATGTTCATAGGTAGTTCTCCCTCGTATCGCCATCAACCTAAGATCGCAGACGGGACTTGCCAAGCCACAACTTTTCCTGCCAGGAAAGCCATCACCCGCCGGAAGGCGCCTTCTCCCCGGTCTCAGACCTGTTCGAGCGCCTGCAGGATATCGGCCTTGAGGTCGGCCACATCCTCCAGCCCGACGCTGAAGCGCACCAGCCCCGGCGCGATGCCGAGCAGCTCCTTCTGATCCTGCGGCAACCGCTGATGGGTCGTGGTCGCCGGGTGGGTCATGATGGTCTTGGCATCGCCAAGGTTGTTGGAAATGATACCGACCTTGCAGGCATTGAGAAAGCGGAAAGCCGCTTCCTTGCCGCCCTTGAGTTCGAAAGCCAGCACCGTGCCGCCCGCGCCCATCTGGCGCTGCACCAGATCGTGCTGGGCATGGGATTCCAGCCCGGGATAGAGCACCTTCGCCAGTTGCGGATGCCCCTCCAGCGACTCTGCCAATTCCTGCGCGCTGGCGCATTGGGCGCGCACCCGCAGGCTCATGGTCTCGAGCCCCTTGAGCATGATCCAGGCGGTGAAGGGAGACATCGAGCCGCCGGTGTGTTTCATATAGGGTTCAAGCGTGCCACGGATGAAATCGCGGCTGCCGAGCACCACACCGCCCAGCGCCCTGCCCTGCCCGTCGATATGTTTGGTGGCCGAATAGATCACCACGTCGGCACCCTGTTCGATCGCCCGCGAATACACCGGCGTGGCGAAGACATTGTCCACGAGGACAAGCGCGCCCCGTGCATGGGCCAGCTTGCAGACCGCTTCGATATCGACGACCTGCAGCGTCGGATTGGAAACCGATTCGAAGAACACCGCCTTGGTGTCGGGGCGGATCGCCGCCTCCCATTCGGCCAGATCGGCACCATCGACGAAGGTCACCTCGACGCCAAAGCGGGCGAGCACCTCTTCGAGGATATAGAGACAGGAGCCGAACAGCGCCCGCGCCGAGACCACGTGATCCCCGGCCCGCAGCATCGAGGTCAACGCGCCGCTGACAGCGGCCATGCCGGACGCGGTGGCGAAGGCATCCTCGGCCCCTTCAAGCGCGGCGATGCGCTCTTCGAACATCGCCACGGTCGGGTTGCCGTAACGCGCATAGATAAATTCATCGGGGCCGATGCTCTCGAACCGCGCCTCGGCATGTTCGGCCGTTTCATAGACGAATCCCTGCGTCAGGTAGATCGCCTCGCTGACCTCGCCATATTGGCTGCGGCGGCTGCCTGCATGTACGGCCTTGGTGCGTGATTGCCAGTCGTTGCTCATCTTATCCATCCTTCCGGCCCGCTCCGGCAGGCGCAAAAAAACCCCAGTCGCGGCCAAGCGAAAGGGGTCCTTTCATCCTGACCTTTTAGCGGTTCCGGCGGGGTCTCCCCGCCCGTGGCCCGCAATCCGGTAACAAATCGCCACGTCGGTCTGCTACGCCCAGACGCGGCTTGCGTCAAGACATCCGAATGCGGTGAAGAACCGCTGTCGGGACGGGCCCCATGCGATGGATCTGGGGGTCACGCGTCCGGCGGCCGGTCCGACAAGACCACAGGTTAACCACAATCTTGCCTATTTCCGCGCCTAGGCAAGGGGTTAACCGAACGAGACCTGATTCAAGAAAGGACCGACATGAGCCTCCTCTCCCCGATCTTCGGCGGATCGCCGAGCTACGCACGGACGGAAACCCGCGAACCCGAACCGACGAGCGAGCCGTCGAATGACACCGGCACCTCCGGCACTTCGCAGCCGCAGCAGGCGTCCGAGCCGGAGACAACGAAGGACAGCGCCGCGCCGTCCACGACCTCAACGCAGGCAACCGGTGCAACGCAGGGCGCCACGGCGGAGCAGAAAGCAGCCGTCAGCGCGCGCAGCGATTCCACGTCCCCGCAGGCAAAGGAAGAACAGAAGGCGAGCGACAGCATCGCGAATGACCGCCGCGCCGCGCAGCAGCGTCTGGAAGAAGCCCGTGTCAACATGCTGTTCGAACAGGTCTCGCCGGTCACGACCTCACCGGCCCAGGGGATCAAATCCTATATGGAAACGCTGGTGAACAGTCGCGCCGCAGAACCGGCTCCGGCCGAGGACGCCGCGCCCACCGCCGCGGCGGCATAGGATCACACGAATGGGGCGGCTGCAAACGTCGGGATACTTCCCGCAGGGTCGCCCCCTCAGCTTTTGTCCTTCTCCAACGCATAGGCGCTGAACAGCTTGCCCTGCGTCATGAAGAAGACGAAGACCGCCGCCGTGAGCCCGAAGGTCTTGAAATAGACCCAGGTTTCGGTCGGGAAATTGCGCCAGATCAGCTCATTGGCCAGCGCCAGCGCGAAGAAGCAGAACATCAGCCGCCTTGTGAGGATCATCCAGCCCTCGTCGCGCAGCGGCATGACCTCTTCCATCACGAATTTCAGATAGGATTGCCCGCGCAGCAGACCGAAGGCGAGCAGCCCGCCGAACAGCAGGTAAATCATCGTCGGCTTCATCTTGAAAAACCGGTCGTCATTGAGCCAGACCGAGAGCCCGCCGAAGATCACCACCAATACCACGGTCGCGACCTGCATGCGGCTGAGCTTGCCGGTCAGTGCCCAGAGCGCGGCGGTGCTCGCCACGAGCAAGGGGATGAAGGCGGCGGTGACCACGATGAACCCGTCATATTCGGTGCCCGCGATGGTGAATACCTGCTCCTTGAGCCGCAGATAGGCGATGAAGAAAAGCAGGATCGGGCCGAATTCCAGCGCCGATTTCAACCAGGGATTGATCTGCCGTCCGGCATCCTGCGCCCCGTCGTCTTGCCGCCCGCTGTCCATGTCTCTCTCCGTCATCCGCCCATCTCCACTATCACAGCCCCCGCGGCAATCAATGCCATCAGCGCGATGCGCCGCGGACCCACCGTCTCTTTCAGCACCAGCACGCCGATCAGCGCGGCGAATACCGTCGATGTCTCGCGCAATACCGCCGCCTCGCCGACCTTGTCGAGTCGCGTGGCCATCATGATCGAGCCGAAGGACAGGAACGCCACCAGCCCGCCGAAGACGCCGCGCAGCATCAGCGGCCCCGGCGCGGGCGGATCGGTAATTGCCCGGTAGCGCCGCGCCGCGATCACCGGCATCACCAGCCCGTCGATCATGAAGAACCACGCGAGGAAGGTGAAGGGGTTCTCGGTGGCGCGGATGCCGTAGGCGTCATAGGTGGTGTAGAGCGCCACGAAGAGCCCGGTCAGCACCGCCAGCCCCAGCGCGGCGTGCAGCGTGTCGCGTTCCTTGGTCAGGAAGATCATGTTATAAACCGCCAGCCCGAAGATCCCCGAGAGCAGCACGGCCACGCCCAGCCACTGAACCGGAGTGAACCGCTCGCCGAAAATAACATAGGCGCCGAGCACCGCGAAGAGCGGGCCGGTGCCGCGCACCACCGGATAGACCACGGTATAGGCGCCCTTGGTATAGGCCCAGGCCTGCAGCAGTTTGTAGATCACGTGGATCACGAAGGCGCCGAGGAAGATCGGCCACATATGCGGCTCGGGCCAGGGCACTACGAAGAGCGCGAAGGGCGCGGCCATGAGGCCATAGCTGAAATCAATCGCGCCGCGGGTCAGCCAGGGGTCGTGCCGCCCCTTCTGCAGCGCCCCGAAAACCGCATGCAGGAAGGCCGCCGACAGGGCCAGATACATCGCCAGCTGATGCCCCGCCGCTGTGCCCTCGATGCCCGCCAGCCAGCCGTTCATGCGGGAACCCCGAAGGGCGCAGGGCGTTGACCCGGCAAGCAAGAATTATTGGCAGTCTCCCGGATGCTCGATTTCCTGATCAGCGATTTCACCAACAGTTTTTCCAAAGTGCCGGTCGGCGCCGCCACGGCGCGGCTCACCATGGCGGCGCTGCTGGCGGGGATCATCGGCTTCGAGCGTGAGCGGCGCAACAAGCCCGCGGGGCTGCGCACGCATATTCTCGTGGCGATTGCCGCCTGCCTGTTCATCATCATCGGGCAGGAGCTTGGCTCACTGGAATTCGGCAACGGCGACCAGATGCGCTTCGACCCGCTGCGGCTGATCGAGGCGGTGACCGCCGGAGTCGCGTTTCTGGCTGCCGGGATCATCTTCACCAGCAAGGGTGAAGTGCGCAACATCACCACCGGCGCGTCCATGTGGCTGGCCGGGGCGATCGGACTGGCCTGCGGTGCCGGGCAAATCCTGCTCGGCTGTCTAACCGCAGCCATTGTGGTCATCGTGCTGACCCTGCTGCGCCAGCTCGAGCGGTATCTGGGCACCCACGACTGACGCGCGGCGTCAAGACAGGTCCAGCCCGATCAGCGCGGCGGCGAATTCATCCGGATCGAAAGCCTGCAGATCGTCGATCTGCTCGCCGATGCCGATGGCGTGAATCGGCAAACCGAACTTGTCGGCCAGCGCCACCAGCACGCCGCCCTTTGCCGTGCCGTCGAGCTTGGTCATCACCAGGCCCGAGACATCGGAAATATCCTGGAACACCTTGACCTGATTGAGGGCATTCTGCCCCGTCGTCGCATCGAGCACCAGCAGCGTGTTATGCGGCGCGGTCTCGTCCTTCTTGCGGATCACCCGGACGATCTTGGCGAGCTCCTCCATCAGATCGCCGCGATTCTGCAGACGGCCCGCCGTGTCGATGAGCAGCAGGTCTGCACCGTCAGCCTGCGCCTTTGCCATCGCGTCAAAGGCCAGGCTCGCCGGATCGCTGCCCTGCGGAGCGGTCAGCACGGGCACCCCGGCGCGTTCGCCCCAGACCTGCAATTGCTCGACGGCGGCGGCGCGGAAGGTGTCGCCCGCAGCGATCACCACCTTCTTGCCCGCCGCGCGGAACTGGCTGGCGAGCTTGCCGATGGTCGTCGTCTTGCCCGAGCCGTTTACCCCGACCACCAGCACCACCTGCGGGGTTTTCGGATAGAGCGGCAATGGCCGTGCCACCGGCTCCATGATCCGCGCGATCTCGCGCATCATCAGGCGCTTGATCTCCTCCACCGAAAGTTTCCTGCCATAGCGCCCCTCGGCCATGTTTGCGGTGACCCTGAGCGCCGTATCGACCCCCATATCGGCGCTGATCAGCAATTCCTCGAGCTGTTCGAGCATTTCGTCATCCAGCGCCCGGCGCATCGCCGTCGCAGGCGCGGAGCGCCCCATCAGGCGACCGAGCAGGCCCGGTTTGGCCGGGGCGGGCGCGGAATCCTCGAGCGCCGGGGCGACCGGGGTCAGCGTGCTGCGCAGCGGCTCGGATGCCGGGGGTACTGGTGTGCCTGCATCCGGCTCGGGCTCCGAGGTCTCCTCGGAGGTGGGCTCCGTTGTCGGCTCCGGCGCCGTTGTGCCCGGCGGCTCCGGTGCGTCACCCACGGGAACGGCGCGTTCCTCGATGATTTCCGGCTCTTCTTCCGCCGCCGGGATCGGCGCTGAATCATCCGCCACCGCTTCCGGCATCACCTCGGACGCCGTGCCCGGCGCTTCCATCACGTCATCGACCGGCGCCTGCGGCGATAGCTCCTCTTCGGCACCGCCGTCGCTGACGATCGCTTCGAGCCCCTCGTCGATCTTTGACGAGGATTTGAACATCTTGTCTTTGAGCTTCTTGAAGAATGCCAAGGGGGCCTCCGCGTCAGGTTTCCCTTGATCTATAGGCAAGATCACACAGATGGAAGGGTCGGGTTGGGCAATTGACAGGACGGCTTTGGCACACAAAACTCCACATATGCGGTTGTTGATGATCCTGGGATTGTACTTCCTGAGCGGCGCGGCGCTGGCCGAACCGCCGCAGAAACATTGCTCCTCGTCGAAATGGGGCCAGTCCCATTGCATCCGCCCGGCGCATTTCGCCTATGACACCTGCAATGCCATCGAGATCTTCGCCAAGCGGCACGGGCTCGATCAGGACTTTTTCGCCCGGTTGATCTGGCAGGAAAGCCGCTTCGACCCCAATGCGCTGTCCCATGCCAACGCCCGCGGCATCGCGCAGTTCATCCCTTCGACCGCGGCGCTGCGCGGGCTTGTCGACCCCTATAATCCGGCCGATGCGCTCGAACATTCGGCGCAATATCTCGCGGAGATGGTGTCGCGCTATGGCAACGAGGGGTTGGCGGCGATCGGCTACAACGGCGGCGAGAGACGCGCCGAGGGGTTTCTGAAGGGTCGGGGCCTGGCGCCGGAGACGGTGCAATATGTGCCGATCATCACTGGGCTCAGCGCCGAAGCCTGGCGCGACGCGCCGCCCGTGACACCCGATTTCCGCCTTTCGAAATCGGGCGATTTCCAGGCCGCCTGCCTAGACATGGCCAGAAACCGCCGTCTTACCTCCCTCAAGGTCACGCCGGTGCTGAAACCCTGGGGCGTGCAGGTCGGCTATGGCGTTTCCGAAGGACAGGCACGGGCGCGGGTCAAACAGGCTTTGCGGTCCTGCCGTTCCGCCGCGGCGGGCGAGCGGCTCGATGTGGTGGCGCGGCGCACGCGGGTTTCGGCGGGCAAGCGCTTCCACTTCGCCCATTTCGGCCGCAACAGCCGCAAGGGCGCGCAGCAGCTCTGCGCGAAGCTGCAACGCAGCGGCTGCCTTTGCCTCGTGGTGAAGAAATGAGGCCGCCGGGCGCTTTCGCTGCGAAACGCTGGTCCGTCCCAGCTTGCGCCGCTAGAAAGGCGATCTGAAGAGGAAATCCGTGATGTTCTGGTTCTATGTTGCCAGCCTTACCCCGGCGCTGCTGCTCGGGGCGGCCTGTATCTGGGGCGGCGGCTGGGTCTGGGCCGGGCTCGGTTCGATCACCTTGCTGGCCTGGCTGCTCGACCGGATGCCGGGGCCACGTGACACGCCGCGCGGCTCGGGACGGGCGCTGAGCCTCGTGCTGGTGCTGGCGCATTTCCTGCTGATGTTCGCGGGCATCCGGGCGCTTGGCGGGGGCGGGCATCTTTCCGAGGCGGAGAAGATCGCGGTATTCATCGGGCTCGGCCTGTTCTTCGGGCAGATTTCCAATTCCAACGCGCATGAGCTGATCCATGCGGGGGCCCGCCTGCCAAGGCGTCTCGGTGCGGCAGTCTATGTCTCGCTGCTGCACGGACATCATGTCTCGGCGCATCTGCTGGTGCATCACGTCCATGCCGCCAGCGACGGCGACCCCAATTCGGCACGGCGCGGCGAAGGGTTCTGGCGTTTCGCGCTGCGTGCGATGCCGGGCGAGTTCATGGCCGGCTGGCGCGCCGAACAAGCCCGCCACCAGCGCAGAGCCCATAGGCCGGGGAGCCTTCGCCATCCCTACCTTGTCTATCTGCTCGGTGCGGCGGCAGCATTGTCGGTCTCCCTGTTGTCGGGCGGTCCCGCCGGGCTGCTCGCGCATCTCGGGCTGGCGCTTTATGCGCAGATGCAGCTCCTGCTGTCCGATTATGTGCAGCATTACGGGCTGCGACGTGCGCAGCGTGCGGACGGGCGGCTGGAGCCGGTCGGCCCTGCGCATAGCTGGAACGCCCCGAGCTGGTACAGTGCCGCGATGATGCTGAATGCGCCGCGCCATTCGGACCATCATCTGCGCCCCGCCCGCAGCTTCCCCGAACTCGAGCTGTGCCGCGAGACGATGCCGCAACTGCCGCGCTCGCTGCCGGTTATGGCGGTGCTGGCCCTTGCGCCGCCGCTCTGGCGCCGGGTGATGGATCGCCGCGTCGCGCGCTGGCAGGATGGGACATGAGTCAATCCTTCGCTGGCCCCGCGCCGGGGTTTCTGCCAAGCTGCGGACATGAGACATCTTGCCTGCCTATTGGCCCTGCTGATCGCCCTGCCCTTTCCGGTCAACGCCGGTGAGCCGATGACGGCGGCGGAATTCGACGCCTATACCGTCGGCAAGACGCTGTTTTACGGACGCAATGGCGAGATCTACGGCGCCGAGGTCTATCACGAGGATCGCCGGGTCGAATGGTCCTTTCTCGACGGCGAATGCAAACAGGGCGAATGGTACGAAGACGCGGGCCTCATCTGCTTCGTCTATGAGGACAATCCGGACCCGCAATGCTGGAGCTTTCGCGCCGAGCCGGGCGGGCTGATCGCGCGGTTCGAGAATGATCCGGCCGCCACCGAGCTCTACGAGGCTGACGAGCTCGGCCGCGAGATGCTCTGCCTCGGGCCGAAGATCGGCGTCTGAGCGCGCCTGCCGGGCTCAGGCCGGTTTTGCCACCGACACGTTGACCGGCAGGATGCCATCGGCAAATTCGATCTCAAGTGCGTCGGCCCTGCGCGCCTCTTCGGCCCGGGTCACCACGCCGGTCTGGCCGCGCACCACCGCATAGCCACGGGCCAGCGTGGCCTTGTAGCTCAGCGTCTCGCGCAGCCGGTCGAGCGCTTCGAGCCTTTGTCGCCAATCCCGCATCTGCCGCTGCCCCGCCTCGCCGAGTCGCGCGGAAAGCTGGCGATACTGTGACTCCTTGCGCTGCCGATCCTGTAAGAGCGTCTCGGGACGGAAATTGCGCAGCCGGTCGTTCAGCTTCTCACGCCGCGCCGAGACGAGTCGTTGCAGCGCCGGGTTCAGCCGTGCGCTAAGCTGCGCCAGCGCCTCGGCCTTGCGCTGCCGGTCACGGGAGAGCGGTTCCGGGCGCAACCGGGCGGCACGGGTCTCGTAGCGCTCGCGCTGCGTGGCAATGGCGCGGGCCAGCGCCGGGTCGAGCCGCTGGCTCAGCGCCGTCAGCCGACGTCGGTCATTGGCGATCAGACGCTGCAATGTCATCGGCCGCAACGCGCCGGAAATCTCCGAAAGATGCACCTTGCGGCGCTGTACCCCGGCGGTCAGCGCCGGTCCGAGCCGCGTGGCCACCACGTCGAGCCGCTGGCGCGGGGTATCGAGCAGGCTCTCGGGCCGTGGCAGGGCACGGGAAACGTCACGCAGCCGCTGGCCGCGCCGGGTCAGCCCCTGGCTCAGCGCCTGGCGCATCCGGGCCTCCAGCCCGTCCAGCCAGACCATCAGCTCATGGCGCACCGGCACCGCCAGCTCCGCCGCCGCGGTCGGGGTCGGGGCGCGCCGGTCGGAGACGAAATCGATCAGCGTGGTATCGGTCTCATGGCCGACGGCAGAGATCAGCGGGATTTGCGAGGCGGCGGCGGCGCGGGCGACGATCTCCTCGTTGAAGCCCCAGAGATCCTCCACCGAGCCGCCGCCGCGCGCGACAATCAGCAGGTCGGGCCGCGGCAACGCGCCGCCCGGTGTCAGCCGGTTGAACCCCTCGATGGCACGCGCCACTTCCGGTGCGCATTTCGCGCCCTGAACCGCTACGGGCCAGACCAGCACCTTGCGCGGAAACCGGTCGCGCAGCCGGTGCAGGATGTCGCGGATCACCGCGCCCGAAGGCGAGGTGACCACGCCGATGATTTCCGGCAGATAGGGCAGCGGGCGCTTGCGCTCGGGCGCGAACAACCCCTCGGCCGCCAACGCGGCCTTGCGCTTTTCCAGAAGCGCCATCAGCGCGCCCATGCCCGCCGGTTTGATGTCCTCGATGACGATCTGATATTTCGACTGGCCGCCGAAGGTGGTGATCCGCCCGGTGGCGATCACCTCCATCCCCTCCTCGGGCTGGGTTTCGAGCCGCGCCGACACGCCTTTCCAGATCACCCCGGAAATGACCGAGCGATCATCCTTGAGATCGAGATAGACATGCCCCGAGCGCGGACGGCTTACCCGTCCGACCTCGCCGCGAATCCGGACATGGCCGAATTCTCCCTCGATGACCCGCTTGATCGCCCCCGAAAGCTCGGTGACGGTGAATTCCGGGCTGTTGAGCCCGGCGCTAGGTTCATCGAACAAATCAGCCATGGTCCTAGATAGCGTCAGATCGCGACGGGGTTCAACAGCCGTCGCATTCTCCGCCCTCGCCGTAGAGCCAGGCCGCATAGCTGCCGTTCACCAGCCCGGTGACATAGGCATTCACCCCGGCGGCGGCGGCGAGATCGACACGGACGCGGCCGCGGGAATTATCCTCGAGATAGCGCGCGCCCGCGACCAATGCGCGTTCGGTACCGGGACCATAGCTGCCGTCGATCGCGGCATTGTAGAGCCCCGCATAGGAGAGCTCGGTCTGCACCTTGCGCCGGTCGCTCGCCGGGAGCATTTCGAATCGCTGGCGCAGGATGTCGATGCGCATCTGCGCCTGCAATGCGGGGGCGCTGGCGATGGTCAGGGCGGCGGCGCCGAGGCCGGTGATGAAGTGACGTCTTTTCAAGGTACTGTCTTTCCTGGTTACTGAATGCCGGGGTATTCCTTGCCGCAGACATCGGGATTTTCAACCCTGAATTGATCAAGAGACCAAACTTACCCGCGAATCGTGGCGCCGTGCCAACTTGTTCCGCCGCGCCCCTGCGCGTAGAAGCGCCGCAAATGATACGGAGAGCCCGATGAACATCCTCATTCTTGGCAGCGGCGGCCGCGAACATTCCCTCGCCTGGGCGGTGATGCAGAACCCCAAATGCGACAAGCTGATCGTGGCGCCCGGCAATGCCGGGATCGCCGCCATCGCCAGCTGTGCCGATCTCGACATCAACGACGGCGCAGCGGTGGTGGATTTTGCCGAGAACAATTCCATGGACCTGGTGATCATCGGCCCCGAGGCGCCGCTCGCCGCCGGGGTGGCGGACGATCTGCGCGACGCTGGGCTGTCGGTATTCGGCCCGTCCAAGGCGGCCGCGATGCTCGAGGCCTCCAAGGCCTTCACCAAGGAGATCTGCGCCGCCGCGGGGGCGCCGACCGCCGGTTACGGGCATTTCACCGATCTGGCATCAGCGAAAGCCTATCTCGCCACGCATCCCGCACCGATCGTGATCAAGGCCGACGGGCTCGCGGCGGGCAAGGGCGTGATCATCGCGATGAGCGACGCCGAGGCGCTGGCGGCGGTCGAGGATATGTTCGACGGCAGTTTCGGCGCGGCCGGGGCCGAGGTGGTGATCGAGGAATTCATGGAGGGCGAGGAAGCGTCCTTCTTCGTGCTCTGCGACGGCACCAATGTGCTGCCGATCGGCACGGCACAGGACCACAAACGCGTCGGCGACGGCGATACCGGCCCGAATACCGGGGGCATGGGCGCCTATTCCCCGGCACCGGTCTTGAGCGAGGAGATCGCCGCCCGCGCGCTCAGGGAGATCATCGAGCCCTGCATGGCCGAAATGGCGCGGCGCGGCACGCCTTACCAGGGCGTGCTCTATGCCGGGCTGATGATCAGGAACGGGGCGCCGCGGCTGGTGGAATACAACGCCCGTTTCGGCGATCCGGAATGCCAGGTGCTGATGATGCGGCTCGGGGCGCAGGCGCTCGACCTGATCCAGGCGGCGGCCGAGGGGCGGCTCGATACGGCGCAGGTACATTGGGCGGAGGATCACGCGGTGACGGTGGTGATGGCCGCGCAGGGCTATCCCGGCAGCTATGGCAGGGGCGACGCGATTCGCGGGCTGGCCGCCCTGCCCGAGGACAGCGCCAACATGGTGTTCCATGCCGGCACCGCGCAGGCGGACGGTCAGATCATTGCCAACGGCGGGCGGGTGCTGAACGTGACGACCCGCGGCGCCAGCCTCGCCGAGGCCCAGGCACGGGCCTATGCCATGGTCGATGCGATCGACTGGCCGGGCGGGTTCTGCCGCCGTGACATCGGCTGGCGGGCGCTGGCGCAGGATTGAGGCGTCCGGGGGCCGGCCCCCGGCCCCCCGAGGTATTTGACGCCAGAAGAAGGCGCGGATCTTCGTTAGGATCAGATCTGCTTTTCGGGCATCTGCACGCGCAGCCCATCAAGCGCATCGGTGACCTTGATCTGACAGGTCAGGCGCGAACGGGCCGGGTCGGGTTCATAGGCGAAATCGAGCATGTCCTCCTCCATGTCATCCTTCGCCGGGAGCTTTTCCATCCAGTCGGGATCGACATAGACATGGCAGGTGGAACAGGCACAGGCACCGCCGCAATCGGCCTCGATGCCGGGAATGTTGTTGTCGCGTGCGCCTTCCATGACGGTGAGACCAGTGGCGACCTCGACCACATGTTCTGTGCCGCCGTGTTCCACATAGGTGATTTTGGCCATTTCATGCCCCTTCTCGCTAATCATCCGGTTTTTTCTAACCGTCGGCTTGCCCCATCGCCAGCCCCTTTCGCAGCGCTGCGCGGCAAGTGACAAACATGCCGCGGCGGCGTGGGGATGCTGGGCAGCGGCGCGGAAAACCTCTAGGCTGGCGATCAAGGACAGACCCAAGGGATATTGGGCCATGCTGCAGGCACATCTCGCACGTTATCACCCCTGGCTGCCGCTCGTTGCGGTGTTGATGCTGTCGGCATGTGACACCACGCCGCGGGCGTCCAGGCCGGAGCCTGAACCGGCCTTACGCGCCGCGACGGACGCCGGGCCCGCCGGGGCGGCGCCGGGCAGCTGCTGGGGACGCAGCGTGCAGCCGGCGGTGATCGAGACGGTGACGGAGCAGGTGCGGCTCACGGACGCCGCGCAGGATGCGGGAGACAGCATGGCGGCGCTGCCAGTCTATCGTACCGAGACCCGTCAGAAAATCGTCAGCCCGCGCCGCGAGGATTGGTTCGAGACGCCCTGCGATGAGGTGCTGACGGCGGAATTCGTTGCCAGCCTGCAGCGCGCGTTGCAGGTGCGCGGCTTTCATCGGGGCGCGATCAGCGGTCGGCTGGATGGCGCCACAAGACGGGCGGTGCGGGCATTCCAGCTTCAGAGCGGGCTCGACAGCGCGGTCCTGTCACTGGCCGCGGCGCGGCGGCTCGGGTTGATCGCGGTGCCGCGCGCATAGGGCTGAAACATCAAAGGCACCCCGGAGGGTGTCTTTGTCGCGTCCTGCCTTGGCGGTCCGGGCTATTCCTCGAGGCTGAGCGCCACGAAACGCGGATCACCGGCACGGCGGACCAGCAGCAGAAGGGATTTGCGCCCCGCATCGCGGGCGGCCTCGATCCGTTCTTCCAGCGCCGCGAGGCTCGCCACTTTCTGCTGCCCGGCCTCGGTGATCACATCTCCGGCGCGCAGGCCCTTTTCGAAGGCTTCCTTGCTCTCGTCCACGTCGGTCACCACGAGGCCCGCGGTGGCGCCATCGACACCGAGTTCCTCGCGCATCTCGTCGGTAAGCGGCGTCAGGGTGAGCCCCATCAACTGCCTGCTCTGCGGCGCGTCGCCCTCTTCGGGGCGGTCCTTCTGCACCGCGGGCAGCGCCTCGCCATCGGCTTCCTCGCGGCGGCCCAGCACGACCTTGATCGTCTGGCTTTTGCCGTCGCGCAGCACCCTCACGCGCACCGTGGCGCCGACCGGGCTGTTGCCGACCTGGCGCACCAGCGCGCGGGTATCGGCGACCTCGACGCCGTCGAACGCCAGGATCACGTCGCCGGTCTTCAGCCCCGCCTCGCGTGCGGGGCCTTCGGGCACGTCGGTGATCAACGCGCCGCTGGCCTTGTCGAGCCCCATGGCGTCGGCAACATCCTTGGTCACGTCCTGGATGCGCACGCCGAGCCAGCCGCGCCGGGTCTCTCCGAATTCCTTGAGTTGATCCACCACCCGTTTGACCACGTTCGAGGCCATCGAGAAGCCGATGCCGATCGAGCCGCCGTTGGGCGACAGGATCGCGGTATTCACGCCGATCACCTCTCCGTCCATATTGAACAGCGGGCCGCCGGAATTGCCGCGGTTGATCGCCGCGTCGGTCTGGATGTAGTCGTCATAGGTGCCGCTCAGCGCGCGGTTGCGTGCCGAGACGATCCCGGCGGAAACCGAGAAGCCCTGCCCGAGCGGATTGCCCATGGCGATCACCCAGTCACCCACCCTTGCGCCGTTGCTGTCGCCGAAACTGACGAAGGCCAGCGGCGAGGTCGCCTCGACCTTGAGCAGCGCGATATCCGTCTTGGGGTCGGTACCGATCAGCGTTGCCTTGAGCTCCTGGCCGGAGAAGAACTCGATCAGGATCTCGTCCGCGCCTTCGATCACGTGGTTGTTGGTCACCACATAGCCGTCTTCGGAGATCACGAAACCCGAGCCGAGCGCCGAGGAACGGCGCGGCCGGGGTCCGGTGCCGTTGTTGTTGCGATCCTGGAACTCGCGGAAGAAATCCTCGAAGGGCGAGCCTTCGGGCACGATGCCGCGCGGTCCGGTGCGTCCTTCGACCATGGTCGAGGTGGTGATGTTGACCACCGAGGGGCTGATCTTCTCGGCGAGCGGGGCCAGGCTCTCCGGTTTGGCCATCAGGCTGAGCGCCTGCAGCGCGATGAACGCCAGGGTCAGCAGGCTCAGCAGCAATGCCCTGAAGGCCGGAGCTTCGTGGAATGGTCTGGACTGGGCTCGCGCCTTGGGCTGCATATGTCGTCTCCTGCGGCAATTCATCTAAGCGCAGAGTGCCTCCTGGATGCCCCTGTCGCAACATCAAAGATGGGATCACGCCGGGCCATGTCAACGGGCGGCACGGCATCGTGAAAGCGAAGGATGTCGGCGCAGGGGATGAGCGGGGCGAAACGACCGGCCCTTACAACCCGATCTGGAAAGCGGTCCAGACCAGCACAAGACCGAAGACCATTGCCAGCGCGCCGATCTGGCGGACCGCGTCCCGGGGGAGGCTGCGCAGCATTTCCAGCATGCGCTCCAAAAGCGAAGGGGCCAGCGCATAGACCAGCCCCTCCACTATCAGTACCAGCCCGAAGCTGAGCAGGATCAGGCTCACCGAAGCGCGGGCGCCTCTTGCGCCGCATCACCGTTGGCGGCATCGGCCGCGACAGCGCGTGCCGTGCCCGCCCCATCGGTTTCGACGGCCGAACTCTGCTCTTCCGGCAGGTCCTCGTCTTGCTGCGGGGTCGCCGCATCCGGCTCCGGACGTGGTGCGTTTTCGGTGGGCGTCGTCTCTTCGGCCAATGCGGCACCAGTCCCCGCTCCGCCGGACGAGCGCAGATAGTTGAAGAACTCGCTGTCCGGGGTCAGCACCATCGACGAATTATTGCCCTGCAGCGCATTTTCATAGGCCGTGAGCGAGCGATAGAATTCGAAGAATTCCGCATCCTTGCGATAGGCTTCGGCGAAGATGCGGTTACGCTCGGCATCGGCCTCACCTTCGATGATCCGCGCATCCCGCGTGGCTTCCGACAGGATCTCCTCATAGGTCCGGTCGGCCAGAGCGGTGACCCGCTGCGCGGCCTCGCGGCCCCGGGCGCGCTCGTCGGTGGCCTCGCGTTCACGCTCGGCGATCATCCGCTGCAGCGTCGCGTCGAAGTTCTGCTCCGGCAGGTTGGTCTGACGCAGCCGCACATCCACGATCTTCAACCCCAGCGCCTTGGCTCGGGCATCGGCGCGGTCGCGGATCTGGTCCATCAACGCGGAGCGCTCCGGGGACAGGATCGTGTTGGAGGTCACGCCCTGCGAACCCAGAACCGCGCGGATCTGACCTTCGAGAATACCGTTGAGCTGATCGCTGGCGGAACGTTCGCCACCGGCGCCGATAGCCTGGCGATATTGCACGACATCGTCGATCCGGTAGAGCACGAAGGCGTCGATCTCCAGACGCCGGTCATCCGCCGGGGTCACCTCGATCACCGGGGTTTCGAGCGTCAGGATCCGGTCCTCGAAACGCACGACCTCATCCAGCAGCGGCACCTTGAAGCCGATACCGGGCTCGGTGCGGACCTGTTTGATCTGGCCGAAGCGCAGCACCAGCGCCTTCTCGCGCTCGTCCACCACGAAGATCGCGGAGAGCAGCGCCACGATGGCCACCACCACGATGGGGATCAGGAAACCAGTGGCGCGCATCAGTTCGACCCTCCCTTCGACCGCAGCTCGTTGAGCGGCAGATAGGGGACGATCCCCTGACCGCCGTTACCGACCTCGTTACCCAGGATGATCTTGTCCACGTCGCCCAATACATTCTCCATCGTCTCGATATAAAGACGCTTGCGGGTCACGTCCGGCGCCTCCAGATATTCTTTCAGGACCGCTTCGAAGCGGCTCGCCTCACCGACCGCGTCGTTGACGACACGCGCACGATAGCCCTCCGCTGCTTCCAGCAATTGCGCCGATTCACCACGTGCTTCGGCGGTGCGCCGGTTGGCATAGGCATCGGCCTGGCGCTCGACCCGGTCACGTTCCTGTTCCGCTGCCTGCACATCGCGGAAGGCATCGACCACCGACACGGTCTTGGTCTGACCGGCATCATTGGTCACCTGCACGGTCTGGCTGGGGGGATCGACCTTGTTGAGGTTGACCCGCAAGATGTTGATCCCGGTGTTGCGACGATCGAGCGTGCCCTGGATCAGCTCCTTGACCGTGGCCTCGACATTGGCCCGGTCGCGGTTGAGGATCGGAGCGAGCTCGGATTGCGCGATCACCTCGCGCATCGCGGATTCGGAAATCGCACGCACCGAGGCATCGGGATCGCGCAGCGAGAATTTGAAATTCCGGGCGTCCTTGATGTTCCACACGACCTGGTAGTCGATATCGACGATATTCTCGTCGGTGGTCAGCATCAGACCCTCGTTGCCCGAACCGGAGCGGCGCACGCCGAGTTCCTCGACACGGTTGGTGGTCACGTCGAAGACTTCCGCGGTGACCAGCGGCCAGGGCGCGAAGTTCAGACCTTCGGTGCCGATGCCGGAAAACTCACCGAGGAATAGCTCGATCGACTGTTGTTCGGGCCGCACGGTGTAAAAGCTCGCAAAGAGCCAGAGCACCAGCGCCGCGAGGAAGCCGAGCCCGAGCGTGCCGCGGGTCAATGCCGGACCGTTGCGCGGGCCGCGCGGACCTGAACCATTGCCACGCTCGCGGTTGCCGCCGCCGCCCATCAGGACGCGCAGCTGCTCCTGGCCCTTCTTCATCAATTCGTCGATCTCGGGGATCTGCGGCTTGTCGCCGGGCCTGCGCCCGCCGCTGCCCTGATCGCGCCCGCCATCGCCGTGATCACGACCGCCGCCGCCACCCTTGTTTCCGCCCCCTCCCCAGGGACCGCCCGTGTTGCCAGCCATTTATTCTTCCCTTCGTGAGCCGCACGCGCGGCCAATATGTCTAAACTTGTGCATGTTCCCGGCGAAGTTCAAGCCGTCCGCACCGGGCTGCGCATGGTGACAAGCTCTTCGGACATGGTCGGATGCACCGCGCAGGTGGCGTCAAACTGTTCTTTCGTAAGCTTTGCCTTGACCGCGATCCCCGCCATCTGGATCAGCTCGCCCGCGTGAGGTGCGACGATGTGACAGCCCAGGACGACGCGGGTTTCCTTCGATACGACCAGCTTCATCAACACGCGGTCGGACTTCTCAGCAAAGGCGCTCTGCATCGGGCGGAACGAGGTCGCATAGATCTCGACCTCCTCCTGCTCGCGCGCCTCTTCCTCGCTGAGGCCCACCGTGCCCATCTCAGGCTGTGTGAAGATCGCCGAGGGGATCAGCTCGTGATCGACCGGCGTCGGATTGCCCGCAAAGACCGTCTCGACGAAGGACATGCCCTCGCGGATCGCCACCGGCGTGAGGTTGACCCGGTCGGTGACGTCGCCGATCGCATAGATCGAAGGCACCCCGGTCTGGCTGTATTCGTCGACCTCGATGGCGCCGTTGCGACCGAGGCTGACGCCGAGATCCGCGAGCCCCAGATCATCGCTGTTCGGCGCCCGTCCGGTGGCGAAGAAGACGACATCGAAGACCTTCTCGCCGCCATTGGTGGATTTCACCCAGATCGGTCCGCGTTCCTTCACGCTGCCCGGATCGGCGGCGCTGTCAGCACTTTTCTGCAAGGCGCCCATGGCCGCGTCGGAACCGATCTGGCTGGTGCCGAGATGATCTTCGCCCGCCGGGCCCATCTCGACGATATTGGTCCCGACATGCAGATCGATGCCGTTCTCGCGCATCGATTCCGCCACTAGCCCGCGGGCCTCCTCGTCAAAACCGCGCAGGATCTGCGCGCCGCGGTAATATTGCGTCACCTCGACCCCGAGCCCGTTCATGATACAGGCGAATTCGCAGGCGATATAGCCACCGCCGATGATCAGCATCGACTTGGGCAATTGCTCGAGACTGAAGATATCGTCCGAAACGATGCCGAGTTCCGCGTTCGTGAGCTCCGGGCGCACCGGGCGGCCGCCGCTTGCGATCAGAATATGCTTGGCGGTGAACGTCTCGCCATCCGCCAGTTCGACGGTATGCGCATCCTTGAGCCGGGCGCGCTGGTCGTAGGTATGCACCCCCGAGCCCCTCAGCAGCTTGCGATACACTCCTTCGAGCCGGTCGAGCTCCTCGTGGAGCCTGCCGCGGAAGGAATGCCAGTCGAAGGGCCCGGCCTTCAGATCCCAGCCATAGCATTTGGCCTCGTCCACCACGTCGGCATAACCCGAGGCAAAGACCATCAGCTTCTTCGGTACGCAGCCGCGAATGACACAGGTGCCGCCATAGCGGTCCTCTTCGGCCAGCGCCACCCGCGCGCCATGTTCCCCGGCCGCCACCCGCGCGGCGCGCACGCCGCCGGAGCCGCCACCGATCACAAACAGATCGTAATCGAACTCGGTCTTGCTCTTGGCCATACGGGCCTCCTCAATCACTCAGGTCGGAGAACAGGTTGTCTGTCTCGACGAAATCCACGCGGTCGGTATCGATGGTGCCCTCGTTGATGTCGCGGACCTCGACCCGGCCATCGCCATAGCCGATCACCACCGCGTCACAGATATCGATGAACAGACCGTTTTCAACCACGCCCGGCATCTGGTTCAGCACCAGGGCCAATTGCCGGGCATTGCCGATCCGGTTGAGATGGAGATCGAGAATATGATTGCCCTCGTCGGTGACGAAAGGCACGTCGCCGTTCATCCGCAGGCTCGAATTGCGCCCCAGCACATCCATGCTGATCAGCGTCTCCTCGACCAGCGCCTGCGTGGTCTGCCAGCCAAAGGGGATCACCTCGATCGGCAAAGGGAAGGCGCCCAGCGTCTCCACCTCCTTGCCGACATCGGCGATCACCACCATCTGATCGCTCGCCGTGGCGACGATCTTCTCCTGCAGCAGCGCCCCGCCGCCGCCCTTGATCAGGTTCAGCTCACCGTCAAATTCATCGGCCCCGTCAATGGTCAGATCGAGCCATTTCGCCTCATCAAGGCTGATCACCTCGATCCCCACGGCGCGGGCCAGCTCGGCAGTGCGGGTCGAGGTCGGCACACCCTTGATCCGCAGACCGTCATCGCGCACCATCTCGCCGAGACAGCGCACCAGCCAGGCGGCGGTGCTGCCGGTGCCGAGCCCGACGCGCATCCCGTCCTCAACGAAATCGGCCGCGCGGCGGGCGGCAACGAATTTGGCTTTGTCGATCGGCGATAATTCTCCGGTCATGGCGGCAGCTCCGATAAATGGTTTCCGGGAGGTTATAGGCACAAGTGCGGGCCGGGGCCATGGCCCGTTTCGGCTTTTTTGCCCCCGGCCCTGCGCCGCGAGGTTGCAGAAAGCCGCGCAAAACCGGGCGTCGGTATAAATCCGCCCCAAAGCGTCGCATAGGAACTCGCAAAACCCGGCGCACCCGCTACCACCGGGACATGACCGACGCTCCCCTCCTCCTCGGCACCGCCCATGGCGGGTTTCGCCTTGCCAATGCCGCGGCGCTGAAGGAATGTGCCCCGAACCCCCGCCTGCCCGGCCACGCCGCCCGGCACCGGGCGCGCGGAGTGGGCCGGACCCGCCGCATGGCCGCGCGTCGGCCCATTCTCCATGAAGGAAAGGCCTCCTGATGTTTCTCTCCGTCTTCGACATGTTCAAAGTGGGCATCGGCCCGTCCTCCTCGCATACCATGGGACCGATGGTCGCCGCCGCACGGTTCCTCGACCTGATGCGCGCCTCGCCCTTCCACTTCGCCGGGCTGCGCGCCTCGCTGCATGGCTCGCTCGCCTTCACCGGAGTCGGCCACGCGACCGACCGCGCCACCATCCTCGGTCTCGCGGGCTTCACCCCGCAGGATTATGACGCCGAACGCGCCGAGGCCGTGCTGGCCGAGCTGCGCGAAAGCCACCGGATCGAGGTGCCCGGCCTGCCGCCGCTCGCCTTCAACCCGGACAAGGACATGATCTTCGATTATGACACGCGGCTCAGCGGACATGCCAATGGCATGATGCTGATGGCGACCGATGCCCAAGGCGACATCTCGCTGCGCGAGACCTATTACTCGATCGGCGGCGGCTTCGTGATGACCGAGGCCGAGCTCGCCGCCGGGAAGGACAGCGACGAAGGCGCGCCCGTCCCCTTCCCGTTCAAATCCGCCGCCGAGATGCTGGAGATGGCAAAATCCTCCGGCAAGAGCATCGCCCAGATGAAACGCGCCAACGAGGAATCCCGTGGCGGTGCGGAGAACCTCGCGCGAGGCACCAAAAGGCTCTGGCAGGTGATGAACGATTGCATCGACCGCGGGCTCAGCACCGAAGGCATCCTGCCCGGCGGGCTCAAGGTCAAGCGCCGCGCCAAGGGAATTTATGACGCGCTCCTGGCCGAACGCGGGCAGAACCAATCCGCGCCACATACGATCAACGACTGGATGAGCGTCTATGCCATGGCGGTGAACGAGGAGAATGCGGCGGGCGGTCAGGTCGTCACCGCGCCCACCAACGGCGCCGCCGGGGTAATGCCCGCGACCCTGCGCTATTATCTCGACCACGTGCCCGGCGCTTCCGAAACCCATATCGAGGATTTCCTCCTGACCGCGGCGGCGATCGGCGGGCTGGTCAAGTTCAACGCCTCGATCTCCGGTGCCGAGGCCGGTTGTCAGGCCGAGGTCGGCTCCGCCGCCGCCATGTCCGCCGCCGGTCTCTGCGCCGTGCTGGGCGGCACCCCCGAGCAGATCGAAAACGCCGCGGAGATCGCTCTCGAACACCACCTCGGCATGACCTGCGACCCCGTGAAAGGGCTGGTGCAGGTGCCTTGTATCGAGCGCAACGGCCTCGGCGCGATCAAGGCCGTCTCCGCCGCCTCCCTCGCCCTGCGCGGCGACGGCACCCATCTGGTGCCGCTGGATTCCTGCATCGAGACAATGCGCCAAACCGGCGAGGACATGAGCGAGAAGTATAAGGAGACCAGCCTGGGGGGGCTGGCGGTGAATGTGCCGAATTGTTGAGGGGGCAAGCATGCTAAAGTGGTTCAACACACCTATCTAACAGGTGAACGCCGCGAGGCCGCGCCAACCCGGCTTCTTAAAGTTCAAAGGGCCACAACGCAACCCTAAGGTGAATACCTACATCAAGCTTCAAGGAGGCAAGCCCGACCACAATTTGACATAACCTCACCAGCTTACCACGACATCAACGCGCCCCACCCTCCAACACACCCCCCGTTCGCCCCACCGAGCGCAGCACCATATCGCAATATTGCGCGCTCACCTCTTCCAGCGACAGCCGCCCGCCGCTGCGGAACCAGGTGTTCACCCCGGTCAGCATCGCGATGATCGCCAGCGTTGCGATCTTGGTGTCGCCGAGGTCGAATTCCCCCGCAGCCACCCCGTCGCGCAGGATCACCTCGAGCCGGTTCTCATAGCGTCGGCGCAGCGCCTCGACCTTCTCGAAATTCTCCGGCGTGAGGTTGCGCAGCTCCATATAGGCGATGAAAACAGCGCTCATACGGTCGCTGTGAAAGCGGATGTGAAAGCGGGTGAACCGGGCCAGCCGCGCCGTCGGGGTCAGCGCCGGGTCGTCCTCGAAGGCCGCCAGCAGTTCGCGCATATGGCTTTCCATCAGCTCGAATAGCAGCGTCTGCTTGTCGGGCGTGTAGTTATAGAGCGCCCCCGCCTGCACCCCAACTTCCGCCGCGATCGCGCGCATCGACACCGCCGCATAGCCGCCTTCGGCAAACAGCTTGAGCGCCGCGGCCCGCACCCGCGGCCCGGTGATATCCGAATGTGATCCTGCCGTGCGCGCCATGGCCGGATGCTTAATGAACAATTGTTCAAAAGCAAACCCTGCTTGCGCCCCCCACCCGATCTGGTGCAGAAAAACTCCATGAGACAACGCCCCGCCCTGCTGATCGGCCTGCCGCTGGCGCTGCTGCCGCTCTTTGGCTGCACGCAGTTCCCGGCGCTCGACGCGACCATCACCCCGGCGCTGGAGCAGGCGGACTATCCGGCACTGGTGCCGCTCGAACCGCTGCTCGCCGAAGCGCAGGCCCCGGGCATCGATGAGGCGCAGACCCGGGCCGGGATGGAGAATGATATCGCTGCCCTGCGCGCCCGCTCCGCGGCGCTGCGCGGCCCGCTGCTCAGCCCCGCCGAACGCGCCCGGTTGACCGCGGGTCGGCGCTGAGCCCGGCGGCGGCAAAGGCGCGTTGCAAGCGCGCCCTTTAGCGGGTACATCGCGGCAAAACCTGCCATCAATCAAAGGAAGCCCCCATGACACAGCCCCTTCGCCTTGGGATTGCCGGATTGGGAACCGTCGGGATGGGCGTATTGCGCATCATCCGACAGCAATCGGCGCTGCTCGAGGCCCGGGTCGGCCGACCGATCGTGATCTCCGCCGTCTCGGCGCGCAGCCGCGACAAGGACCGCGGTATCCCGCTGACCTCCTATGGCTGGGAGGACGATCCGGTGGCATTGGCGCGGCGTGAAGACGTCGATGTGTTCGTCGAGCTGATGGGCGGCGAGAACGGGGCTGCCAAGACCGCGACCGAGGCGGCGCTGGCGGCGGGCAAGGACGTGGTTACCGCCAACAAGGCCATGCTCGCGGTCCATGGCCAGACGCTGGCCGAGCAGGCAGAGGCCGCCGGTCGGGTCATCCGCTACGAGGCTGCCGTGGCAGGCGGCATCCCGGTGATCAAGACGCTGGTCGAGGGGCTGGCAGGCAATGGCATCACCCGCGTGATGGGGGTGATGAACGGTTCCTGCAATTACATCCTGACGCGGATGGAAGATGCCGGGAAGAGCTATCAGGAGATCTTCGCCGAGGCCGAGGGGCTGGGCTATCTGGAAGCCGATCCGCAGCTTGACGTGGGCGGGATCGACGCGGCGCACAAGCTGGCGATCCTGTCCTCCATCGCCTTCGGCACCAAGGTCGATTTCAACGGTATCCAGCTTGAGGGGATCGAGCGGATCAGCATCGATGACATCCGCGCTGCTGCCGACATGGGCTACAAGATCAAGCTGCTCGGCGTGGCGCAGGCCACCGGGCGGGGGCTCGAACAGCGTATGCAGCCCTGCCTCGTGCCGGAAAGCTCGCCGCTCGGTCAGCTCGATGGCGGTACCAACATGGTGGTGATCGAGGGCGACGCCGTGGGTCAGATCGTGCTGCGCGGTCCCGGTGCGGGCGAAGGTCCGACCGCGAGCGCCGTGATGGCCGATGTCTGCGACATCGCGCGCGGCTGGCGCGGGCCGGTCTTCGGACAGGCGGCCAGCGCACTGGTCACCCCCACCCCGGCCTTCTCGCAGGCGCCCGCCCCCTATTACCTGCGCATGGCACTGGTCGACAAACCCGGCGCGCTCGCCAAGATCGCGACCTTGCTCGGCGAAGCCGGGGTCAGCATCTACCGGATGCGGCAATACGAACATTCCGATGTTTCGGCCCCGGTGCTGATCGTGACCCACAAGACCTCCCGCGCGGCGCTCGATCAGGCGCTCGAAGCGATGGAAGGCACCGGCGTGCTCGCCGGTCAGCCGGTTGCCCTGCGCATCGAGGAGCTGTGACCCCCTGGCTTGTGCGACTCCGCCGGCCCCGATAGACGTTTGAGACAAGCTCTTTTCCAAGGACCAATCCATGACCGCATCCGCCGAATTCCAAGACCGCATGTTGTCCCTCGGCCTCGCCCGGGTCTCCGAAGCTGCCGCTCTCGCCTCTGCCAGGCTGGTAGGACATGGTGACGAGAAGGCAGCCGACCAGGCCGCCGTCAACGCGATGCGCGAGCAGCTCAACCTGCTCGACATCGCCGGTGTCGTGGTGATCGGCGAAGGCGAGCGGGACGAGGCGCCGATGCTCTATATCGGCGAGGAAGTCGGTACCGGCAACGGGCCGGGCGTGGATATCGCGCTGGATCCGCTGGAAGGCACGACGTTGACCGCCAAGGACATGCCCAACGCGCTCACCGTGATCGCCATGGGGCCGCGCGGCTCGATGCTGCACGCGCCGGACGTCTACATGGACAAGCTGGCGATCGGGCCGGGTTTCGACAAGGATGTCGTCACGCTCGACATGTCCCCCGGCGAGCGGGTCGAGGCGCTGGCCCGGGCCAAGGGCTGCGAAATCTCCGACATTACCGTCTGCATCCTCGAACGCCCGCGCCACGAGGAGATGATCGCCGCGGTCCGCGCTACCGGAGCCGCGATCCGGCTGATCACCGATGGAGACGTGGCAGGCGTGATGCATTGCGCCGATCCGGCAACGGGCATCGACATGTACATGGGGGCGGGCGGCGCCCCCGAGGGCGTGCTGGCCGCTGCCGCGCTGAAATGCATGGGCGGGCAGATGTGGGGCCGGTTGCTGTTCCGCAACAGCGACGAAAAAGGCCGTGCCCGCAAGGCCGGGATCGACGATCTCGACCGGGTCTACAGCCGCGACGAGATGGTCACCGAGGATGTGATCTTCGCCGCGACCGGCGTCACCGGCGGCACCATCCTGCCCGGGGTCAGGCGAGAGCCGGGCTGGATGACCACCGAGACGCTGATCATGCGTTCCAAGACCGGCTCGGTGCGGCGCATCAATTACCGAACCCCGGTATCCGACAACTGATCGCGGCAAGGGCTCCGATCGCGCGCGCGGCCCCGGTCTCGGGCATTATCACGATCTCGACTTCTTCACGATCTCAATTTCGAGAGGTATGGCATGAGCTTTCTGGGCGTTGATGCCTCCCTCACCGGGCGGCGCTGGCTGGGGCCGGATGTGGAAACCGCCCGCGCCTGCGAGTTTCTGGAACAACAGAGCGGCCTGCCCGCGGCCGTCTGTCAGGTCCTGGCGCGGCGCGGTGTGGCGCCGCAGGAGGCAGAGGGCTTTCTGGCCCCTTCCCTGCAGGCACTGCTGCCCGATCCGCGCAGCCTCAAGGACATGGAGATCGCCGCCGCACGTCTTCTTCAGGCGCTGAAACGGCGCGAACGGATCGCGGTTTTTGCCGATTACGATGTCGACGGCGGTGCCTCGGCGGCGCTGCTGCTGGTCTGGCTGCGTGACATGGGCCATGGCGCGACGCTCTATGTGCCGGACCGGATCGATGAGGGCTATGGCCCCAATGATGAGGCGATGGCGGCGCTGGCACGGGACCATGACCTGATCGTCTGCGTCGATTGCGGCACGCTTTCGCATGGGCCGATCGCGGCTGCGGCGGGGGCAGATGTGGTGGTGCTCGACCATCACTTGGGGGGTGAGACCCTGCCCGATGCGCTGGCGGTGGTGAACCCGAACCGGCAGGACGAGGACGGCGCGCTGGCCCATCTCTGCGCCGCCGCCGTGGTTTTCCTGATGCTGGTCGAAGCCGGGCGACAGCTGCGCGAGGCAGGCAGTCGCGGCCCCGACCTCATGTCGCTGCTCGATTTCGTGGCGCTGGCCACCGTGGCCGATGTGGCGCCGCTTATCGGCGTCAACCGCGCCTTCGTGCGGCAGGGGCTCAAGGTCATGGCCTGGCGCGAACGGCCCGGGCTGGCGGCGCTGGCCGATGTCGCCCGGATGGATACCGCCCCGGCCGCCTATCATCTCGGCTTCCTGCTCGGCCCGCGTATCAACGCCGGCGGGCGGATCGGCAAGGCCGATCTCGGTGCGCGGCTGTTGGCCAGCGATGACCCGCATGAGGCGGCCGCGCTGGCCGAGCGGCTCGACCAGCTCAACACCGAGCGTCGCGAGGTCGAGACGGCGGTGCGCGCCGCCGCGCTCGATCAGGCCGAGAGCCGCGGCTTTGACACCCCGCTGGTCTGGGCCGCCGGGCCGGGCTGGCATCCCGGTGTCGTCGGCATCGTCGCCTCGCGGCTCAAGGAGGCCTGCAACCGTCCCTCCATCGTCATCGGCGTCGAGAACGGCATCGGCAAGGGGTCGGGCCGTTCGGTCTCCGGCATCGACCTCGGCGCGCCGATCCAGCGGCTGGCGGCAGAGGGGCTGCTGATCAAGGGCGGCGGTCACAAGATGGCCGCGGGCCTGACGGTGGCGGAAGACAAGATCGAGGCCGCGATGGCGCGACTCGGCGAATTGCTGGCCAGGCAGGGCGCCCATCTCATCGGTGCGGCCGATCTGCGCGTCGAAGGATTGCTGATGCCCGGCGCCGCGACGGTGGAACTGGCCGAGATGGTCGAACAGGCGGGCCCCTTCGGCGCCGGGGCCGCGGCTCCGCGCTATGTCTTCCCGGACGTGCAGATCCGGCATGCCAAGCGGGTCGGCGAAAACCATCTGAAGGTCGGCTTCAGCGACGGTCTCGGCGCTTCGCTCGATGCAATCATGTTCGGCGCCTTTGACGGTCCCCTGGGCCCGGCGCTGCAGAATAACGGCGGTGCCCGTTTCCACCTCGCAGGGCGTCTCGACATCAATTCCTGGCGCGGCCGCCGCTCGGTTCAGCTGCGCCTGGAAGACGCGGCGCGGGCCTGAAAACTTTTTCTGGAGAAAGCGCACATTTCTGCTTGCGCCCGTCTGCGGCATTACTTAAACGTCCGCTCACAGACAGAGTGGCCCGTTCGTCTATCGGTTAGGACGCCAGGTTTTCAACCTGGAAAGAGGGGTTCGATTCCCCTACGGGCTGCCACTTTTCCCTGATAATTTGGTGACTTGCAGGCCTCGCAAACCGACAGTAATCGGCCGTTTTGCCGCATGTGTCGACCCCCTCATTGCCTGTTTGCCCCCCGCGCCCTCCCGCGCTAGCCTGCGACAAAGCAAAGGGCAGCGACGACATGACAGGCGATCGGCAATTCAGGGGAGACTTCAATGTCGTGATCGTGGCCCAGGCCGGGCGTTTTTCCTATGAGGCCCTGCTCTTTGCCGCGTCGTTGCGCGACACCAGCCCCGATTTCCAGGGTCGCCTGCTGGTGATGGAGCCGCAGCCCGGGCCGCTCTGGCGGGACGATCCACGAATTGACCGGGACGATCTGCGCACCGCCCTGCTATCGCTCGGAGCAGAGATCCTGCCCTTTCAAAGCGCGCATTTCGGCAGCGCCTATCCCTATGGCAACAAGATCGAGATGCTCGCCGCCCTTCCCCCGGGCGAGCCCTTCGTCTTCTTCGATACCGACACGCTGTTCACCGGCGATCTGGCAAGCGTGCCCTTCGACTTCGACCGCCCCAGCGCCTCGCTGCGCCGCGAGGGAACATGGCCGATCCCGCAGCTCTACGGACCGGGCTACAGCGGAATCTGGCGCGCCCTTTACGACAAGTTCGGGCTAGATTTCGAGAGCAGCCTCGACCTCGGCCAGCCCGATGAATACTGGCGCCGCTACCTCTATTTCAACGCAGGATATTTCTTCTACCGCTGCCCGCGGGAATTCGGCGCGCTGTTCCTTGAATTCGCGCTAGCGATCCGGGACGATCCGCCGGTGGAATTGTGCTGCCAGTCCTTCGATCCCTGGCTCGACCAGATCACCCTGCCGCTGGTCATCCATGCCCTGGGCGGCGGGCGCGACACCCTGCCCGAAGGCCTGCTCGACGGTTCGGTCTCCTGTCATTACCGGTTGCTGCCGCTGCTTTATGCGCGCGAAAGCGATCACGTGGTGGAGACGCTCGAACGCATCGCGGCACCGAACAGGCTGAAGAAGGTGCTGAAGGGGCATGACCCGATCAAGCGGATGATCTATCAGGGCCGCGGCGCCAAGGTGCGCGCGCTGTTTGACCGCGATAACCTGCCGCGCCGCGAACAGGCGATCCGCAACCGGATCAAGTCGGAAGGCTTCTGGATGCGCTGACCCGGGACGCCGCGAAGCCTGTTGAGCGCCGCCCCCTTTCACCCTACACCGCGATGCAATGTTCTGAGGAGGATACCGAATGACCGACACGCCAAGCCACGGCTTCGACACGCTGCAGATCCACGCGGGCGCGCGCCCCGATCCAGCCACCGGCGCGCGCCAGACGCCGATCTACCAAACCACCGCCTATGTCTTTCGCGATGCCGACCATGCGGCGGCGCTGTTCAACCTGCAGGAAGTCGGCTTCATCTATTCGCGTCTGACCAATCCGACGGTCGCGGTGCTGCAGGAACGGATCGCCACGCTCGAGGGCGGGGTCGGCGCGGTCTGCTGTTCCTCGGGCCATGCCGCACAGATCATGGCGCTCTTTCCGCTGATGGGTCCCGGCAAAAACATCATTGCCTCGACCCGACTCTACGGCGGCACGGTGACGCAGTTCAGCCAGACCATCAAACGCTTCGGCTGGTCCTGCACCTTCGTCGATTTCGACGATCTCGACGCGGTCAAAGCCGCCATAGATGACGATACCCGCGCGATCTTCGGCGAGGTCATCGCCAACCCCGGCGGCCATATCATGGATGTGCGCGCCATTGCGGACATCGCCGACGCGGCCGGCATCCCGCTGATCATCGACAATACCTCCGCCACGCCCTATCTCTGCCGCCCGATCGAACATGGCGCGACACTGGTGGTGCATTCGACCACCAAATACCTCACCGGCAACGGCACGGTAATGGGCGGCTGCGTGGTGGATTCGGGCAAGTTCGACTGGTCGGCGAATGACAAGTTCCCCTCACTGTCCCAACCCGAAGAAGCCTATCACGGGCTCAAGTTCCACGAGACCTTCGGCAATCTTGCCTTCACCTTCCATTCCATCGCCATCGGCCTGCGCGACCTCGGCATGACGATGAACGCCCAGGCGGCTCACTATACGCTGATGGGCATCGAAACCCTGTCGCTGCGCATGGAGAAACATGTCGCCAACGCAGTCAAGGTCGCCGAATGGCTCGAACAGGACGAACGGGTCGATTTCGTCACCTATGCAGGACTGCCCTCCTCGCCCTATCACGCGCGCGGCCAGCGCTACTGCCCGAAAGGGGCCGGCGGGCTCTTCACCTTCGCCGTCAAGGGCGGTTACGAAGCCTGCGTCAAGCTGGTCAACGCGCTGGAGATCTTCAGCCATGTGGCCAATCTTGGAGACACCCGCTCGCTGGTGATCCATTCCGCCTCGACCACCCACCGCCAGCTCAGCCCGGAACAACAGGAGGCGGCAGGTGCGGGCCCCAATGTTGTGCGCCTTTCGATCGGCACCGAAGACCCGGCCGACCTGATCGCCGATCTCGACCAGGCTCTCGGCCAGACCACCGCCTGAGCCGCAGGACCGGGGCTGCCTCCCAAGGCAGCCCCGGCGCAGGGCAAAACCCGCTTCTTTATGCCAAAAATACTCGATCCCGCCGCCGCAACGACCGCCGCCGCTGGCAAGGGCAAGAGAACCACGGCGTCATTTCCCCGGCGCGATCGAAAACACCATGGTCACCTGCGCCCGAACCGTCAGCTCGCCCTGCTCGATGGGCACATCCGCAGCCCCGCGTGCCTTTGACATTTCCATCATTGCCGGACGATTGGAAAAGCTGTTCTCACTCATCCGCGTGACCGCGCCGAGCGCCAGCCCCGCGGCCTCCGCCATGTCCTCGGCCCGCGCCATGGCATCGGCTACGGCGAGCTTGCGCGCCTCGGCCAATGCCGCGGTATCATCCTGCAATCCGAAGCTGATACCGTGGAAATCGTTGGCGCCCTCGTCGATCACCTGATCGAGAAGCGCCCCGATCCGCGAGAGGTCGCGGATCCGCACGGTCACGGAATTGCCCGCCTCATAGCCGGTGATCTGAGGCGCCTCACGCTCGGATTGCACCGGGTCCTGACGGTGCTGGTAGACCGGGCGCACGTAGAAGTGCTCGGTCTGCCGGTCGCCCGGCGCGACGCCGAATTCGTCGAGCTTGGCGACGATCTCCTCGACCGCGCCGGACACCTCGGACATCGCCTCCCGGGCACTCGCCGCCACTTCGCTCACCCCGAGGGTAATCGTCGCCATGTCGGGCGCCAGAGCCACCTCGCCCTCGCCGTTGACGATGATCCCCTCCTGCACCTCCTGGGCGAGCGCCGCCCCGGCCCAGCCGACCCAGACCAACAGAGCCACTTGCATCAGCTTCATCATTACTTCTCCTTTCGAGGATAACACCGGCTCAGCATGACGACAGCGGCAGAGCCGCGCAAGGCTGCCCGCGGCTTGTCGCCCACGTCCGGCGATCCCTCGCCATGGCCTTTCCTTGAGCGGGTTCCTGCTCTATTCTCCCGCCCATGCGCGAGCTCGCACCCGGCGGGCCCGACGACGTGCCGAAACCACATTCTGTAGGGTCGCGATGAAGCCGAATTTTGCCCTCTCCCTGTCCTTCGACGGCATCCAGCTGCTGCACCGCGCGCTGGGTGGCTGGCGCGTCGTCGGAGAGGTCGCGCTCGATGCTGCGGATCTCGATGCCGAACTGGCCACGCTGCGCAAGACCGCCACGGCGCTCGATCCCGGCGGTCTGCGCTGCAAGCTGCTGATTCCCGACGCCCAGATCAAATATCTCAGCATCGACGCGGAGGATCCCTCCGATGCCGCGCGGCTGCGGGCTGCCCATCTGGCGCTGGAAGGCGCGACGCCCTATGCGCTCGACGAGCTGGCTTTCGACATCGCCGCGGACGGTGCTCGGACCCATATCGCGGCGGTGGCGCGCGACACGCTGGAAGAGGCCGAGAGCTTCGCCGTCGAGCATCGCTTTCACCCTGTCAGCTTCGTTGCCGCACCCAAACGCGGAGATTTCCCCGGCGAGCCCTTTTTCGGCCCCACGGCTGCCGCAGCGGAACTGCTCGAGCCCGGCGAGACGGTAGAGCCCGATTCCGAAGCGGTGGTGGTGCTCGACATCGCCAGCGCCACGGCGCGGGCCGCGCAACATGCGCCGGTGGCGGATCTGACCGATATGGCGAAACCGTCCGGGCCCGACAGCGCGCCGACAGAAAAACCGGCGACAGGTTCGGCGGCGCGCGCGGCGACCGCCCCTGCGGCGCCCTCTTCGGCCGCGCCCGGGGAGTCGCAGAAACCCTTGCCGACATCCCCTGCCGACTGGCGTGGCCCCGCCGTTCCCACGAAGGCGATGCGGCAGGAGGACGTTGGCAGCCGCGTCGCGAAAACGGGCCCGGCGCAAAAGGACCCTTCCGCAGAAACGTCCCGCGCAACGCCATCGACCACCGTATCCGCGCAACCGGATCGGGCGGTCAAGACGACGATGCACAAACCGGTCGCGGCGCAGGAGGCTTCGCCGCCCGAACGCCCTGCCGCCTCCGGGCAGACCCGCAGCTCCGCAGGTCACGCCAGACCCCATGGCGAAAGCCCGACCCTGATCACACCCGAAGCGGTCAGCGCCTCCCTGCGACCGGCGGCACCCGCGGCGGCACGGATCAATGCCCCGGAGCTGGTGCCCGGCTCCTACAGCACTGCGCCGCGCCGGAACGCGGCGCAGCGGCTCGTCGCCTTTGCCAGTCGGCGGCCCAAGGCCGGGAGCGAAAGTCGTCGCGAACCGCTCGTGGCGCCCCCGGCACCGCCACCCGCCGCCGTCCCGGTGACGACGACCCCGGTGCTGAACAATCCGGGTGAGACGACACCGGTGACCGCCGACGCCTTGCCAGGGCAGCCTGCCACCCCGCGCCCAGCGGGGGCGCGCGCAGCCTTGCAGGCTGAAACCCCCGCGCACCCCGCGCAGCAGGCACCGCCGACCCGCGACCCCCTGGCCTCCGAAGAAGAGCAGATGACCATCTTCGGCGCCCGCAAGAGTGAAGTCGGCGGCAAACCGCGTTATCTCGGTCTGATGCTGACTGCGGCGCTGCTGATGCTGCTGGCCGGTGTGGCGGCCTGGGCCTCGGTCTTCCTCGATGACGGTATCAACCTGTCGCGGTTGTTCGGCGACAGGGCCGAGCCGCGACTCGTTGCCGACGCGCCGCGTGAGCCCGACGCCGAGACAGACAGCGAAGCCGAAAGCGTTGCGCGTTCGTCCGCCGGGACCGCCAAGGAAGCGGAGACAATAGCCGCCAGGCCGGAAGCCGAGGGCGACGAAACACCGATTGTGTCCCTGAGCGCCGGGGAGGAGGTCGTGACGGATTCTCTCAGCGCGCCGCGCGGCACGGCGCAGTCGCCGCTGAGCGCGGCCGAGGCCGAAGCGAAATACGCGGTGAGCGGCATCTGGCCCCTGGCACCGCAACTGCCGTCCGATCCTGCCGCGCTGGTCCGTCTCGAGAATCTTCGCCTGGCCTCTATCGATCCGGTAAGCCGGCCAAAAGATGCGGATGCCTTGCCGCCGGTCGCCAGTTTCGACTCCGATGTCATGCGCGACGACCTCGATGCCCCGGTGGCGGCGGAAACCGACCCCGCGCGTGACGACCGCGGCCTCGTGGTGGCCAGCGCCGAGGGCGCGCTGAACCCTGACGGGGTCAAGATCTATCTCGGACGTCCGGCAGCGGTACCCCCGGCACGGCCCACAGCCGAGGCCGAGGACCCGGTGCAGGATACGCCCGAGACCAGCGCAGTCGCGCAGGAACGCCCTCGTGAGCGGCCCGAAGATCTGGTTGCATCTGCGCCGACGCCAGAGCCCGAGTCCGACCCTGTCGGCGACAGCTCCCTGGCGGGGCTGCGTCCGAAACCGCGGGAGACTACGCCAGACCCCTCCGCCCCGCCAATCAGCCCGGGCGGCGTGGCGGTGACGCTGCAGGAAACCGATGACGCGGTGACGATCGCCCTGACCAAACCGGCGGCGTTCCAGAATGCGACACCGCAGGCGACGGAGGTCTCGCGGCGCCCCGATGATCGGCCGCGCAATTTCGCGCAGATCGTCAAAACCGCCCGACGCAGCGCCCCCGCGGTGGTTAGCGCGCCGTCTGCCGTAGTGGCGCCGAGCATTCCGTCGAAAACCTCCGTGGCCAAGCAAGCGACGGTGAAGAACGCCATCAACCTGCGCAAAATCAACCTGATCGGCGTCTATGGCAAGCCGGCCAACCGCCGCGCGCTGGTGCGGCTGGGCAACGGGCGCTACCAGAAAGTCGAGGTCGGAGACCGGATCGACGGCGGCCGGGTCGCGGCGATCAGCGAAAGCGAGCTGCATTATGTCAAACGCGGCCGCAGCGTCGTGTTGCAGATGCCGAAGAGCTGAGCCGGGACAGGCCCGGCGCCGTCGCCGCAACCGACGCCGCTTGCGGGAGCATCGGACGGGGGGCCGGCCCCCCGACCCCCGAGGTATTTCAGGCCAGAAGAAGGGCCCGGATGTGGCTCAGCTTTCGCTGGCCAGTTCGCCGCTGTCGATCTGTTCCTGTTCGATGCTTTCGAAGAGTGCCTTGAAATTGCCCTCTCCGAAACCGTCATCGCCCTTGCGCTGGATGAATTCGAAGAAGATCGGTCCGATCACCGTCTTGGAGAAAATCTGCAGCAGGATGCGCGTCTCACCGCCGTCGAGCACGCCTTCGCCATCGATCAGGATGCCATGTTTCTTCATCCGCCCGACCGGCTCGTCATGGCCCACGACCCTGTCGTGGCTCAGCGCGTAATAGCTGTCGGGCGGACCCGGCATGAACTTCAGCCCGTTTTCGGCAATTGCGTCGGTGGCATCATAGATATCACGCGCGCCGACCGCGATATGCTGGATCCCCTCGCCATTGTACTTCTTCAGATAGGAAACGATCTGCCCGGTCTCGCCGCGGTCCTCGTTGAGCGGGATGCGGATGCGCCCGCAGGGCGAGGTCAGGGCGCGCGAGAACAATCCGGTGAACTTGCCCTCGATATCGAAAAAGCGGATTTCGCGGAAATTGAACAGGTCGCCGTAGAATTTGAACCACTTGTCCATGTTGCCCTTGAAGACATTGTGGGTCAGGTGATCGAGATAGTAAAAGCCGACCCCCTCGGGTTTGGACCGCGCGATCCAGTCGTATTCCCAGTTATAGGGCGACGTGTCGTAATATTGATCTACGAGATAGAGCAGCGAACCGCCGATGCCCATGATCGCCGGAACGTCGAGCAGCTTGCCGTCGCCCTTGTATTCCTCCGCGCCGTTGGCCAGGGCATGGGCCAGCGCCTGTTGGGCATCGACGACCCGCCAGCCCATCGAGGGGGCGGAGGGACCGTGTTTCTTCACGAAACCGGCGGCGAAGCTTTGCGGTTCGGCGTTCAGCACATAGGTGATGTCGCCCTGCTGCCAGAGCTCGATCTTCATCGTCTTGTGATTGGCCACATGGGTATACCCCATGCGCGTGAAGACCTCGCGCAATTCTTCCGGATCGGGTGCGGCGAATTCAACGAATTCGAAACCATCGGTGCCAGCGGGGTTCTCAGGGGTGATCTGCGATTTCGGGGCGTCATGCGGGAAAGGACCCATGTTTTCATCTCCTTGATTCGTAGCCTGTGGCTTCGTCAGCAGAGTAAATGTCCGCCAATGCAGTTTTTGCGCAAACTGACGCAGGCTACTGGTCAATGGTGCGCATTTGCCGCATGATGAATTCAAACCTTGCGGAAACGATGCATATGCTGGACGAGATCGACAATCGCCTGCTGGCCGCCCTGCAGCGGGACGCCCATATGACGGCGCAGGAGCTTGGCGAGCAATTGCATCTCTCTCCTTCGCAAGCCGGGCGACGCCGCCAGCGTCTCGAGAGCGAAGGCTATATCCAGGCCTATACGGCGCGACTCGATCCGGTCCGGCTCGGGCTCAACGTCCAGGGTTTCGTGCAGGTTCATCTGCACAGCCACGGTCCGGAACACAGTGCCGCTTTCGCGCGATTGCTCGCGACCCGGTCGGAAATCGTCAGCGCATGGACAATGACTGGCGATGCGGACTACCTTTTGAGGGTCTATTGTGCCGATCTGCCCAGCCTCAACCGTTTGATCCACGAGGTGCTCCTGCCTCACAAGACCGTGGCGCGGGTACACAGCCAGATCGTGATGGACCAGTTGAAACAGGACGGCCCGCTGCCCACCTGAGCGCCCGCGAACGAGAGGATTCAGATGGAGACATTCCTGTTCCAGGCTTCGATCTACCTCGTTGCCGCCGTGCTGGCCGTGCCTTTCGCCGCGCGTCTGGGTCTCGGGTCGGTGCTCGGCTATCTTGCCGCCGGGATCCTGATCGGGCCGATCTTCGGATTGGTCGGGTCGGAAACCCGGGATCTGCAGCATTTTGCCGAGTTCGGCGTGGTGATGATGCTGTTCCTGATCGGGCTGGAGCTCGAACCCCGCGCGCTCTGGGACATGCGGCACAAGCTGGTCGGCCTGGGCGGATTGCAGGTGCTGCTTTCCACCGGGGCGCTGATGGCTATCGCGCTGGCCTATGACCAACCCTGGGGGGTGGCCCTTGCGGTGGGGCTGACCCTGTCGCTGTCCTCGACCGCCATCGTGCTCCAGACCCTGTCGGAGAAGGGGCTGATGCGCACGGCGGGAGGGCGCAACGTCTTTTCGGTGCTGCTCACGCAGGATATCGCGGTCATCCCGATCCTCGCCTTCCTGCCGCTGCTTGCCGCGGGTCTGCCGGCACGGATGCAGCCGGACGGCTCGATCACGCTGGAAAGCCACGAAGCCGATACCGGACATGGCGCGCCGACAGGCGAGAATGCCAACCATGGGTCCGAGACCGCCCATGCGGCGCTGACTTTCGTCGAGGGCCTGCCGGGCTGGGGGGTGACGCTGGCGACAATCGGCGCCATTGCCGCGATCATCATCACCGGAGTCTTCTTCACCCGGCCGGTGTTCCGCTATATCCACTCGGCGCATCTGCGCGAGATGTATACCGCCATCGCGCTGCTGATCGTGGTCGGGATTTCCTCGCTGATGACCATGGTCGGCCTGTCACCGGCCCTCGGGGCTTTCCTCGCCGGGGTGGTGCTGGCGAGCTCAGAATTCCGCCATGAGCTGGAGACCGACCTCGAACCGTTCAAGGGGCTGCTGCTGGGCCTGTTCTTCATCACCGTCGGGGCGGGGATCAACTTCACCCTGCTGTTCTCCAACCCGGTGATCATCCTCGGCATGGCGCTCCTGGTGATCATCGTCAAGGGGCTGATCCTCTACGGGCTCGCCACCCTCTTCAGCCTCAGGGGCCGCGACCGCTGGCTCTTCGCGCTCGCTCTGGCGCAGGCCGGTGAATTCGGCTTCGTGCTGGTCAGCTTCTCGGTCACCACCGGGGTGATGCCCGATCCCGTCGCCGAAACCCTGCTGCTGGTGATCGCCCTGTCGATGCTGATCACGCCGCTGCTGTTCATCCTCTATGACCTGATCAGCCGTCGGCTCGAGGATGTCGGCACGATCACGCCCGACGAGATCGACGATCAGGGGCCGGTGATCATCGTCGGCGTGGGACGTTTCGGACAGATGGTCAATCGGCTGGTACAGGCCAGCGGCTTTCATACCGTGGTGCTCGATCACAATCCGGAAACCATCGCGGTGATGCGGCGCTTCGGCTTCAAAGGGTTTCTCGGCGATCCGACCCGGCCCGACATCCTGAACAAGGCAGGGCTCAAGGATGCGAAGGTACTGGTCGTGGCGCTCGATGATCCGCAGGCGGCCGAACAGCTCATCGCCTATGCGCGCAAGCAGCGCCCGGATCTGCATATCGTCAGCCGCGCCTTTGACAGGACCGATGTCTATCGGCAGTTCCAGGCCGGATCCAACGACATCGTGCGCGAAATGTTCGATTCCTCGCTGCGCGCCGGACGTTATGTGCTGGAGAACATGGGCCTGTCCGAATACGAGGCCGCGGAGGCGCAGCGAATCTTCTATCACCATGACCGCGATTCAATCCGCGAACTGGCAACCCTCTGGCGCCCCGACGTTCCGCCCTCGGAGAACAAGGCCTATGTGGAACGCGCCAAGGAATTGCAGAAGGATCTGGAAACTGCCTTCCTGCGCCGCGGCGACGAGGAGAAGAAAAGCGCCTGACCCGGGCTCAGGCGTCGCTGACCCCGGCCTCGGCGAAGGTCGCCATCCCGACATGGCAGGCCAACGCCCCCTGCAGCAGCGCGATCGCCATCGCCGCGCCGGAAGCCTCGCCAAGCCGCAGATCAAGCGCCAGCAGCGGTGTCTTGCCGAGCGCCTGCAAAAGCCGCGCATGGCCATTCTCGGCGCTCCGGTGTCCGGCCACCGCGTGATCGAGCGCGCCGGACTCGGTACGCTCCAGGCAGAGCGCCGCGGCACAGCAGATGAAACCGTCGAGGATCACCGGGATGCGCAGGCTGCGCGCCCGGGCAATGGCCCCTGCCATCCCTGCCAGCTCGCGCCCCCCTAGACGCCGCAGCATCTCCAGCCCGTCTCCGGCGCCGCCGTGGCGTGCCACGCCCGCCTCCACCACGTTGGCTTTCAGCGCCAGCCCGGCATCATCGACGCCGGTGCCCCGTCCGGTCCAGTCAGAGGGCGCACCGCCGAGCAGGGCGCAGGCCAGTGCCGCGGCAGAGGTCGTGTTGCCGATCCCCATCTCGCCCACCACAAGCAGATCGCTCTCGGAGGAGACCGCCTCCCACCCCGCCCGCAGCGCCGCGACGAGGTCCGGCTCCTCCATGGCCGGGCCGGTGGTGAAATCCCGCGTCGGCCGGTCGAGCTCGAGCGGCACCACGTCGAGCGTCGCGCCCATGCAGCGGGCGATCTGGTTGATCGCCGCGCCTCCGAGCTGAAAGTTCATCACCATCTGCGCGGTCACCTCGACCGGAAAGGCCGAGACGCCGCGCGCAGCGATCCCGTGGTTGCCTGCGAAGACGATGATCTGCGGCGCGACGATCTCGGCACGATCGCCACCACGCCAGCCGCGGTACCAAATCGCCAGTTCCTCCAACCGTCCCAACGAGCCGGGCGGCTTGGTCAATTGTCCGTCACGCGCCGCGGCATTGGCGCTGGCCAGCTTGTCCTGCCCGGGCAGATCGGCAAGCAGCGCGCGAAAGGCCGAGAGATCGGAAAAGGAAGAAGTCATGGGCAAACCCCGTTGCAAGAAAGCTTGCGCCTCATTACCCAATGGAGCGCCGGTGATGAACCCATGAAAGCCCCGTGACGATGCCTGAAAACGACGCCCGGATCTCGCCGATGCAGGGTTTTCTCGCGGTGCTGAGCCTGCTCAGCCGCCTGCCGCTCCCGCGCCTGCCCCCTGCCGCCTTCGCCGCAACTCCGCGCATGGTCTGGGCATTCCCCCTGGCGGGCGCATTGCTCGGCAGCCTGGCCGCGCTTGGCGGCGCTCTCGCCCTCGCCCTCGGCCTGCCTGCCCCGATCAGCGCCGGTATCGTGCTGGCGCTCCTGATGCTGCTAAGCGGCGCGATGCACGAGGACGGGCTGGCGGATTGCTTTGACGGCTTCTGGGGCGGTCACAGCCCCGCCCGGCGGCTCGAAATCATGAAGGACAGCCAGATCGGCAGCTACGGGGTCCTAGCCCTGATCCTCGTCACCGGGCTGCGCTGGCTCGCCCTGACGAGCCTGATCGCCCATTCGCTCTGGCCCGTCATCCTCGCCGCCGCCCTGTCACGCAGCCTGCTGCCGTTGCTCATGGCAAGCATGAAACAGGCCCGCGACGCGGGTCTCGCCCGGAGCGTCGGACAGCCCAGCCTGAATGCCGCCTTCACCGCGCTGGCCATTGGCGCGGCCTTGACCTTTCTGCTGAGCGGCGCGGCCACCTTCCTGATCCTGCCGCTGGCATTGGCCGTGACCTTGGCGCTGCGTCATCTCGCCCTGCGCAAGATTGGCGGACAGACAGGAGATGTGCTCGGGGCCGCCCAGCAAATGAGCGAGGTCACGATCCTGCTCTGCCTGGTTTCTCTTGGCTGAAAATACCTCGGGGTTTGGGGCAGCGCCCCAATCCCTGACCGGCAACAATAGAGCCGCGCCCGGTTTCCCCGGCGCGGCCTCCGTCACATGGATCGGATCTGCGAAGCGTCGCTCAGGCGGCAACCCGGCTTTCAAGCACATCGCCGACCTGCTTCGCCGCGGCGAGCTCGTCGCCCCCCGAAACGGCGGCCACTTCTCGGGTCAGCCGCTCGAGCGCCGCTTCGTAGAGCTGACGTTCCGAATAGCTCTGTTCGCGTTGGTCATCCGTGCGATGCAGGTCACGCACCACTTCAGCGATTGCGATCAGGTCACCGGAATTGATCTTCTGTTCATATTCCTGGGCGCGCCGGGACCACATGGCGCGCTTGACCTTCGCCTTGCCCTTCAGCGTCTTCATTGCATGGGTGATGACATCAGGGCTCGACAGCGCCCGCATGCCGATCTCCGTCGCCTTATGGGTCGGCACCCGCAGGGTCATCTTGTCCTTTTCAAAGGAAATGACGAACAGTTCCAGCGAGATACCGGCAACTTCCTGCTCCTCGATCGACATGATCTGACCGACGCCATGGGCCGGATAGACGACAAACTCATTCGGGCGGAAATCATGCTTCTTCGATTTGGTCATTTAGGGCTCCTTGGCGCGGGATCATCCGCAGGTCACATATACTTTGTGAACGCAATCTGACGACGGCCGCATCGGCCCGTATTCGGATGCGTTTCATTCAGGGTCAGGGATCGACCTTCACGACAGGCCGATTTCTCGATGACAATCAGCTCCGGACGCGCAGGAAGCGGGGGCTCTGTTCAGGCCTCCGTCCAATGACACTTTCGAAGCTGCTCCATTGATTAGAACTGGTACACACTTCCCATCTGCTACAAACTTGGGTCATCATAACACAGATTCGCAGCTTCTGGAAGCTGACGCTGGGTCATCCGGTGTGTTTTCGTTCGTTTTCAACAGGTTGTGACAGACGGCGTCACACTACAGCTCGAAAATCGCCCCGAATCGCCGTTTAGCCGCCCTCGCCCGGCGCTTCGGAGAAATATTTCTCCAGCTTGCCGGTCTCGCCGTCACGCTCCTCGGCTTCGGGCAGAGGATCCTTGCGGGTGACGATAACCGGCCACATTTCCGAGTATTTGCGATTGAACTCCACCCATTCCTCGGCGCCCGGCTCGGTATCCGGCTTGATCGCATCTGCAGGGCATTCAGGCTCGCAGACGCCGCAGTCGATGCATTCATCCGGATGGATGACCAGCATGTTCTCACCTTCGTAAAAGCAATCCACCGGGCATACTTCGACGCAATCGGTGTATTTGCAGGCGATGCAGGCGTCATTTACGATATAGGTCATGCGGTCAACTTTGTCTGGGTGAACTGCTGTCTAGCTAATTCAGGTCGCGGGATCATTCAAGATGACGGGCCTTGGAAAGATCAAGGATGCGTCTGTCGCGCTTGCTTGGACGCCCTTTTCCCTCGAAGGCCGGATTTTCAGGAGGTTTTTCCTGCGGTTTCGCTTCGGGCGGGGAAAGGTCCGTGTAAAGCGTCTGGGCCTCCGGGGCCGGGCCCCTGCGGGTGCCCACCGCCTCGATGCGGATGACACGCACGTGATTACCCTGGATGAAGGTCAGTACATCTCCCTGCCCGACGCTGCTGGCGCGCTTCTGCGTCGGTGCACCATTGACGCGAACCACGCCCGCCTGCACCTGAGCGGCCGCAAGCGAGCGTGTCTTGAAGAACCGCGCATGCCACAGCCACTTGTCGAGGCGGAGCTTTTGCGCGGTCCCAACCAATTACTTCTTGTCCTTGAGCCCCATCAGGGCAGCAGCGAAGGGATTGTCCGGGTCGATCTTTTTTTCGGGCTTCGGCGGACGGGCAGAGAAATTCTGCGCCTTGCCCCCCTTGCCCGGCTTGCTGCCCTCGCGCAGTGCGCCCCGTTTGCCCTTGCCCTGCGGCCTTCCCTTGCCTTGCGGGCGATCCCCGCCGCCACGGCGGTTGCCGCCCTGATTGCCGCGCGCCTGACGCGCCCAAGTGAAAGTATAGAAGACCTCGGTTTCCGCCCCGGCAATTTCGGCATCCGGAGCCGTACCCTGTGGGACCTCTTCCTCGGGTGTCTCGGCGATATGATCCGACACTTCCGCGGCCAGGTCAGGTTCCTCCGCCACAGGCGCTACGCTGTCATCGACGATGGCAGCTACATCCGCGGGGATATCCTCAGCTTCGGCCGGGCTCGGCTGCTCGACGATACCGCCTTCGGGCTGTTCGGCGGCAATATCCATCACCGGCTTGTCGGGTGCGTCGTCCAGCGCCACGTCACTGGCGCCGTCTGCCACCTTCTCGGGGACCTGGGTATCGGCATCGGGTGCCATGGCCTCATGGGTGCCGTCATGAGGGATCACCTTGTCCACCGCCTTGACCTTGGTCCGCTCGCCCTTCTCGGCCTTGTAGCCCAGACCTTCCATGAGCGCGGCGAATTGCTCAAGCGTCATGCCGGTGATCGACAGCATGTCGGCCTTTGCTTCGAAACCGCCACGGGAATCCTCGCTGCGCAGCATGTCCGCCAGACGTTCCAGCATGTCGATGCGGATCGCGCGGGTTCCGGCGTTGCGATAACCCGACATCGTGTCCGCACCTTCCGGCGCGCCGGTTTCGACCGGGATCGTCACCAGACCGGGGGGCGGCGATTCGGGAAATTCGTTGAGCCCCTTGGAGAGCGACCAGAGCACCAGCCGCAGCCTTGTCGAGGCGGGCTTGAGCAGCAACGGCATGAAAATCGTGAACTGTCCGAAGCGCAGCCCGTGCTTGCGCAGGGCAGAACGGGCATCCTGGTCGAGCGATTTCACCTCATCGGCGACCTCGGCACGCGGCAGGATGCCGAGATTCTCGACCATGCGGAAGGCAAAGCCCTTGGCGAGCCCGCTCAGGCTCTCGTCCTTGGCCAGCGCCAGCAGCGGTTCGAAAAGCGCGGCGATCTTGCGATCGATGAAATGCTGCAGGCGACGTTGTACCTTCTGCGCGACCTCCGGACCGGCGACATCGTCGACGAAAACCTCGACCTGCGGCTTCAGCGGCTCGGGACCGGCGACCAGCTTCCCGACCGCGGAACTGCCCCACATCAATCCACCCTGTTCGGTGAAATCGATTTCGGTGTCGGGCGCATTATAGAAACGGTCGGCGCGCAGATGGAATTGCGGCGCCAAGGCCTGCAGGGCGGCCGACTTGATCGTCTTGTCCTCGGCCGCTCCGGCCCCCTTGTCGGCCCTGAAACGGAATCCGTCCAGCTTGCCTACAAATTCGCCTTCAACGGTGACTTCACCGGTCTCGTTTACTTCGGCCACCATGGCTTCCTTCTGTCCTAGTCGGCGCAAGAGCACGGATGTGCGCCGATCTACAAATCTCTGGGTCAAGCGCTCGTGCAGCGCGTCCGACAAGCGATCTTCTACGACACGGGTGGCGCCGCGCCAATGACTTTCGTCCGCCGTCCATCCCTTGCGTTGGGCCACATAGGTCCAGGTGCGAATGAACGCCAGTCGTTTGGACAACGCATCGATGTCGCCATCGGTTCGATCGATCCGTTTTATTTGTCGCGCCAGCCAGTCATCGGCAATGCGGCCACGCTGATGCAGGTCGTTGAAGATCTGTTCCAGCAGGCCGGCGTGTTCGGCATGGCTGATGCCGCGGAAGTCCGGGATGCGACAGACGTCCCACAACAGCCGGACGGAAGGACCGTCGGTGCAGCGCGCCTCGATCTCGGCAACCTGCCCCAGCGACTTGAGCGCCCGCAGGTCATCCGCCTCACGGGCCCGTACCAGGCGTTCATGGTCCGATGGGGCTTCGAGCGTGGCAATGAGCCGGTCGATGGAGCCGAATTGCAGCGCGTGGTTGCGCCAGTTGATCTTCTGTTGCGGCGTGAAGGAATGATCCATGATCGCCCGCGCCACACCGTCATCAAGCGCCGGTGCGTCACCGGTGACGCCGAAAGTGCCGCTCCTGAAGCCCCGCCCCGCCCGCCCGGCGATCTGCGCCAGCTCGTTGGGTGCGAGCGGGCGCATCCGGCGTCCGTCGAATTTGCTCAGTGCCGAAAAGGCTACGTGATCGACATCGAGGTTGAGCCCCATGCCGATGGCATCGGTGGCGACCAGGAAATCGACCTCGCCGTTCTGGTACATGTCGACCTGCGCGTTGCGTGTGCGCGGGCTGAGCGCGCCCATCACCACGGCAGCACCGCCCTTCTGGCGGCGGATCAGCTCGGCGATCGCATAGACATTCTCGACCGAGAACCCGACGATTGCGCTGCGCGGACGCATCCGGCTGATCTTCTTCTGACCCGCATAGATCAGTTCGCTCATTCGCTCGCGCTGCATGAATTGCGCCTGCGGCACCAGCGCCGCAATGGTGCCGCGCATCGTGTCCGCCCCCATGAACAGCGTCTCGTGCAATCCGCGGGCGCGCAGCAGCCGGTCGGTAAAGACATGGCCGCGTTCGGGATCGGCGCAGAGCTGGATCTCGTCCACCGCCACGAAATCGGCGCCCATGCCGTCGGGCATCGCCTCCACGGTACAGACCCAGTATTGGGTGCGCGGCGGCACGATACGCTCCTCGCCGGTGACCAGGGCCACGACCGACGGGCCGCGCACCTTGACGATGCGGTCATAGACCTCACGCGCCAGCAGCCGCAGCGGCAAGCCGATCACCCCGGTGCGATGGCCGAGCATCCGCTCGATTGCATAGGTCGTCTTGCCGGTATTGGTCGGGCCCAGTACGGCCACGACCCGTGCATCTCCTGCCACAATCTGCTCCTGAACTACAGCGTCCGGCCGATGCCGTCGCGCTGCAGCGCGTCCAGCGCGTCCAGCGCATTCCTGTGATGGGGATGGATCGCCAGCACCCGACGATAGAGCTGCTCGGCCGCCGGCGTGTCGCCGGTCTCCTGCAGCATCACCGCAAGGCCGAAGATCGCATGATAATGCTGCGGGTTGAGCGACAGCGTCATTTCGAGGTCCGCGAGGGCCGGACCGACGAGACCCCGGCGGAAAAAGGCCTGCGCCCGAAGATGATAGCCTTCCGCGAAATCGGGCGCATGATCGGTAAGCGCGGTGAGATGTTCGATTGCTTCCGGCACCTGCTCGCTGTCGAGCGCGTCCTGCCCGCGTTTCAGCAGCAGATCCATCGTCGCCGAACCCGAGCGTCGCCAAAGGCTTTCGATCTGCCGCGCGATCCCCGGCGCCTCATCCTCGTCGGCCACGGCCAGTTCCGCGAAAAGCTCGGGCGGCGCCGGTTCGGCAGCCGCGCGCAACGGTGCCCCTGCCGCTGCGAGCACCGAAGCCAGGGCAAGTGCCGCAACGATATGTTTGAGGTTGACGAGTTCGGGGCGCATAACAAGGATGAATGTAACAGGCTGCTGGCGCAATTAAAGATGGCGGCGCGGTCAAAAGCCAAAAAAGGGCGCGAGATGAGCGAAATTGTGGATCAGGCGGTTGTGGTGCTGAACGAGAAGCTGGCCGGCGAAGACTTCGGCGGCACCGCCAAGTTCGACATCGAAGGCGAAGGCGCGGTAATGATGGATGACGCCGGGGCGCGGGCCGGTGACGGTCCGGCCGATGTGACGCTTTCGGCGGATGCCGACACGTTCAGCTCGATCATCTCCGGCGAGACCAATCCGACATCCGCCTTCATGAGCGGCAAGCTCAAGATCGACGGCGACATGGGGCTGGCGATGAAGCTGGCGGCTGCGCTGGCCTGATGTCGCTGTCCGTTGCGCCCCTCTACACCGATATCCATCCCGGACCGGCGAAGGGTGTCGCCTATTGGGCGCAGACAGCGGACGGCAAACGGATCAGGCTCGGCTATTGGCCCCGCGAGAATGCGCGCGGCACCGTGTTGCTGTTTCCCGGCCGCACCGAATATGTCGAGAAATACGGGCCCTGTGCCGGCGATCTCGCGGCGCGGGGCCTCGCCTGTCTGACCATCGACTGGCGCGGTCAGGGACTGGCCGACCGGCTTTTGCCCGACATTCGCATCGGCCATGTCGACGTCTTTGACGATTATCAAAGGGACGTGGCCGCGATGCTGGACGCGGCCCGCGCGCTGGATCTGCCGAGACCCTATTTCCTTCTCGGTCACTCGATGGGCGGCTGCATCGGGCTGCGCGCTGCAATGGAGGGTCTGCCGGTCGAGGCCTGCGCCTTTTCCGGGCCGATGTGGGGGATCCATATCGCCCCGCATATCCGCCATATCGCCGGTCTGCTGGCGCAGATGATGCCGCGCGTCGGGCGGGGCGGGCAGCTGCTGCCGGGTACAAGGGCGGAGCCCTATGTGCTGACCGAACCATTCGATGACAACATGCTGACCACCGATGCGCAGATGTATGACATGATGCGCGACCAGATTAACGCGCATCCCGAACTGGCGCTCGGCGGTCCGAGCTTCACCTGGCTGCGCGAGGCGCTTGCCGAGACCGCCGCGCTCGCCCGGCGCCCGGCGCCGAACCTGCCCTGCGTCACCTGGCTCGGGAGCAACGAGCGCATCGTCGAGACCGGGCGCATCCACCGCCGCATGGAACGCTGGCCGGGAGGACGGCTCGAAATCGTTCCGGGTGGCGAGCACGAAGTGCTGATGGAGACCGAGGCGATTCGCGAGCCGGTTTTCGACGGGATCGCCGAACTGTTCCTGGGCCGGGTCGCGGCCTGAACCACGCGCGGAGGGGCGTATGGCCCTTTCGCGCTGCCGCATGGTTTCGCTGGGAAAATCCGCGCTGCCGCCTAGATCATCCTCATGGCCCGCGAACCCGCACTCACTTTCACCGAGAAAGGCATCTACTGCCCGGCCGGTGACTTTTATATCGACCCCTGGCGCCCCGTGCCCCGGGCGCTCATTACCCATGGCCATGCCGATCACGCACGCGATGGCATGGGCAGCTATCTGGCAACGGCGGCCGCCCTGCCGGTGATGCGCCACCGGCTCGGTGATATCAGAGCCGAGCCCATCGACTTCGACGAGACCCGTCGCATCGGCGATGCGCTGGTGTCCTTCCATCCGGCGGGCCATGTGCCGGGCTCGGCGCAGATCCGGGTCGAGGTGGCGGGCGAAGTCTGGGTCTCTTCGGGCGATTACAAGGTCATCGACGACGGGCTCTCCGAACCGTTCGAGCCGGTCCGGTGCCACCATTTCATCACCGAAAGCACTTTCGGCCTGCCGGTGTTCCGCTGGAACGCACAGACGGAGGTCGCATCCCAGCTCAATGCCTGGTGGGCCAATTGTGCCGCTGCCGGGAAGACCGCCTTTCTCGGGGCCTATTCGCTCGGCAAGGCGCAGCGGCTCCTGTCGATGCTCGACCCCGGTATCGGCCCGATCCTGACCCACGCGGCGGTGGAGAATACCAACGAGGTGCTGCGCACGCAGGGCATCGCTCTGCCCGACACGATCCGTGTCACCCCGGAGCTCGCTCCAAAGGAGCATCCCGGCGCGCTGGTCCTCTCGCCCCCCTCGGCGCTGGGGAGCCAATGGGCGCGGCGTTTCGGACCGCAGGAAAGCGCCTTCGCCTCGGGCTGGATGACCCTGCGCGGCGTGCGCAGGCGGCGCGCCGGGGACCGGGGCTTCGTAATCTCGGATCATGCCGACTGGAACGGGCTGCTCTGGGCGATCCGCGAGACGCAGGCCGAGAACATCTATGTCACCCACGGCTATACCGATGTGTTCAGCCGCTACCTCAATACCGAGGGCTGGCAGGCGCAGGTGGTGCCGACCCAGTTTGAGGGCGAGAGCCTGGATACGGGAGAGGCCGAATGAAACGTTTCGCCGCCCTCTTCAACACAATCGACCAGAGCACCAAGACAAACGTCAAGGTCGCCGCCCTCGCCGAATATTTTTCGCAAGCGCCAGAAGAGGACCGACTCTGGACCATCGCGCTGTTTTCCGGCCGCCGCCCGAAACGCGCGGTCACGACGACGCGGCTGCGGGAATGGGCGTCGGAAGCCTCGGGCGTGCCGCTCTGGCTGTTCGAAGAGAGCTATGCCATCGTCGGCGACCTGGCGGAGACCATTGCGCTGGTGCTGCCGGTGAATGTCTCGAGCGACGATCGGTCGCTGAGCTATTGGATCAACGCGCTGCGGGGCCTGGCCGAGCAGGATGAAGCCGCGCGCAAGGCCTTCGTGCTCGACGCGTGGCAGCGGCTCGGCGGCAGTGAAAGGTTTCTGTTCAACAAGCTGATCACCGGCGGCTTCCGGATCGGCATCAGCCAGAAGCTGATGACCCGCGCCTTGGCGAAGGCCACCGACAAGCCTGAGCCCGAGCTGGCGCATCGCCTGATGGGCAATTGGCACCCTGATGACGTGAGCTGGCACAGCCTGATCGAGGCGGAGGATGCCAGCGCGGATGCGTCGCGCCCCTACCCGTTTTATCTCGCCTATGCGCTGGAGGAAGGACCGGAGGCGCTCGGAGACCCGGGCGAGTGGCGCGCCGAGTGGAAATGGGACGGTATTCGCGGACAGCTGATCCTGCGGGACGGTGAATATTTCGTCTGGTCGCGCGGCGAAGAGCTGATGACCGACCGCTTCCCCGAGCTTGCCCGCGCCATCGACCATATCCCGCCCGGTACCGTGCTCGACGGTGAGCTCTTGGTCTGGCAATCGCAGGCAGAGGCGCCATCGTCATTCAACGCGCTGCAGGCGCGGATCGGGCGCAAGAACGTGCCGAAGAAGCTGCTCTCCGAGGCGCCGGTGCTGCTACATGCCTATGACCTGCTCGAATGGCAGGGCGAGGATATCCGCCCCCGCCCCTTTGCCGAGCGCCGCGCCCTGCTGGAGCGGGCCGCCGGGAACCTGCCCGCGGATGCGCCGGTACGCCTGTCGCCGCAGCATGTGTTCAGCGACTGGTTACAGCTTGCCGATCTGCGCCTTGCCGCCCGCGAGGCGCAGGCCGAGGGCCTGATGCTGAAACGCGCCGACAGCCCCTATCTGACCGGGCGCAAGAAGGGCGATTGGTGGAAATGGAAGCTTGACCCGCTGACCATCGACGCGGTGCTGATCTATGCGCAATCGGGTTCGGGGCGACGCGCCAACCTGTTCACCGACTTCACCTTCGCGGTCTGGAACGGCAATGACCTCGTGCCCTTCACCAAGGCCTATTCCGGCCTCACCGATGCGGAGTTCCGCCAGATCACCGCATGGGTGCGCAAGCACACGCTGGAAAAGTTCGGCCCGGTCCGCAAGGTCACGCCGCAGCATGTCTTCGAAATTGCCTTCGAGGGCATCCAGGCCAGCCCGCGCCACAAATCCGGCGTTGCGCTGCGGTTCCCGCGCATGTCCCGCTGGCGCCACGACAAGCCGCTGCAGGAGGCCAACAGCCTTGACGACCTGAAGGAAATGCTGCGCATCTATGGCTGAGATGCCTGCCCCGCTTGTTCCCCCGGTCCCGGCACCCTAGGTAGGTGCAAACAGAAATGAGGTTCCTTGATGTTTCAACTCCCCTATCCCGTCCGCGACGCCAATGCCGAACAGGGCAGCAAGGACCTCGGCGATCTGCCAGAATGGAATCTCGATGATCTCTATACCGGCGAGGACGCGGCGGAGCTGAAGCGCGATCTCGACTGGCTCGAAGACGCCTGCGCGCGTTTCGCCGCCGATTACGAGGGCAAGCTGGCCGCGCTGGATGCGCCGGGGCTGCTCGATTGCGTGCTGCGCAACGAGCGCATCACTGCGGTCGCGGGACGCATCATGTCCTTCGCCGGTCTGCGCTATTACCAGCTCACCACCGATGCGAGTCGGGCCAAGTTCCTTTCCGACATGCAGGAGAAAATCACCAATTACACCACGCCGCTGGTCTTCTTCTCGCTGGAGCTCAACCGTCTGCCTGACGATCACCTCGACAAGCTGCTGGCGCAGAACGGCGATCTGGCACGCTACAAGCCGGTGTTTGACCGTATCCGCGCCATGAAACCCTACCAGCTTTCTGACGAGATGGAGAAGTTCCTGCATGACCTCGGGGTTGTCGGGGATGCCTGGGAGCGGCTTTTCGATGAAACCATCGCGGCGCTCGAATTCGAGGTCGAGGGCGAGACGCTCAATATCGAGGGCACGCTGAACTTGCTGACCGATCCGGACCGCGACAAACGCGAGGCCGCGGCGCGGGAGCTGGCGGCGGTATTCGGCGACAATGTCCGCACCTTCGCGCGGGTACACAATACCCAGGCCAAGGAGAAGGAAGTCATCGACCGCTGGCGCGGCATGGAGACCCCGCAGACCGGACGGCATCTAAGCAATCAGGTTGAGCCGGAGGTCGTCGAGGCGCTGCGCAACGCGGTTGTGGATGCCTATCCCAAGCTCAGTCACCGCTATTACGAGCTCAAGCGCAAATGGCTGGGTCTCGACCGTATGCAGGTCTGGGACCGCAACGCGCCGCTGCCGATGGAAGACCCGCGTATCGTGAACTGGGCCCAGGCACAGGAAACGGTGATGGAGGCCTATAATGCCTTCGACCCGCGTATGGGCGAGCTTGCCAAGCCCTTCTTCAACAGCGGCTGGATCGATGCGGCCGTGAAACCGGGCAAGGCCCCCGGCGCCTTCGCCCATCCCACTGTGACCGACGTGCATCCTTACGTGATGCTCAACTACCTTGGCAAACCCCGTGACGTGATGACCCTGGCCCACGAACTCGGCCATGGCGTGCATCAGGTTCTCGCAGCCGGTCAGGGCGAGATGCTCTCCTCCACTCCGTTGACTTTGGCCGAGACAGCCAGCGTGTTTGGCGAGATGCTGACCTTCCGCAAGATGCTCGACAAGGCCAGGAACCAGACGGAGAGCAAGGTGCTGCTGGCGGGCAAGGTCGAGGACATGATCAACACCGTGGTGCGCCAGATCGCGTTCTATGATTTCGAATGCAAGCTGCACGACGCGCGGCGCGGTGGTGAGCTGACCCCGGATGACATCAACGCGTTGTGGATGTCCGTGCAGGCCGAGAGCCTTGGACCGGCGTTTGACTTCATGGACGGATATGAGACCTTCTGGGCCTATATTCCGCATTTCGTCCATTCGCCCTTCTACGTCTATGCCTATGCTTTCGGCGACGGGTTGGTAAACGCGCTTTACGCGGTCTATGCGGAAGGGAACGAAGGTTTCGAGGACAAGTATTTCGACATGCTGAAGGCCGGTGGCTCGAAACATCACAAGGAGCTCTTGGCGCCTTTCGGTCTCGATGCATCAGACCCGGCGTTCTGGGACAAGGGTCTCAGCATGATTTCCGGCTTCATCGACGAACTCGAAGCGATGGAGGATTGATCGGCCTCTTCTGACCAATTCTCCGCCCCGGCCCGGATACAGGTTCCGGACCGGGACATCGGCCGGGGTTGATGGCCCGTTTTCATGATCAGGTAACGTGACAGATGCGCGATAACCGACCGACACTGAAACAGCGCCTCAACCGGTTCCTCGCCTATGTCAGGCTGAAGGTGCCCGCCCAATGGCGGCTGCCGCTCGGGGTGCTGCTCATCTGTCTCGGGATGCTCGGCTTCCTGCCGATCCTCGGCTTCTGGATGGTGCCGCTCGGCGTCGCAATCGCCGCGCTGGGGCTACGCCCCCTGCGCGCCCGCTGGCGGCGCCGTCGCAAGCACGACTAGATCACTTGAGCTGACTGTCCTTGGAACCGCGCCGGTTTATCCCGCCACGGGCCTGATATCGTGCATCGCGCTCGCGCACGCAATCGATACAGAGCTTCACCCCCGGGAGTGCCACACGTCGCGCCTCGGGAATAGGCTCGTCACATTCCGCGCAATGGGTCAGGCTCTCCCCGACCGGCGCGCGGCGTGATTTCAGCCGCGCCAGCTCGTCGTTGATCGATGCTTCGATCTGTTCTGAAACCGCGCCATCGCGGGACCATCCACCGGCCATCTTGTGTCTCCAAAAAGAAAACCCCGCCCATGATGTGGGCAGGGTTCGCGTTACGTCAAGGGCTTGCCGGTTCAGGCGCTGGCCATCATGCCCTTGTCCTTGGCCAATTCCCGCATCCGCTTCTGCAGCTTCTCGAAGGCGCGGACCTCGATCTGGCGAATCCGCTCGCGGCTCACATCATACTGACCGCTGAGATCCTCGAGCGTTACCGTCTCGTCAGACAACCGCCGTTGCGTCAGGATGTCCTTCTCGCGGTCATTGAGCACTTCCAGCGCCTCGGCCAGCATCTCGCGGCGGGTTTCCAGCTCATCGCGCTCGGCATAATCGCCAGCCTGATCGGCGTCCTCGTCCTCGAGCCAGTCCTGCCATTGCATCGTGCCTTCGCCTTCGGACCCGACCGTGGCATTGAGCGAAGCATCGCCGCCGGACATGCGCCGGTTCATGGAAACGACCTCATCCTCGGTCACGCCGAGATCCGTGGCAATCCGCTGCACATGCTCCGGACGCAGATCGCCCTCTTCGAGCGCGCCGATCTTGTTCTTGGCCTTGCGCAGGTTGAAGAACAGCTTCTTCTGACCCGAGGTCGTGCCGAGCTTCACCAAGGACCAGGAGCGCAGGATATATTCCTGAATGCTGGCACGGATCCACCACATCGCATAGGTCGCGAGGCGAAAGCCCTTCTCCGGGTCAAAACGTTTCACCGCCTGCATCAGGCCGACATTGGCCTCCGAAATCACCTCGGCCTGGGGCAGGCCGTAACCGCGATAGCCCATGGCGATCTTGGCCGCGAGCCGCAGATGCGAGGTGACCATCCTGTGGGCAGCCTCGGTGTCCTGTTCCTCTACCCAGCGCTTGGCCAGCATGTATTCTTCTTCCGGCTCCAACAGCGGAAACTTGCGGATCTCCTGCATATAGCGGTTCAGACCGCCTTCCGGCGTCGGTGCGGGCAGGTTTGCATAATTTGCCATAATGTCCCATCCCTCCTTCGGGTTCCCGTATGTTTACGGGCTTAACATCCATATGGTTTGCGCTAACGGTCGTTTCAAGACCCCGGCGCTGACTTATCCCCAGTATCGGCCCGATCGGCGGCGAAAGATAGCGACATCTCGACGCTGTCACCAGCTTGTGCGGAATGTGACAGACGCGGCAGCAGGGATTGTGTCCGCCGCGCTCAGCCCTTGCCCTGCAAACCCGCCAACAGCGCCGCCATATCCGGGGGCAGCGGCGCTTCGAAGCGCATTTGCTCGCCGCTTACGGGATGTTCAAACCCCAGCACCGCGGCGTGCAATGCCTGGCGCGGGAACCCCCGCACACTCTCTGCCACTTCCTCCGACAACGCTGCCTTGGCCAGCTTGCGCTTGCCGCCATAGACCGGATCTCCGACAAGCCCATGCCCGGCATGGGCCATATGCACCCGGATCTGATGGGTGCGCCCAGTTTCGAGCCAGCATTCCATCAACGCCAACACCGGAGGCGTTCCGAAACGCGAGACGGTCCGCGCGCGGGTGATGGCGTGACGTCCGCCGTCGAAAAGCACCGCCTGACGCTGCCGATCCGTCCGATGCCGGGCAAGCTGCGTAGTCAGCTTGAGGATATTGCCCGGCTCGAAGGACGCGCCCCTGATCCCGCGCAGCCGCGGATCATTGGCATCAGGTACCCCATAAACCAGTGCCTGGTAATATCGTTCCACATCGTGTTTCTCGAACTGCGCGGCCAGTCCATGATGCGCCGCGTCGGATTTTGCCACGACCAGCAGTCCCGAAGTATCCTTGTCGATCCGATGCACGATTCCCGGTCGCTTCATGCCACCCACCCCGGAAAGGTCATCGCCGCAATGGGCCAGCAGCGCGTTGACCAGCGTGCCCGAAGGAGAGCCCGGAGCCGGATGCACCACCATGCCCGCAGGCTTGTTGATCACGATAAGCTCGCTGTCTTCGAAAATCACATCGAGCGGGATCGTCTCGGCGACGATATGGCTCTCCTCGGCCTCCTCGACCTCGATGGCGATCTGCGCGCCTTCGGCTACACGCGCGCGTGGGTCGCCGACCACAATGCCGTCAACCGACACGGCTCCGCGCTCGATCAGCCGCATCAGCCGGGTCCGCGACAGGTTTTCCTGCTCTGGCACATCGCGCGCCAGCGCCTTATCAAGACGCGGCGGCGGCGCTTCGCCCAGGATGAATGTGATATGGCGGTGCGACATGGAACTTCCCGATGAACCGGCAAACCTGCGGTTTCTGCGACGATTGGTGACGGTGCTGACCGTGGTGATGATCTGCGGCGTTCTAGTGGTGATCTTCCTGCTTGTCACGCGCCTGCGCGAGCGCGGGCCGGATCTGCCTGACAGCATCACCCTGCCCGACGGCAGCGAAGCGGTGAATTTCACTATCGGCGCGGGTTGGTATGGCGTGATCACAAGTGACGACGAAATCCTGATCTTCGACCGCCTCAGCGGCAAGCTGCGCCAGAAGGTCACGATCGACTGAACGGCGACGCCATAAGACGCAGCTGATATACAGACACAACGCAGGGAGGATGAAGGGTGGTACCACCTCCCCGGCTTGAACGGGGGACCTCCTGATCCACAATCAGGCGCTCTAACCAACTGAGCTAAGGCGGCACTGTGGCGGATTTAGCGCCAGTTCACGCGGATTGCAAGACCCCAGAACCGGCTGATTGCAGAGAATTGACCGGCCAAGGCAGGTGCCGCCAAACATTGTCGGCGACTGATCGGGTCGGTCGAAGTCCGGACAAGCGTCCTTGAAAACAGCGCCATATCCGCCGCGGCGCTTGCCTTTCGCTCAACTGCGCGCTAGCGATGACGCCCTATCCAGCGGAGAATGAGACCATGGGCATCGACACCGAACGTGACATCGAGGCGAATCTTCAGATCGGGCCGACCGACAAGGGCATGGTACGGCTTTTCGTCGAGGGCGGCGGGCTCGAGATCCCGATGGATTTCACCCCCGACGAGGCCCGTGAAATTGCCGAGGAGATCATCGCGGCGGCGCATCGTGCCGATGGCGGCAAGGGCAAGCGCTGAGCAGGCCCGGCAACACAGGGGCGGTGTCCAGACGGGCAAGCTGCTTCAATCCCACAACAGGTCCAGCCCCGGATCGCGCAGCCGGTGCAGACGACGTGCCGCGTGGAATGCGAATGTCTGCATCATCTTCTTGCGCCGCGCCGGTGCAAGCCGCTGCTCCGGTCCCATGCGGATGATCTCGGCACCATAGGCGTCAGCCATGATCAGGCCGCTGCCCCCGGGCAGAAGTTCGGTAGGAAATTGCTCGTCCACCGCCCAGAAGAACCGGTCCGCCCATTCCAGATAGCCCTGCCATTTGCTGTCCGACATGAAATCGACGCGCGAGGATTTGCATTCCACCACCCAGACCTCGCCCTTCGGTCCAAGCGCCATCACATCCACCCGCAGACCACGCGACGGCACCAATTCCTCGACACAGGCGAATCCGTGGCTGACCAGATGTCGCGCAACGCCGCGTGCCAGAAGCTGGCCAGGCTGCAGGGAGACGAGATCATCATATTGCATGGGTCAAATATGAACATTTCATGAACATTGGCAAGAGTGCCAGCGCGAGTTTGGTATTTTTCGCGTCTGTGCCTATCTTTGCACAATGTCAGCACAGGGAGCCGCCATGACAGAGCCGCAGCAATCCAGCCAAAGTCAGGCGCAGGCCCGTGGCGTGCGCTATGCACGCGAACTCGAAGGACATCTCGGCTGGCTGGATACGTTCTCGGGCACCGCGCTCGGGGTGCTGGCGACGGCCTCGGGCATCTATACCTATCTCGGCGTATCGTCCCTGCTCGATGACAATGGCGCGATGTCGGCCTTTGCCGCGATCGCCTATTCGGTGGCGGTCTCGGTCGGGATCTTTGTCTTCTGGTCCTACATGATGCGGCTGTTTCCCGCCGTGCGCAGCACCCGCGCGCGGGTCGGCCTGCTGGGCGCAATGGGCCTCGGCTCCTTCGCCATCATCGCCATGTCGAGCTGGCTCAACGCCGCGGCACTGGCCGGTTCGGCGGCGGTCGAACAGCATCTGGCGGAGACGGTACAGGATTATCAGGGCGCGCTCGAACAGGCACATGAGGTAGCGCTATCCGCCCAGGGGCTGGAGCGCGATGTCGCGCGGGTGCGGCAATCTTTCGAGGATCTGAGCGAACAGGAAGCCGCCGGGGCCCTGTCCGGGCTCGCCGGACGCGGCGCCGTGTTCCGCGTGCTGCGGCAGAAATCGGCCGAGCTTTCCGGGCTCGAGGCGCAGATCGCGAGCCAGACGCCGCTTGTCGAACAGGCCTTCGCCGAAGGAAACCAGATCCTCAGCCGGATGCGGGCGCTGACAGTGGAGCCCGGCCCGGTCGAGGCGCGGTCGGTCGAATTCTCCGAAGCCGCCGTGCGCCTGGCCGGGCTGATCACCCAGCTGCGCCAGCTCTCGGTGGCCGCCCTGGTGGAACGCGCGGCGCAGGATCTCTCCGCCTCCGTGGTGCTGCCGGAGCTCGACGGCCGCTCTGTCGAGATGCGCGGTGCCCAGGGCGCCACCATCACCTCGGTACTGGAAGTCCTGTCGCAACGCGCCGCGACGCTGGAGCGCGCCGCCCAGGCGGTGCAGGCGCTGCCGCCGCCGAGCGAGACGACCTACACCCCGATCTCGAGCGCCGACGCGGTGATCCTCTATGCGCGCAATTTCATCCCCTCCTGGGCCGGTGCCATCGCCATCGACCTGCTGCCCGCGGTGCTGGTGTTCATCCTGGCAATCACCCAGAGCGCGATCCGCACGGGGCGCGAAGGGGCCGCTGTCGAAGACACGCTGACCTTGGCCGAGCTGCGCGCTGCCCTCGCTGCCATGCGCGATGTCGATCTGACGCTGAAGAGCGGGCGGCTGGACGAGCCCGAAGCGCAGACCGCAGAGAGGGTCGAGGCTTCCGATACCGACAAGGCGAGTCAGCCTGCTGCCGAGACCGCAGCGCAGGTCACGCCGCTAAAATCCTCATGAGCACGCCGGAGAGGCCCACAAGGCGCTCGCTGGTCTCACGGGTGCTGAGCGGCGTGCTGATCCTTCAGCTGCTGCTGGGCTTGCTGCTGTTCTGGGGCGATTTGCGCAGTGGATTGCGCCTGCCGAGCTTCGCCCCCAAGGCCCCGTCCCTGACCGAACCGGTGCGCCCCGGCGATCAGACACGGCGCTTTGACCCCGACCGCGCCTCGCCCGGCGGCCGCCCGATGCCCGAAACTCCGCTGCCCGACCGCCTGATCCTCACGTCCCTGGAGGCCGGAGCCTCAGCCTTGCTCGAAGGGACGATCGCCGGTGGCGATGCGGAGCGGATCATCAAGCAATTCGACGCCCTGCAATCCCCTCCCAAAACCCTGCTGATCAATTCCCCCGGCGGATCGGTGCAGGATGCATTGACCCTCGGTCGGCACCTGCGCGAGGCCGGCGTGGATACCGCCTTGCGCGAGAATGACATCTGCTATTCAGCCTGCCCCTATCTGCTCGCCGCCGGCGTAGGCAGGGAGGTGCCCGAAAGCGCCTCCGTCGGGGTGCACCAGCATTATTTCGGCGAAAATACGCTCCTGCCCGCCTTCGTCGCCGTGGCCGATATCCAGCGCGGACAGGGCGAGGTCATGGGCTATCTCGAAGAGATGGGCATTGATCTGCGGCTGATGCGCCATGCGCTCATGACACCGCCGGAGCAGATCTACCTGCTGCTGCCCGAAGAGCTGCGTGCCTATAGGCTGATCAGCGCGCGCGAATAGGGGCGACAGCTCGTACCGGGACTTGCCCCCCCGCACAAAGACGTCGCGCGGATATTTACCGGATCGTCCGATCACCCCTTGTCGCGCGGCGAGGCCAAGCCTATCTGTTGGGCTGTGACGGGCTCTGCCCTGTTCGTGACCGGTTACATTCCAGTGGCCTTAAGCAAATCCGAGGGAGCTGGCTCTGGTCGAGCCCTGGTTCGATTACCTGGCGCCCACCTGTATATACAGGTCCTCGGGAGTAAATACCGAACGGCAGCGGTGGTCCCGTCACGCCTCATTCGATGACAATGACCCGCTTTATGGGTCTGTCAGCCGAGAATATCCGGAAACAGCCTTTGCAGCTCGCCGCGGCTCAACGGGCGCTGTCGCACCGGACCGCGTCCCCTTCCGACAACATGCGGCTGCCGTCGAAAGATACGCCGGAGGATTCCGGTCAGCCGCGCTGGTAACGACGTCACCGCGTTCACCGCTGCACGCTCCAGGCTGTTTGACAAATCATTCACGTTCCGCCGCACCTGCCGGAATTTGATGGAGCGCGTCTCAGAACGCCTCGGGCCGCGCCTCGCGTGCCATGTGATCGAGCACCGCATTCACGAAGTTCCCCTCGCGCCCCTCGGGAAAGAAGGCCTTCGCCACGTCGACATATTCGCTGATCACGACCTTCGGAGGCGTCTGCGCATCACGCAGTTCGGCGCCCGCGGCACGAAACAAGGCCCGCAGGGTCGGATCGATGCGCGCGATCGGCCATTTGGCCACCAGCGCGCGGTCGGTCATCTGATCGATCGGCGCCTGATAATTCACCGCATCTTCGAGCACGCGGGTGAAATGATCGCCATCCCCCTCTTGCATCTCGATACCTTCATAGACCGCGCCGAAGCGATGATCGAGAAACTCCAGCCGCACCGCATCCAACGTCTGGCTGGAATGCTCCATCTGAAAAAGCGCCTGCACGGCGTAGAGCCGCGAAGCGGATTTCATCTTGCGTCTCTGGTTGCCCGAAAGCCCGGCAGCGGGGGTCGTCATGCGATGTCAGATCCATTTGTTTGGTCGGCGATCAACGTGTCCTCGCCATGCGGCTTGAAGCCGATGCCCTTGCTCTGGCTGCCCCACTTACGGGCGAGCGCGATCAGATGCAAGGCCGCAGCCGCCGCGCCGCCGCCTTTGTTCTGTCCCTCGGGATCTGCCCGCACCTCGGCCTGGGCACGGTTCTCCACGGTCAGGATGCCATTGCCGATGCACAGTCCCTGCAACCCGAGCAATTGCAGCGCGCGGGAAGAATCGTTGCAGACGGTCTCGTAATGGGTGGTCTCCCCGCGAATGACGCAGCCCAGCGCGACATAGCCGTCAAAATCGCTGTGCCGGTCGGAAATGCCGATGGCCGTGGGAATCTCCAGGGCACCGGGCATTTCCACGACCTCGAATGTCGCCCCTGCCGCGCGCAGCTCGGTCTTGGCCCCCTTCAGCAGCCCTTCGGCGATATCGCTGTAATAGGGCGACACCACGATCAGCAGTTTCACCGGCCGATCGAAGGCAGGACGCGCCAGCAGGGTATGGGATTCGGATGCGGCCATGGGTTTACTCCGTGGTGATCGGGCGCGTGGCCACAATGGACAGGTCATAGGCATCAAGCCCGAGATAGCGGGTATCGGGATTGTCAGTCAGCAAGACCAGCTCGTGCAAGCCCATCGAGGACAGGATCTGCGAGCCGAGCCCGGTGCGCTTGATGGTGCGCGGCCCCTCGTCCTCCTCCTCGTCCAGCCGCAGCCGCGGATAGGGATCGCGGAACAGCACCACGGCGCCGCGGCCCTCCGCGGCGATGATCTGCATCGCACGCGGCAGCTCATCCGCGGGGCTCGGCCCCAGCCCGAGAATATCCTCGAGCGCATTGATCGCATGGGTCCGTACCAGTACCGGCTCCGGCGTCGTGATATCGCCCTTGACCAGCACCACGTGATCGGTCCCGGTCATCTGATCCGCGAAGATCCGCATCTTCCAATCGCCGCCATAGGCCGAATTGACCGTGCGGCTGGCACGCTCGACCAGCAGGTTGTCATGTTTGTGACGATAGGCGATCAGGTCGCTGATCGTGCCGATCTTCAATCCGTGCTTTGCCGCGAATTCCACCAGGTCCGGCAGCCGCGCCATGGTGCCGTCATCCTTCATGATCTCGCAGATCACCCCGGAAGGGTGCAGCCCCGCCAGACGCGAGATATCGACCGCCGCCTCGGTATGCCCGGCCCGTACAAGCACGCCGCCGTCACGCGCACGCAGGGGGAAGACATGGCCCGGCGTGGCGATATCCGCCGCGCCCGCCTGTTCGGAAATCGCCACCCCAACGGTCAACGCCCGATCCGCAGCGGAGATACCGGTGCTGACACCTTCGCGCGCCTCGATGCTGACGGTGAACGCCGTTTCGTGACGCGATGAATTGTTCACCGCCATCATCGGCAATCCCAGATGGTCGATGCGCTCTGACGTCATCGGCAGGCAGATCAATCCGCGCCCATGGGTGGCCATGAAATTGATCGCCTCGGAATCGGCGAATTGCGCCGGGATCACCAGATCGCCTTCATTCTCGCGATCCTCGTGATCGACCAGAATGAACATGCCGCCCCGGCGCGCCACGTCGATGATCTCCTCGATCGGAGAAATCGCCGCAGACAGCTGCGCCTCGACCGGTCCGGGTGTTTCAAACGTCATGGCAGCCATCCCTGTTGCAACTCGCCTCCGCACATACCGAAGCCTGCGCAGCTTGACCAGAGCACCGCCGCGGGGCGCCCCCTTCTTTATGCCTGAAAATACTCAATACCGACGCCGCCGCCAAGCGCGACGGTGCCGAATTCCCGGAGCATGACCGCAAAGGATCAGGTCATCTCCCTCAACCGCGCCACGTAACGCGCCAGCGTGTCGATCTCGAGATTGATGAAGTCCCCTACCGCGACCTCGCCCCAGGTCGTGACTTCTTTGGTATGAGGGATGAAATTGATCCCGAAATCGCGGTCATCGACCTCGTTCACCGTCAGCGAGGTGCCGTTGAGCGCCACCGACCCCTTGGGTGCGATAAATTTCGCCAGTTCCCGCGGCGCCCGCAGGGTGACGCGGGTGCTGTCACCCTCCTCCTGCATGGCGATGACCTCGGCCACCCCGTCGACATGTCCCGAGACGATATGGCCACCAAGCTCGTCGCCGACCTTCAGGGCGCGCTCGAGGTTCAGCCGCTTGCCTGGTGTCCAGCGGCTGCGGCCGATATTGGTCTTCTCCACGGTCTCAGCGCTGATCTGCACCTCGTACCAATCATCGCCCAGTCCGACGACGGTCAGACAGACGCCGTCCGAGGCGATCGAAGCGCCCAGGTCGATCGTGTCCGTATCATATCCGGTCTGGATCCGCGCCCGCAGATCGCCTTCCTGAACGACATCGGTGAGGATACCAATATCGGTGATGATGCCGGTGAACATGGCGCGCTCCTTGGATTTCCGTTAACAGGGAGGTAACCGCGCCATGGCAGGCTGACAAGAGGGCAGGTAGCCACATTTCCGCCGCGATTTCATGATAATCATGCGTTGGGACGCCATGCAGAGGATCGCGATGACCAGTACCCCCCCGCAAAGACGGGTTTTTCTGTTCCTGCAAGGGCCGCATGGCCCGTTCTTTCACCGGCTCGGCAAGATGCTGCGTCTTGCCGGGGCCGAGGTCTGGCGCGTCGGGTTCAATGCCGGGGACCGGGCGTTCTGGTTCCATCCGCAGAGCTATCTGCCCTATCGCGGCGAGGTCGAGGACTGGCCTGCGCATCTTGCCGGGCTGCTCGATACGAAAGACGTGACCGATATCGTGCTCTACGGCGACACCCGGCCGATCCACGCCGCGGCGGTTGCGGCGGCGCGGGCGCGCGGCCTGACGGTCCATGTCTTCGAGGAAGGCTACATGCGCCCCTATTGGGTGAGCTATGAACGCGGCGGCTCGAACGGCAATTCCCAGCTGATGCAGATGAGCATCGCGCAAATGCGGGAGGCTCTGGCGCAATCGGACATGGAGGCGCCGCTGCCGCCCGGACATTGGGGCGACATGCGCCATCACATCTTCTACGGCGCGCTCTATCATTGGTTCGTGATGTTCCGGAACGGCAATTACCGAAATTTCCGCCCGCATCGCAGCCTGACCGTGGCGCAGGAGTTTCGCCTCTACGTGAAGCGTCTGCTGCTCATGCCCTTCCTTGCCGCCGACCGGCTGATCGCCACCACGCGGATCAGGCGCGGCGGCTTTCCCTATCATCTCGCGCTGCTGCAGCTCGAACATGACAGCTCCTTCCGGCAACATTCGCCCTTCGCCTCGATGTCGCAATTCCTGGAGATCCTGATCGCCGGTTTCGCCGAAGGCGCGCCGCGCCATCATCATCTGGTGATCAAGGCGCATCCGCTGGAGGATGGCCGCAGCCCGCTGCGCCGCGACCTTGGACGCCTCGCCCGCCGCTTGGGCGTTGCCGAACGCGTCCATTACGTGCGCGGCGGCAAGCTCGCGCAGCTGCTCAACGACTCGCGCAGCGCCGTGACCGTCAATTCCACGGCCGGACAGCAGGTGCTCTGGCGCGGGATTCCGCTCAAGGTCTTCGGCCGTGCCGTCTATGCCAAGCCGCAATTCGTCTCGGACCAGCCCCTGGCCGAGTTCTTCGCCGCGCCGCGCCGCCCCGACAATCGCGCCTACAAGGATTACCGGCGCTATCTCCTTGAAACCTCGCAACTTCCCGGGGGGTTCTATTCATCCCGGGGGCGCCGACAATTGCTGCGGCAGGTGGTCGATATGATGCTTGCCCCAGAGGATCCCTATGACGCGCTGAGCCTCGGGACCGCGGCGCCTCGGCAACAGTTGCGGCTGGTGACCTGAGTTAACCCCTTTCAATCGGTGGCTTTTCGCGGGAATCCTCGCTACTCTGTCGGCCAACAAGCCGGGGAACCCGGCGATCCGAGGCAGAACAAGAACAGGTCGAGGAGACCGGGCAGTGAAACCTGTATATATTCGATGGGGCCGTCCCGTCGCGCTGATCGCGGCGCTTTCCGTACTGTCAGCCTGCGGCCTGCCGCAGGTTGGACCCAACAAGCGACAGATCTACGCCGGTTCGGTACAGAAACAGGGGGATGCCTTCGTCGTGGCGGTGAATGACCGGGTCACCCGCGCCACCGCGATCACGCCCGCGCTCGGTTTTTCGGACGCCTTCAAGAACGCCGCGCAGCTCGGATCGGACACGATCCGCCCCGGCGACGTGCTCGGCCTGACGATCTGGGAAAATGTCGATGACGGCTTGCTGGCCGGGGAAACCGGTGCTGCCACCGCGCTCGAGGAAGTGCAGGTCGACGGCAGCGGCTTCATCTTCGTTCCCTATGCCGGCCGGGTGCGCGCCGCGGGCAACACGCCCGAGGCAATACGCCGGATCATCACCAGCAAACTCGCCGAACAGACCCCGGATCCACAGGTCGAGGTACGCCGCATGGCCGGAGACGGCTCCACCGTGTCGCTGATCGGCGCGGTCGGCGGTCAGGGCGTCTATCCGATCGAACGCCCGACCCGCACGCTCGGCACCATGCTGGCCAAGGCCGGCGGGGTGACGATCGTGCCCGAAATCGCCCAGGTCACGGTGACCCGCGGCAACATGCGCGGCAAGGTCTGGCTGCAGGACCTCTACGACCATCCCGAACTCGACATCGCCCTGCGCGGCGGCGACCGGATCCTGGTCGAGGAAGACACCCGCTCCTTCACCGCCCTCGGCGCCACTGGCGGTCAGGCTCAGGTGCCGTTCCAGTCGCAGAATCTCTCGGCGCTCGAAGGAATCGCCCAGGTCGGCGGCCTCAATGCCGGCACGGCCGATCCCACCGGGGTGTTCATCTTTCGCAACGAGCCCGAGGAGGTCGCGGCGCAGGTGCTCGGCCGCGACGATCTGCGCGGCGCGCAGCGGCTCGTCTATGTGCTTGACCTGACCCAGCCCAATGGCATGTTCATGGCCCGCGATTTCGTGATCCGCGATGGCGACACGCTCTATGTCACCGAGGCGCCCTTTACCCAATGGAGCAAGGTGATATCGGCCATCACCGGCACCGCGACCTCGGCCAGCGGGCTGACCACGCTTACCGGCAGCAGTTGAGAAAGCGATGATCCAGGGACAAGGCCCGCGAATGGACGAAGCCGTCGGCGCCAAAGGGCCCCGGCGGCTTTTCGTCTATAACGGCGGTTTTCTGAGACAGAAACGGCTGCGGCGAATCCTGCAGCTTGCGGGCTATTCCCTGCATCTCGGCCTGCCGCGACCTGCGGCGCTGAATGAGGCGGTGGTGGTCTGGGGAAATTCCCCGACCGCGCATCGCGGGCGCGCGGTGGCCCGCGGGCGAGACGTGCCCCTCGTGACCGTGGAGGATGCGTTTCTGCGCTCGCTGCATCCCGGCCGCGCCGGAGTACCGCCGCTCGGCCTGCTCATCGATCACCGCGGCGCGCATTTCGACCCGGCACAGCCCTCGGATCTGGAGATGTTGCTCGCCCGCCATCCGCTCGATGACACCGCCCTGCTCGACCGCGCCCGCGCTGGCATCGCCCGCATCACCGAGGCGCAACTCAGCAAATACAGCGGCTTTGACCCGGATCGGCCGCTGCCGGAGCCCGGCTACGTGCTGGTCATCGACCAGACCCGGGGCGACGCCTCGGTCACCGCTTCGGGTGCCGACAGGGCCCGTTTCCTCGAGATGCTGGTTTTCGCCCAGGAGGAACATCCCGGCGCCCGGGTGATCATCAAGACCCACCCCGAGACCCGCGAGGGCTATCGCGCGGGATATTTCGGACCGCAGGATGAAAACGCACGGGTGACGCTGTTCAGCGATCCGGTCAGCCCCTGGCAGTTGCTCGAGGGCGCTGTCGGTGTCTATACGGTATCCTCGCAACTGGGGTTCGAGGCGATCTTCGCGGGGCACAGGCCACGGGTCTTCGGCCAGCCCTTCTATGCGGGCTGGGGGCTCACGGCGGATGAATTCCCGCTGGCGCGCCGTCAACGCAGGCTCAGCCGGGCCCAATTGTTTGCTGCGGCGATGATCCTCTATCCAACCTGGTACGATCCACATCGCGACAGGCTGGCCACGCTTGAGGAGGCGATCGAGGCGCTGGCGGCCGAGGCGCGGGCCTGGCGGGAGGATCATCGCGGCTGGGTCGCCTCGGGCATGCGGCTGTGGAAACACGGATCGCTGCAGCGCTTCTTCGGCAGGTATCGTCCGGTGATCTTCCAGGACGATCCCGCCGATGCCACGCTGCCCGGTCGGCGGCGGATGGTCTGGGCCAGCCGGGCGGGAGAGGGCGACGCGGAGACGCTGCGAGTCGAGGACGGGTTCCTGCGCTCGCGCGGTCTTGGCGCGGCGCTGGTGCCACCGCTGTCACTGGTATGTGACGATCTTGGCATCTATTACGATCCCGCCTGCCCGAGCCGTCTCGAACATTGGATCGCTGCCCGCGCGACGCTGCGCCCCGACCAGACGATACGCGCCCGCGCCCTGATCGCCGCGCTGAAGGCCGACGGGTTGAGCAAATACAACCTTGGCCAGGGCGGGGCGGAACTGTCGGATCTGCCGGACGGCAAACGGATCCTGGTGCCCGGACAGGTGGAGGATGATGCCTCGATCCGCACAGGCGCAGGCAAAATCCGCAGCAACCGCGCCCTGCTGGAGGCGGTGCGGGCCTTCAATCCCGGGGCGGTGGTTCTCTACAAGCCGCATCCCGACGTGGAGGCCGGTCTGCGCCCCGGTGCCTGTGACGCCACGGGGCTTGCCGATCGGGTCCTGCCGCAGGCGGATCCGATGGCGCTGCTTGCAGAAATCGACGAGGTCTGGACCATGACCTCGCTGCTCGGCTTCGAGGCTTTATTGCGCGACAAGCGCGTGGTGACCTTCGGTGCGCCCTTCTACGCGGGCTGGTCGCTGAGCGAGGACCTTGGCGTGGTACCGGAAAGACGGCGGGCCCGGGTCACGCTCGAAGGTCTGGCTCACGCGGTGCTGATCGATTATCCGCGCTATCTCGATCCGCGGACCGGCTTGCCCTGTCCGGTCGAGGTGATCCTGGAACGCTTGCGCGCCGGTGCCCTGCCGCGCGGGTCCGCAGGGCTGCGGTTGTTGTCGAAGATGCAGGGGCTGCTTGCCGGGCAGGCGCATCTTTGGCGCAGACGGTAGGCGTTGGCGCGGGGGCCGGCCCCCGGACCCCCGAGGTATTTTGAGGTCAGAAGAAGCCTCAGCGGCGCTGCCAGACATGCAGCACGTCAGGGCCGACGCGGCGCGTCTCGTCAAGTTCGTAGCGGGGTGCGGCTGAGAGGTGTTGCAGACCGGTGGCGGCGATGCCCGGGCGGCCCTCGGCGCCGATCACAAGACCCGCGGTGAAGCCGACCAGCCGGTCGACCAGATCGGCCGAGATGAGCGAGGCGGCAAGCGCGCCCCCGCCTTCGCAGAAGATGCGCGTGAGGCCGTGTCCGGCGAGCTGGCGCATCAGGTCCTGCGGATCGATCTGGTTTTCGCGCAAAGCGCAGGGCAGCAGGATGGCACCGAGATCGGCCCAGGTGCGTTTCAGCGGCCCGTCGGCATCGGGGCCATGGCAGAGGATCAGCGGAATGTCACGGGCGCTGCGGGCGAGCTTGCTCATCAGCGGCAGGTCGAGGCGGCGCGAAACCACGACGCGGGTCGGTTGATGGGCGATGCCGAGACCGCGCACATTCAGCGAGGGGTCGTCCTTGCGGGCGGTGCCACCGCCGACCATCACCGCGTCATGGCGAGCGCGCATCGCATGGGTGAGACGACGTGCCGGGGCGTCGGTGATCCACTGGCTTTCGCCGGATCGGGTCGCGATGCGGCCGTCAAAACTGCTGGCGAGTTTCAGGGTCAGCGACGGGCGGTCTTCGGCATTGCGCGTGAAAAACCCGGCGTGATCGGCCCGGGCCTCTTCGGCGAGCAGGCCGGTTTCAACGGTGATCCCCGCAGCCTGCAGCAGTGACAGGCCACGGCCATCGACCCGCGCATCATTGTCACCGGTGGCAACGACAACCCGGGTAATACCGGCCCTGACCAAAGCCTCCGCGCAGGGCGGTGTCTTGCCATGATGGGCGCAGGGTTCGAGCGTTACATAGGCGGTCGCATCCACCGCCGCATCACCGGCCTGTGCCAGCGCCATGGTCTCGGCATGCGGGCGCCCGCCCGGCTGGGTCCAGCCGCGGCCGATGATCCGGCCCGCGTTGACGATCACGCAGCCGACCGCCGGGTTGGGCCAGACATTGCCCTGCCCTCGCCGCCCCAGGGACAGGGCAAGCGCCATGTAACGCGCGTCGCTCACTCTTCCGCGGGCGGCTCGGGGCGTAGTTCGGCGACGAATTTGTCGAAATCATCAGCCGCCTGAAAATTCTTGTAGACCGAGGCAAAGCGCACATAGGCGACAGTGTCGATCCGCGCCAGCGCTTCCATCACGATCTCGCCGATCTGCTTGGAAGGAATGTCGGTCTCTCCCATGCTTTCGAGGCGGCGCACGATGCCGGAGATCATCTGGTCGATCCGTTCCGGGTCGATCGGGCGTTTCTGCATCGAGATGCGGATCGAGCGTTCGAGCTTGTCGCGGTCGAAATCCTCGCGCTTGCCGGAGGATTTGATCACCACCAGATCGCGCAGCTGCACCCTTTCATAGGTGGTGAAACGGCCCCCGCAGGCCGGGCAGAAACGGCGGCGGCGGATCGAGACGTGATCCTCGGCCGGGCGGCTGTCCTTCACCTGCGTGTCGATATTTCCGCAAAACGGGCAGCGCATCGGCCGTCCCCCCTGTTCGTCGTTCCTGTCCCTTGTGGAGCGATGCGCCCACTTGTCCACACTTATAGGTGACCCGCGAGGTTTTGGGTAGAGGCGAAATGATTCGCTACATCTGGGAGGTGTTTGGCCGATCCGATTGGGCCCGAACCATCCGCGCTGCCGTCGCGTTGGTTCTGCATCATTACAACACGGGAGTGCGGCGCATGGCCAAGACAATTTTCATCACCGGCGCATCGAGCGGCATCGGTGCCGCGACGGCGCGTGCGGCTGCCGCAGCGGGCTGGAACGTGGGCCTTTTTGCGCGCAGCGCGGACAGGCTGCGCGACCTTGCCGGGGAAATCGGCGCGCAGGCTCTGACGTTGCCCGGGGACGCCACCGATCAGGAGGCCCAGGCGAGCGCGATCGCGCAGCTGCTCGACAGGTTCGGGCAGCTTGACGCGGTCTTTGCCAATGCCGGGCGGGGCACCTCGCCCGCGGGGACCGAGAAGGGCGATCCGCAGGACTGGAAGGCGATGGTCGATCTCAACATCATGGGTGCGCTTTACACCGCCCATGCCGCCCTGCCGCATCTGCGGGCCAGCAGGGGGCAATATGTGGTCACCGGTTCGCTCGCCGGGCGGCGACATATCCAGGGCTCGATCTATTCGGCGACGAAATGGTTCATCCATGGTTTCGCCGGGAACCTGGCCGACGAGATGAAGGAATGGGGCGGGCGTTGCATGGTGGTCTCTCCCGGCATGGTGGATACCGCGTTTTTCGACGAGCCCAAACCTGACAAGCTCAAACCCCAGGATGTCGCCACGGCGGTGATGCATGCGCTTGAAGCGCCAGCGCATGTCGATATTCGCGAGATCCACCTGATGCCGACCGGCTGATGTCCGTCAATCCGCGCGGAAATGGGCCCCGATTTCACGCTGGTGCGGCGCAGTGCGATGTTCGAAAAGATAGATTCCCTGCCAGGTGCCGAGCCGCATTCTGCCCTCCATGACGGGAATCGACAGGCTTACCGGCAGCATCGCAGCCTTGATATGGGCTGGCATGTCGCCCGGGCCTTCGGTGACGTGATGCAGATAGCGCATCTGAGGCGTATCGGCGGGGGGCACCAGTCGCGAGAAATATGCCTGCAGATCGCGTTGCACGTCGAGATCCGCATTCTCCTGGATCAGCAGCGACGCGGACGTATGGCGCAGCATCAGGGTGAGCAGACCATCGCCCTGCCCGGCCAGCCAGCGCCGCGGTTGGACGGTGAATTCATAGAGGCCGGGGCCGCAGGTCGAGAGGATGAAGCTGGTCTGCATCGGGACAATCTGTCAGGCGGGACCCGGGGGTGCAAGGCACCGCTTCAACGGCGGTTGCCCCGCAGATCGGCACAGAAGCTGTAGGCATGATCGATCGAAAGATTGGCGCCCGGGCGGCGCAGCGACGTGCCGAGGATCAGAACCGAGGATGGGGTCAACCCGGTCGGGTCGAGCGTGAAGGCGACACCGGCGCGCTGACCGAGACCGGGCGCGCGACCCTCGCGGATATAGAGCCGTTGGTGGCCATGCGCATTGAGCCTGCGTTTTGCGTAATCGGCGGCAATGCACCACATGCCCCGCGCGCCGTATCCGGCATCCCCGTGGACGATGAAAGCGCTGCCCGCTGGTGTCACCGCCTCACGATTGCGCGGGCCGTAGCCTTGCGCCGTAACCGGGGGCGCCATCAGAAAAATCGCAAGACACAATGTCAGAAAACCGGTCGCGCGCATGTTCATCTCCTTCGCAGGTCAGAAATCATCGGGTTCTATGATGAAGTCCTTGCAGAATTGATAGGCATGATGGAGCGGCAGGCTTTCCCCTACCTGACGCACCGAGACGGAATAGGAACGGCTTGGCCGCGTGCCGAGGCGTTCGCCGTCAAGCGTGAAGACGACGCCTTTGTGGCCCGGGGCGGTGAGGGCCGACGCGCGGGCGCGTTTGACGTAGAGCCGCTCGGCCCGCTGACCGCCCGCCCAGCCCAGCGCGTAGTCCGCCGCGGCGCACCAGAGCCCCCTCGCCCCCTCGCCGCGCGCCTCGATCACCTCGAAATCGCCATTGCTGAGGGGCACGACGATGAGCCCATTCACGGCGCGATAGGCCTGTGCGTTCACAGCCATCGGGATCAGCGCGCAAATAGCCGCCAGGATGAGGTATCGCATGATACAGACCTTTCAGTAGGGTCTCCCAGATCATAGCCCCGTCAAGCCTTCGGTCAAAATCAAAGCTTTGGCACCGCGCGAATCGATACACCCGGCACGGTCTGACCGCGCGGGTGTTCCGGGAAACTTCTGCGAAGTCGATGCGCCGTCCGGCGCATCAGTCGCTTACTGATCGAGAAAAGAGCGCAGCTTGCGCGAGCGGCTTGGATGTTTGAGCTTGCGCAGCGCCTTTGCTTCGATCTGCCGGATCCGCTCGCGGGTCACCGAGAATTGCTGACCGACCTCCTCAAGCGTGTGATCGGTGTTCATGCCGATGCCAAAGCGCATCCGCAGCACCCTTTCCTCGCGTGGCGTGAGGCTGGCGAGGACCCGCGTCGTGGTTTCCTTCAGGTTCTCCTGAATGGCTGAATCCAGCGGCAGAACCGCGTTCTTGTCCTCGATGAAATCCCCAAGCTGGCTATCTTCCTCGTCGCCGATGGGCGTCTCCAGCGAGATCGGCTCTTTGGCGATTTTCATCACCTTGCGGACCTTTTCCAGCGGCATCTGCAGCTTCTCGGCCAATTCTTCCGGTGTCGGCTCGCGGCCGATCTCGTGCAGCATCTGACGGCCGGTGCGGACCAGCTTGTTGATCGTCTCGATCATGTGGACTGGGATACGGATGGTGCGCGCCTGATCCGCAATGGACCGGGTGATCGCCTGACGGATCCACCAGGTTGCGTAGGTGGAGAACTTGTAACCGCGACGATACTCGAACTTGTCGACGGCCTTCATCAGGCCGATGTTGCCTTCCTGGATGAGATCGAGGAACTGCAAGCCGCGGTTGGTGTATTTCTTGGCAATCGAAATAACCAGCCGCAGGTTCGCCTCGACCATTTCCTTCTTGGCCTGGCGAGCTTCTTTCTCGCCCTTCTGAACCTGCTGCACGATGCGACGGAATTCGGAGATGTCGAGCCCGACATATTGACCGACCTGGGCCATGTCGGCGCGCAGCTCCTCGACCTTGTCGGTCGAGCGCTCAATAAACATCTGCCACCCGCGACCGGATTTGTCGGCCATCCGCTCCAGCCAGTTCGGGTCCAGCTCATAGCCGCGGTACTCGTCGACGAATTCCTTGCGGTTGATCCGCGCTTGATCGGCAAGCTTCACCATTGCGCTGTCGATCTGCATGATCCGGCGGTTGATGCCGTAAAGCTGGTCGATCAATGCCTCGATGCGGTTGTTGTGCAGATGCAGCTCGTTGACCAGCAGGACGATCTCGGAGCGCAGCTTCTGATAGAGCGCCTCGTCCTCCTTGGAAAAGGTGCCGTCCTCGTTCAACGTCGCAGAGATCCGGCTGTCCTGCATCTCGCTGAGCTTGGCATAATCATCGGCGATGATGTCGAGCGCTTCGAGCACCTGCGGCTTCAGCGCCGCCTCCATCGCCGCGAGGCTCATGTTGGCCTGATCGTCCTCGTCCTCATCGTCGTCGCTGGTGATCGGGTTGCCGTCGGCATCGAGCTCGGTCTTGATCTCTTCCGGTTTGCTCTCGCTCGCCGCAGTGCCCGGGGCCACCACCGGCGCGGTCTCGTCCTCATCGCCCAGCTGATTACCGAAGGTCGCTTCTAGATCGATCACATCGCGCAGCAGAATGTCCTCGGACAGCAATTCGTCGCGCCAGATGGTGATCGCCTGGAAGGTCAGCGGGCTCTCGCAAAGTCCGGCGATCATCGTGTTGCGCCCGGCCTCGATCCGCTTGGCGATAGCGATCTCGCCCTCGCGGCTCAGCAGTTCGACCGAACCCATTTCGCGCAGATACATGCGCACCGGATCATCGGTCCGGTCGAGCTTTTCCGAGCCGCCCGAGGACAAGGCCACGTCGCGGTTGCTGTCGGTTGTCGCAAGCTCGGTCGAGCCCTTGGCCTCTTCCTCCTCGGCCTCCTCGTCCTCGATCACGTTGATGCCCATTTCCGAGAGCATCGACATTACGTCCTCGATCTGCTCGGAACTGACCTGGTCGGGGGGCAGCACGGTATTGAGCTGATCATAGGTGATATAGCCCTTCTCGCGGGCCTCGCCGATCATCTTCTTGACGGCGGCCTGGCTCATGTCCAGCGAATGACCGGCCTCGGTATCGTCGGTCTTGGCGTCTTCGTTCGTGTCTTTGGCAGCCATCAGCTTTCCTCCAGCGCATCCGCGCGAATCACCGTGAGTGATTCGGTTCTCCGAATCATGCGAGGTTCCAGGTGATTCTTAAACCCGTCGCCTCGCATTTTATTGATCACCCCGGCGAAAACATCGCCGCGTAGGTGCATTTCAGTCCCGCCCGCCGGGCTTCTCATAGCGTATGGTCTGCAGCAGCGCATCGAGCGCACTGCGCTCGTCGCGGCTGATCCGCGCCCCATTGTCGCCGAGCTCGTATTCCGCCCGGTCCCCCTGTCCGCTGCGCAGGGCCCTGTCGGCCGCCCGGGCAGCCTCGCTCAGCCGCCAGGTCACCGCCTCGTCGGCCATGCCGTCGAGATCCTCGACCGCCTCGGCGATCTCCGCATCAAGCCCCCGGGCGGCCTCCAACTTGGCCAGTTCCTCGGCCACCGTCATGCTGGTCATCTCGATATTGCCCGGGTTGCGGATACAGGGCGTGATCGCAACGTGGCGCTGGGTGAGCAGGTTTTCAAGGGCATCTTCGCCGAGCTGTTCGACAATCCTGTCGCGCAGCGCCTCGGAGGACGCGTCATTGCTGCGTAGCAAGAGATCGCGCAGCATGGCGTGATCGGGATCGCTGCACCGCATCGCCTCGATCCCCCGTTCGAATTCCTCCACCAGCATCGGAGACAGCACCAGGGCGGCAAGGATCACTGCCTCGCGCAGATGCTCGGTACTGCGCGCATCCGTGCCAAGTGCCGACGCCTTGGTACTGGCCATGGGCGCCAGCGGCGGTAACGGCCAGCGCCCGCCGCCCCTGCCCCGCGGCATGACCTTCTGAAACTGCGGTTTCGATTTGCCAGGACGGAACAGCTGCCAGCGCAGATCCTTGATCTCCTGGCCATAATGGGTGCGGATCGAAGGATCCTTGATCAGCGTGATCTTCGCCCGCAACGCCTTGTCGAGCGCCGCCTTGCGTTCGGGGGAGTCAAAGACCTTGCCCTCGGTCTCGCGTCGCCAGAGCAGCTGCACCATCGGCAGCGCCTGATCGAGCAGCGCCTGCAGCGCTCCGGCGCCCTGGGCCCGCAGCAGATCATCCGGGTCCTGCCCTTCCGGCAGAACCGCGAAACGCAGCGATTGTCCGGCCTCGAGCAGGGGCAGCGCCAGATCGATCAGCCGCAGCGCCGCACGTTGCCCGGCGGCGTCGCCATCAAGCATCAGCACCGGTTCCGGCGCGATCCGCCACAGCATCTGCAACTGGCTCTCGGTGATCGCGGTACCGAGCGGGGCCACCGCCGCCTTGAATCCGGCCTGCACCAGCGCCATCACGTCCATATAACCTTCGGCGACGATCAACGCCTGTCCCTGCCCGGCGGCGCTGCGCGCATCGCGCAGATTATAGAGGCTGCGCCCCTTGTCAAAGAGCTCCGTCTCCGGCGAGTTCAGGTATTTCGCCTTGTCTTCCGGGTCCATCGCACGCCCGCCAAAGGCGATGGCGCGGCCGCGGGCATCGCGGATCGGATAGATGATCCGATTGCGGAACGTGTCATAGGGCCGCCCGCCACGGCTCGACGGCTTGGCCAGCCCGGCACCGAAGATCAGCTCCTCCGAGACCCCCTTGCCGCGCAGGTGATCCCACAGCCCCTGCCAGGCATCCGGCGCAAAGCCGATCTCCCAATGCTCGAGCGCCGCGGCATCGAGCCCGCGCCGCGCCAGATAATCGCGCGCCCCCGAAGCCGCCCCGCGCTGCAACTGCAGCCGGAAGAACTGCACCGCCTGCTCCATGACCTCGGCCAGGAGGCTGCGCCGGTCCGCCTTCTCCTGCGCGCGAGGGTCCTGTCTGGGCACTTCCATGCCGACGTCGCGCGCGAGAATTTCCACCGCCTCCATGAAGCCGACATTCTCGGTCTCGCGCACGAAGGAGATCGCATCCCCCTTGGCATGACAGCCAAAGCAATAATAGAAGCCCTTGCGGTCATCGACGTGAAAACTCGCGGACTTTTCCTGATGGAACGGGCACGGTGCCCAGAGATCGCCCTTGCCCTGGTTGGACTTGCGGGCATCCCACATGACCTTGCGTCCGGCCACCTGCGACAGGCTGGCACGGTTGCGCAATTCTTCCAGAAAACCAGGGGGCAGACTCATGACACCATATACCGATCACATCGGGACAGAGTCCAGCACCGGCCCGCGCCCACTGTCCCCGGCGCGGCTCGGATCGCGCCTCTCATTGGGCGAGACACATCTCCCGCCACGCCGCCGCAAGGTCATTGGCCTTCACATCGCGCAGCTTCATCCCATAGACCCAGGGCGTGACCAGCGGGATGGCCGGGTTATAGGCCGCTGGCCAGCTCGCTCCGGCCTGCAGATACGCTTCCACCTGCCGTTCCTCGACCCGTTCGAGCCGCGCCTGACGTACCGCTGCCACGACGGAAGCCTGATGCGCACAATCCTGCACCTTCCCGGCCCATGCGACGTCTGCCGATACGCTCATCGAAAGGACCACGCCTGATACCGCAGCAATCGTTTTCCACATTTCACATACTCCTCGAAACCCAAAGCCAGATCTTCTTACCCCGGTCGCACCCGGATCGGACAGCCCCTCCTTCACCCTTTCGGAAATACTCAAATCCCCAGGCCTGCCAAGCCACACGACCCTGACGCTCTGCGGCACATGGCCTGAAAAACCGGAAGCGGCCTTATGCCGCTCCCGATACGCTTCACAGCCCCTTGGCGCGATAGCTCGCCGCGACCTTCTCGATCGACACCAGATAGGCAGCGGTGCGCAAATCGTTGACGTCATTGCGACCATGCCAGACCCGTGCCATGGCATCATAGGCAGCGGTCATCGTGTCATAGAGACCCGAGCGCACCAGCTCGAGCTCTCCCGCACCGCGCAGGTACTTCTCTTTGAAATTCGGGCTCAGGGTCCAGCCAACGCCGGAATCCTCGCTCAGCCGTTCCAACTCGTCGACGATGAGCTGATGTCGGCTCTCCTCGGCGCGGCGCTGCATGCGGCCGAAACGGATGTGACTGAGGTTCTTGACCCATTCGAAATAGGACACTGTCACACCACCGGCATTGGCGAACATGTCGGGCACGATGACGACCCCTTTCTTGCGCAGGATTTCATCTGCCCCTGCGGTCACCGGGCCATTCGCCGCCTCGACGATCAGGGGGGCCTTGATACGCTCGGCATTGCCCATGTTGATCACCCCTTCCAGCGCCGCCGGAATCAGGATGTCGCATTCGGCCTCCAGCATCTTGGCGCCTTCCGGCTCGCAACGCGCATCGGGATAGCCGGTGATGGTGCCGTGCTTGACGATCCATTGATGCACCGATTCCACATCCAGACCGTCGTCATGGTGCAGGGCCCCGTCCCGTTCGATGATCGTCGTGATCTTGCAACCATCCTCCTCGCTGAGGAACTTCGCCGCGTGATACCCCACATTGCCGAGGCCCTGGATCGTCACCCGCTTGCCTTCGAGCCCGCCGGTCAGCCCGGCGACTTCCATGCCCTCGCTGTCGCGGAAAAACGCATGCAGCGCATATTGCACGCCGCGTCCCGTGGCTTCCGTCCGGCCTTGGATACCGCCGGCATTGATCGGCTTGCCGGTGACACAGGCAACGCCGTTGATATCCGTCGTGTTCATGCGCTTGTATTGATCGGCGATCCAGGCCATCTCGCGCTCGCCGGTGCCCATGTCCGGAGCAGGCACGTTCTGCGCCGGGTTGATCATGTCGCGCTTGATCAGCTCATAGGCGAAGCGTCTGGTGATCAGCTCGAGCTCATGCTCCTCATATTCCCGCGGATCGATGCAGAGCCCGCCCTTGGAACCGCCGAAGGGCACATCTACCAGCGCGCATTTATAGGTCATCAGCGCGGCGAGCGCCTCGACCTCGTTCTGGTTGACTGCCATGGCATAGCGTATGCCGCCTTTGACCGGCTCCATATGCTCCGAATGAACGGAGCGATAGCCGGTGAACGTATGGATCCGCCCCCGCAACCGCACCCCGAAACGCACCGTATAGGTCGCGTTGCAGACCCGGATCTTCTCTTCCAGACCGGGTGGCAGATCCATCAGCGCCACTGCATGGTTGAACATCATGTCTACGCTGTCGCGAAAGCTCGGTTCATTGGCTGGATTCATCGGTCTCTCCTGTTTCGTTCTCACTGCAGGCCGCGCTGGACGACTCGCAGGTATCTGACAGTGAATGAAGCCTAGTGCGCCAACCCCGGTCAGGCGACTTGATTAATCGTTATTTCCTGAAAATATTCCTAAATCCCCCAAGACTCACCAAATCTCGCGCATCGTTTCCCGGTCAGGAACGGTGGCGACGGTAGGGAGTCGATTACCCCGAAGCGCGGAACCGGTCCCGCAGGAATTCCCCATTGCCGCCCCATTGCCGCCACCTTCCCCGGTGAATGAAGGGTCAAGGCTTCGTCGAAGGACACGTTCTGTGCCCGCGGGCGCATCGGGAAAGGCTGGCAACCATGAAAATTGATCCGCACCCCGTTCGGGAGAAAGATCGAAACGCGGGACTCTGTACGCGCCGTTTCTTCCGCGAGGAAGACGGCATGGTCACGATCTTCGTCTGCTACATGATCCTGATCATGCTGATGATCGGCGGCATCGGCGTGGATGTGATGCGCAATGAAATGGAACGTACCCGGATCCAGTCGGTCTCCGATCGGGCCGTCCTGGCAGCCGCCGACCTCGATCAGCCGCTCGATCCCAAGACGGTGGTCGAGGATTATTTCGCCAAATCCGGCATGTCGGATTATCTGGCCTCGGTGGTGGTCGATGAAGGGCTGAATTACCGCACCGTCGAGGTCGATGCGAAATCGACGATGAAGACCCAGTTCATGAAGATGATGGGTGTCGACACGCTGATCGTCCCGGCCCGCGCCAAGGCGGAGGAGAAGGTCAACAAGGTCGAGATCTCGATGGTGCTCGATATCTCCGGCTCGATGCGTGAGAACAACAAGATGGAGAACCTGCACGTGGCGGCGGGCAAGTTCATCGACACCGTGCTGCGCCCGGAGACCCGCGATCTTATCTCGATCAATGTCGTACCCTATACCGCGCAGGTCAACGTCGGCCGCGCCATCTTCGACGAACTCAATATCGACCGGACCCATTACTTCGCTCATTGCGTAGATTTCGAACAGAGCGATTTCCATGTTGCTGGGCTCGAACAGGCCAAGAAATACACCCATATGCAATATTTCGAAGCCGGCTACAATTGGAACAAAAAGAAGACCGAGAATTCGATCAACAATCCCGGCTGTCCAAAACGCAGCTTCGAAGAAGTCGCCGCTTTCTCGCAGAGCAATACAGACCTCAAGTCCCGTATCAACCAGTTCCGTCCGCGTGCCAATACGGCAATCCACCTCGGGATGAAATGGGGTGTCGCGATGCTGGATCCATCCTTTCGGACAATCACGCAAAAACTGCCGGTCGACACGGCCTTCGCCGCACGGCCAGCCGACTATACCGATATCGAAACCATGAAGACCGTCATCCTGATGACGGACGGAAAAAACGTCAATACGGTCCGCATTCGAAATGAGAAATATGCAAACTCAAGCCACCGCCGCGACTGGAGCATCTATCCGCTCTATTACTGGCTCGAAAAGAACGTGAAGAAGCAGAGAAAATACGGCGATTGGGCCTATATCAAATATTCATCCGGTCAGGCCGACACGATGTTGCAGAATATTTGCAATGCCGCAAAGGCCAAGAAGATCATCATCTGGTCGATCGGGTTCGAAGTCTCCAATGACAGCGCCCAGGTGATGCGCGACTGCGCCTCCTCGCCAAGCCATTTCTTCCGTGTCGAAGGGGTCGAGATCAGCGAAGCCTTCGAGGCGATCGCCCGGCAGATCAACCAGTTGAGGCTCGTGCTGTGAAAAGGTTTCTCGATAAACCCCTGCGCCGTTTCAGGCGCGACGAAAGCGGGGGCGCGTTGACCATCGAATTCGTCATCTTCGTCCCATTGTTGTTCGGCTGCCTGCTGATGTCGGTCGAACTGGGGATCTATGCAATGCGTAACATGTTCCTCGAGCGCGGGCTCGACATCACGGTGCGCCATGTGCGGCTCAATACGAACACGCCGATGACCCATGCCCAGCTCAAGGACATGATCTGCGAATATTCCGGTTTCCTGAAGGATTGCGACCAAACCCTGCGCCTTGAGATGGCCCCGGTCAATCCGCGTAACTTCGCCGCCTTCGACCAGCAGGCCGATTGCGTCGATATCTCCAAGCCGGTCGAACCGGTCCGTGGCTTCAAGCTCGGTCAGGACCACGAGCTGATGCTGCTGCGCGCCTGCGTCAAGTTCGACCCGATCTACCCCACCACGGGTCTCGGCTACGCGATGGAGAAGGACGGGTCCGGCAAGGCGAGGATGATCGCCACCACCGCTTTCGTACAGGAGCCGAGCTGATGCTGAGAGCCAAGCTTAATACGACGCGCCGGGCGCTGCGGCGGTCCGCGTTCCTGACCCGGGAGGATGGCAACATCACGATCGAGGCGATGATCATGATGCCGCTGCTGTTCTGGACCTATCTGGCGATGTTTACCTTCTTCGACGCCTTCCACCAGAACAGCCTGAACCAGAAGGCCGCCTTCACTATCGGTGACGCGATCTCGCGCGAGACCAACCCGATCAACGATGCCTATCTCGACGGTGCCAAGGGCCTGTTCGATTATCTGGTGCATGCCAGGGGCGACTCGTCGCTGCGCGTCAGCTCGATCCGCTATGACCTGACCACCGACAAGTTCTATCGCGACTGGTCGCAGGTACGCGGCTCGGTCCCGCCGCTGAGCAATGACGATGTCGCCCAGGCCCATGCCTGGCTCCCGGCGATGCCGGATCGTGAATATGTGGTGCTCGTGGAAACCTGGAACAATTTCGAACCGGTGTTCAACGTCGGCCTCGAACAGCGCGATATCCACAATGTCGTATTCACCCGGCCGCGCTATGCCAGCTGTGTGCTCTGGGACGACGGCGGCGAGGACACCGAGAACACCTGCATCTCCGACTGATCTCGACCCTTGCGAGCGCGGCGCTCAGCGTCGCGCGAGCATCTCCGCGATCAGCTCGGCCATGACCTTGGTCTGATCCCCCGGTGTCATCCCGCCGATCCCGATCCGGCGCCCCACGCGCCACCAAAGACCAGGCCGCCAGCGCCGCGGCGCCGGTTGTCGGGTTCTCAGCAGGAAACCGTTGGACGGCTTGAAGGCGAAGGCACCGCGGTCCAGCCGGACGATCTCCTCGATCCGCGCGATCAGGGTGCCGTCGGCGTCGCGCAGAACATGCGCGGTCAGCTCCACACCGCTGGCCGTGGCACGTCGCATACGCTCCCCCGCCCAAAGCGCCGCGAGGCCGAACGCCAGCAGAACCATCCGCCAGCCCGCGCCCACCGTCCCGGTGAGCGCGAGGTAGAGTATCATGGCGCCGAGCAGAACAAGCGCCGCGAACCCGATGAAACGGCGGCCCTTGGACGCCGTGAGCCGTGCCAGAACTTCGTCATCCTCACCAGATCGCATCCCGCCCCCCTTGTCAGAACATTCCCTAACCGCGCCCCACCGTCGCGACAAGCCCGCGAAAGGGTCACAAAGCTTCACCCGCTTTGCGACATGGCGCCGCAATCGCCCCATTTCAGCTTCCCATATCGCGACCGATGCCTCATCTAAGGTCCAACAGAGGGAAGCTGCAAATGGCCCAGACAATGGTTTATGACACTTCGGACGCCGACACGACGGAGCGCGCCCGCTGGCCGGCGATCCTGCGGGGCTGGCGCGGCAAATGCCCCAATTGCGGTTCCGGCCCCCTGCTGAAAAGCTACCTCAAGGTCAACCACGACTGTGCCGTCTGCCAGCAGGAATTCTTCCATCACCGCGCGGACGACGGTCCGGCCTATCTGACGATCTTCTTCGTCGGTCACCTGATGGCGCCGCTGCTGCATATCGTCTTCGCCACCTGGCGCCCAGAGCCGCTGACCCTGTTCACGATTTTTGCGGTTGGATGTGTCGGGCTCTCGCTCTACCTTCTGCCGAGATTCAAGGGCGCGATGATCGGCTATCAATGGGCCAAGGAAATGGGCGGTTTCGGCCGTCCGGGATGATCGCGCGCCGGTAATTGCCTAGCCGGGAGCAACGCCAGAAGATGAGTATCGACAAGAGCCAGATCCGCAACGCGGCCACCGTGATCGTATTGCGCGACCGGCACGAGAACCCGCAGATCCTGATGGGTCAGCGGGGCGCCAAGGCGGCCTTCATGCCCAACAAATTTGTCTTTCCCGGCGGCGCGGTAGATCCTGACGATGCGAAGGTACCGCTATGCGGGCCCCTCACAGAGACCTGCGCAACACGGCTCTGCGAGGATTCCGTCCCCGATCTCGCCCATGCGCTCAGCGTCGCCGCAATCCGCGAATTATGGGAGGAGACCGGGCTGATCCTCGGACGGCCCGGCCAATGGTCCGGCGATATCCCCGACGATTGGCGGACCTTCGCCGCCACCGGTCACCTGCCCGATGCCACGGGACTGCAATTCGTCTTCCGCGCCCTGACCCCACCGGGCCGCCCGCGCCGCTTTGACGCGCGGTTCTTCCTCGCCGATGCAGACCGGATCGCCAATGATCTCGATGATTTCGACGCGGCCTGCGACGAGCTCTCGCATCTGCAATGGGTTCCCCTGGCCCGGGCGCGCTCCTTCGACATGCCCTTCATCACCGAAGTCGTCCTGGCGGAAGTCGAGGCCCGCGCCCGCGAAACCACCCCGCCTACCTCGGTTCCCTTCTTCAAGAACAACGACGAGGAAAGCCTGTTCCTCCGCCTGCGCGGCTACCCGATGCCCAATTGACGGCCTAGCCCGCCTCTTTATGCACGAAATACTCCGGGGGTCCGGGGGCCGGCCCCCGGCCTGGTGGACGCCTCAGATCACCAGCACCAGCATCAGGATCGAGACGACCAGCACCGCCATGCCTGCCGCCTCGCGCCCGCTGATCCTTTCGCGAAAAAACAGCGTGGACGCCGCGATGCTCAGGATCAGTTCCACCTGCCCGAGCGCCTTGACATAGGCTGCGTTCTGCAAGGTGAAGGCAATGAACCAGCACAGCGACCCGCCCATCGAGGTGAGCCCGATCCACAGCGCCAATTTTCGCGCTGCCCAGACCGCGCCGATCTGCCCCGGCTCGCGTAGCCGCAGCCAGACCAGCATGAGCAATGTCTGCAGACATACCACCGCCGCCAGCGTGATGGCGGCGCGCAGCACAGGGTCCGGGGTCAGCACGGCCAGCGAGGCGCCGCGATAGCAGACCGCCGAGATCGCGAACAAAAGCCCCGAGGCAATGCCGAGCCCTGCCGCCCGGTTGCGCAGATCCGCGAGCCGCCAGCCACGCGTCTCAGGCCCACCCGATAACAGCAGAAGCCCGATTACTCCGAGCAGGATCGCCGCAAGACCGGACCCTGTCACGCCTTCGCCGAGCACCAGCCAGCCGATCAGCACCGTCTGGATCACCTCGGTTTTCTTGAAAGTGATGCCGACCGCGAAATTGCGCTGTTTGAACAGCAACACCACGCAGATCGTCGCCAGGATCTGCGCCGTGCCGCCCACAGCACCATAGAGCCAGAACCCCGGCGCCAACGTCGGGAGCGGCCTGTCGAAGCACTGAAGATATGCCGCAAGCAAGATCAGGATAAACGGCGCAGAATAAAGAAAACGCGAGAAAGTAGCCCCACCTGCGGACAGCGTCGCGGTGGCGAGATGTTTCTGCAACATGAAACGGCCGGTCTGGAACACGGCGGCCGCAATGGTCACGAGGATCCACAGATCCGGCAGGAAATCACTCATGCCCTTCTATAGCCACAGCCCGTGCAGCGCCGCCAGCGCTTCCACCTGCCGATACCCGGCGCAGCGCGGCTGTTGCCGGAAAACCCGCGCGCCCTGTCCGGGGCAGCCTGCACCACCCCGGATCAACAGGTCTCAGCGCGGCGCGCCGACCGCCCGCCCTGCCCCATCGGGCTGGGGTAGTGTTGCCTGCGCCTGCGCGAACCGTGCCAGCGCCGCCTCGATCTCCGGGCTCGGAGCCGAGGGTTTGCGTGTTGCAAGGCTGACATGCAGCAGGAAATGCTCCCCCGTAGCGACCAACCGCTCGCCGATTCGCATCTCGTGCCACAGATGCATCTTCTTGCCCGCTCCCGCCAGCACCCGCGTCGTAACCTCGATCACATCACCCGCATGGGCTTCGTCAAGATGTCGGATATGGGTTTCGGCGGTGAAGTAGCTGCCGCCCGAGGCGATATATGCCGCATCACAACCGATCATCTCCATGAACCGGTCGGTCGCATCGCCGAAGGCATGCAGGTAGCGCGCCTCGTTCATGTGGCCATTGTAATCGACCCAATCGAGTGGCACCGCGCGGTGTACGGTCAACACCGGCGCCGCCGGATCTTCGATTTCATCCGCGCGCGCCGCCAAAACCGTGCCTGCGCGCATCTGCTTCTCATGGGCGTTCATCAAGGCACCGGCACCCCAATCCTGCGTCTTCAGCCCGCGCATCATGGTAACGAGGTTATTGTCCCGGATCCGTTCCAGCTCGCGAATGCTGTGCATCCCGGACTGCGCGTCCGATTGTCCGGCAATCAGGTCGACCAATTCGTCGGTGAATTCCGGCACATCCATCAGCTTGGTCCAGGGCCAGGACAGACAAGGCCCGAACTGCGCCATGAAATGCTTCATCCCGGCCTCGCCGCCCGCAACCCGATAGGTTTCGAACAGGCCCATCTGCGCCCAACGAATGCCGAAGCCATAGCGGATCGCATTGTCGATCTCTTCGGTGCTGGCGATCCCGTCCTTGACCAGCCAGAGCGCCTCGCGCCAGACCGCCTCGAGGAAGCGATCGGCGACATGGGCGTCGATCTCTTTCTTCAGATGCAGCGGATACATGCCCAGCGCGCTCAGCATGGTCATGGCCTTTTCGACCAGCAGACCGGTATTGTCATTGCCCGGCACCAGCTCGACCAGCGGCAGCAGGTAGACCGGATTGAACGGATGCGCGACCATGATCTGCTCGGGGCGCGCGGCGCCCTGCTGCAGTTCGCTCGGCTTGAACCCGGAAGTCGAAGATCCGATCACCGCATCGGGCGCGCAGGCCGCCTGCACCTTTGCGAAAGTCTTGTGCTTAATGTCGAGCCGTTCCGGTACGCTTTCCTGAATCCAGGACGCTCCCGCCACAGCCTCAACGATGCTTGCGTGAAAACTGATCGTACCCTCTTCGGGCAGCGCCACGTCCGTAAGTCCCGGCATCGAACGCCGTGCATTGCCCATCACCTCGGCAATCTTGCGCTCGGCCTGCGGATCAGGGTCAAAAACCTGTACGTTCCAGCCGTTCAGCGCAAACCGCGCTGCCCAGCCGCCGCCGATCACGCCACCGCCGATGATTGCTGCTGTCTTGCTCATCTGTTCACCTTTTGAAGACGACCGGTGTCCCAGCCGTTGAAATCCAGAATCTCGATCGCTGCCGCCAGCCGGTCCGGCGCGGCCTGCGGGCTGCGATCCAATATGACGCCGCGCTGCCCCGATACCGTGCCAAGCGCGGCGGTGCGAAAGCCCTCATCGACCCACATCACCACCAGCCGCTCATCCGAGACCGGATCGAACTGGCTGAGGATGCCGGGGCCGCTGACCCGGTAAAGCCGCGGCTCGGCGCCGCTTTCCCGGATCACGCCACGGGCGGCGTCATAGACATAGCTGCGCGGTGCGAGGCTCTCTTGCCCGAACCGCGCCACCACATGCCACTCTCCCGCGAAACGCGCCGGATCAAAGCGGGTGGTCCCGCCCATCACCGCCGTCGGATTGCGATAGGGTAACTCGACCAGCGGGGCCGCTTTCTGCACGCCGCAGGCCGAGAGCATCAGCAATACCAGAACGGCCACTCGCCTCACTTCGGCGCCCGCTTTTCGAGCCCGAGCTTGGCGCGCACCTCGTCCGGGCCGATCACCCGCGCACCCATGTTCTCGATGATGCTGCCCGCGCGTTCCACCAACTGCCAGTTCTGCGCCAGCTCGCCCTTGCCAAGCCACAGGTTGTCCTCCAGTCCGACCCGCACATTGCCACCTGCCAGCACCGCGGCGGCGACATAGGCCATCTGGTTGCGCCCCAGTCCGAAGGCCGAGAAGGACCAGTCCTCGGGGATGTTGTTGACCATCGCCATGAAAGTGTTGAGGTCATCCGGCGCGCCCCAGGGCACACCCATGCAGAGCTGCACCAGCGCCGGACTGTCGAGCACGCCATCGGCGACGAGCTGCTTGGCATACCACAGATGACCGGTATCAAAGGCCTCGATCTCCGGCTTCACGCCCATCTCGGTCATCATCCGGCCCATCGCGGTCAACATGCCCGGCGTGTTGGTCATCACGTAATCGGCTTCGGCGAAATTCATCGTGCCGCAGTCGAGCGTGCAGATTTCCGGGCGGCATTCGGCGACATGGGCGACGCGCTCGCTGGCCCCTGCCATGTCGGTGCCGGATTTGCTGAGCTGCATGGGGTTCTCTACATCCCCAAAGGTAATGTCACCGCCCATGCCGGCAGTCAGGTTCAGCACGACGTCGGTGTCGCTGTCACGGATCCGCTCGGTCACTTCGCGGAACATCGCCGGATCACGGCTCGGCGCGCCGGTCTCGGGGTCGCGCACATGGCAATGCACGATCGCCGCCCCGGCCTTGGCGGCCGCGATGGCGCTGTCGGCGATCTGCTCGGGCGAACGCGGCACATGCGGGCTGCGGTCCTGCGTGCCCCCGGAGCCGGTGACGGCGCAGGTGATGAAGACTTCCTTGTTCATGGTGAGCGGCATGAAGCTTTCTCCTCGATAATTGCTTTTGGCGGGATATTGATGCAAAGCAAGCCGGTCCACTTTGCAGGAAACGAAGTCTACTTGATGAAGGCCGAAAATCTGAACTGCTGCCAGACGGTGATCCTGGTGCTCGACGGCTGCAATACCTTGACCTTCGCCGCGGCGGTGGACCCATTGCGCGCTGCCAACCGGCAATCCGGGCAGCGGCTCTTCGACTGGCGCTTCGTCACCCCGCGCAGCCAGCCAATCACCCTGACAAGCGGGTTGCAGATCCCCGCCCATCCGATCCACCGGATTGACCGCTGTGACCTCCTGATCGTCGCCGCCGGTTTTAATCTTGATCCGCAGACCACACCGCAGCTTGCCGCCAGCCTGCGGCGTCTGGCCGGACAAGGCGCAATCGTGGCCGGTATCGACGGCGGTCCCTGGGTGATGGCGCGCGCGGGTCTGCTCGACGGACAACGGGCGACCAGCCATTGGGAGGATCTCGACCGCTTCGCGCAAGAGTTTCCCCGGGTCGATCTGGTCAATACCCGCTATCAGGTCAGCGGGGCGCGGATGACCTGCGCCGGTGCCGCCCCGGCGATCGAGATGATGCTGCAACTCATTCGCGAACGCCATGGTCCGGCGCTCGCCGCGAAGATCGCCAGCACGTTCATCTACGACCTCTCCGCCCCGCCTGCGCGCCCGCAGAGCCGCCGTGCCGATCTGCGCCACAACGCGCTGACCTCACGTGCTCAGGCGATGATGGAGGCTGCGCTCGATACGCCCTTGCCGCTGAAGGACATCGCCCGTCGCCTCGGCGTGAGCCCGCGCGCCATGCAATTACAGTTTCGCGCCCGGCTCGGCGTGACCGCCCAGGCCCATTACCTGTCGCTGCGTCTGGCGGAGGCGGAGCGGCTGGTGACCCGATCCGCCCTGTCGTTGCAGGACGTGGCGCTGGCCACCGGCTTTCATTCACAAGCCAGCTTCGCCCGCGCTTTCAGGGCCGGTTTCGGCATGTCGGCGAGCCACATGCGCAAGAGTGGTACCGATGTCTCGTTCTCCTTGAAAGAAAACGATGCGGAATTTTCAAAAAATTCCGCCACTGCTCAATAGGGCATGGGATGCGCGCGGTGCACTTTATCGAGCTCCTTGAGCAAGGCTTCATTGAGGCTCAGCTCAACAGCGCCGAGCGCATGTTCCAGTTGCGCCATGTCGGTCGCCCCGAAAATCACCGATCCCATAAAGGGACGTGTCGCGCACCAGGCCAGCGCCATATGGACAGGATCAAGCCCATGGCGACGGGCCACCTCCAGATAGGCATCCACCGCGGCGAAGGCGCGGTCTGTGCGCCGCCCGCCAAGCTCCGGCACCAGTGACATGCGCGAGCCTTCCGGCACCGCTCCGCCCTGATACTTGCCGCTGAGCAATCCCGCCGCCAGCGGCGAGAAGGCGAGCAGATCGACGCGCTCGTTATGGCAGACCTCGGCAAGGTCGGTATCCGCGAGCCGGCACATCAACGAATATTCGTTCTGCACCGAAACCGGCGCCGGTCCGCCGACACGCCGCGCAGCCTCGGACCATTGGGTAATGCCCCAGGCGCTTTCATTGCTGAGACCGAAAGCGCGTATCGTGCCACGTTCCACCTCGCGTTCCAGCGCGCCAAGCGCGTCTTCCATATGGGCAATCGTATCAGCGCGATCCTGCCGGGACGGATCATAGCGCCAGTTCTGCCGGAACATGTAACTGCCGCGGTTGGGCCAGTGGAATTGATAGAGATCGATGCAATCGGTCTGCAGGCGCTTCAGCGATCCTTCGATGGCCGCCGGGATCGTCCTGCTCGAGATCGGCGCACCATCGCGATAATGCTGCATGCCCTCGCCGGAATGCTTGCTGGCCAGCACAACCTCGCTCCGCCGCCCGCTCTGCGCGAACCATTCCCCGATGATCGTCTCGGTGCGCCCCACCGTCTCAACGCTTACCGGGTTCACCGGATACATCTCCGCTGCGTCAATGAAATTGATCCCCGCCGCCAGCGCCCGCTCGATCTGTCCATGGGCCCCTCCCCGGTCGGTCTGGCTGCCCCAGGTCATAGATCCCAGGCAAAATTGCGAGACCTCGATACCGCTGTCTCCGAGTTGAGTCATTTTCATGGGGCGCTCCTGTCTCCGCTTTCGCGCCAACCTAGGCGCTTGGCCCGCGGCTGCAAGCCGGGACTTCAGGAGAAGCCGCACCGCATCCACAAAAACGACCGGCGATTGTCGCAATCCCGCTTGGACTCGCCCGGCAAAGCGGCCAAGCTGCGCGCAATATGCGAATGCTCATTTCCTTTGCGGCCCTGTTCCTGTCGGTGATCCTGCTGCAATTATCCACCGGCGGCGTCGGCCCGTTGGATGTCCTGTCTGGACTTGAGCTCGGCTTCTCCAGCCAGGAGATCGGCCTGCTGGGCTCTGCGCATTTCTTCGGCTTCTTCATCGGTTGCTGGTGGGCACCTAGGCTGATGGGAAGTGTCGGGCATTCGCGCGCCTTCGCCGCCTTCACCGCCGCCGGTGCGATCGGGCTGATGGCGCATATGATGGTGCTCGACCCCTATGCCTGGGCGCTGATGCGCATCGCCTCGGGCTTTTGCGTCGCGGGATGCTACACGGTGATCGAGGCCTGGCTGCAGGCCAAGGTGAACAACGAGACGCGGGGCCGCACCATGGGGGTTTACCGGGTGGTGGACATGACCGGTTCGCTGGCCGCGCAGATGATCATCGGCGTGCTGAGCCCGGCTTCCTATGTTTCCTACAACCTGCTTGCCATCGGCTGCTGCGCAGCATTGCTGCCGCTGACCCTGACCCGGGTGAAGCAGCCCGAAACCCCTGACTCGCCGCGGCTGCGCCCGCGCCTCGCTGTGGACAGATCACCGCTCGCCGCCGCGGCGGTGGTGGTGGCGGCGGTGTCGAGCGCCTCGTTCCGCATGGTCGGGCCGATCTATGGCCAGGAAGTCGGGCTCAGCGCCGGACAGATCGCCTGGTTCCTCTCTTCCTTCGTGCTCGGCGGGGCGCTGGCGCAATACCCCGTCGGTTGGCTCGCCGATAAATACGACCGGCGCTGGGTGCTGATCTGGCTGTCCGTGGCGGCGATCCTGAGCTCGCTGATCACCCTGCCCGCCGCCACCATGGGCACGTTCGGCATCATGCTATCGGCGGGGCTGTTCGGCGCGACGACGTTCCCGATCTATTCGGTCGCCGCCGCCCATGCCCATGATTTTGCCAGCAGTCACGAACGCGTCGAGCTTTCCGCGGCGCTGATGTTCTTCTTTGCCCTCGGCGCCATTTTCGCCCCCTATCTCGCCTCCGTTCTGATCGATCTCTATGGGGCCGGGGCGCTGTTCATGATGGTCTCCGCCGCGCATCTGGTGCTGGTCCTTTTCGGGCTGACCCGGATGAACGCGCGTCCGACCCGCAGGGCCCGCACCCGCTTCGTCAACGTGCCGCGCACGACTTTCGTCGTGGGGCGCCTGTTCGGCCGCGTCCGGGAGGCGCGTCCGCGGGGCAGCGGCAAGTGACAGGCTTTAACTGATCGGTGCGGACTGATAGAGCAGGCCAACACCCAATTCCAGAGGCATCCCCAGTGACCCGACATCTGATCACCTCCGCGATCCCCTATATCAACGGCATCAAGCATCTCGGCAATCTTGTCGGCAGCCAGCTGCCCGCCGATCTCTACGCCCGCTATCAGCGTGCGCGCGGTCATGACGTTCTGTTCCTCTGCGCTACCGACGAACACGGCACGCCGGCCGAGCTTGCCGCCGCCAAGGCGGGACAGCCGGTGGCCGAATATTGCGCCGAGATGCATGCGGTACAATCGCGCATTGCCGAGGGCTTCGGCCTCTCCTTCGACCATTTCGGCCGGTCTTCCTCACCGCAGAACCACGCATTGACGCAGCATTTCGCCGGGGTGCTGGCCGATCAGGGATTGATCGAAGAGGTCGTTGAACAGCAGATCTATTCGGTGACCGACGGACGTTTCCTGCCGGACCGCTATATCGAAGGCACATGCCCGAATTGCGGATTTGACTCCGCCCGCGGCGATCAATGTGACAATTGCACCAAGCAGCTGGACCCGGTCGACTTGATCGAGCCGCGCAGCGTGATCTCGGGTTCCACCGATCTGGAAATGCGCGACACCAAGCATTTGTTCCTGCGCCAGAGCCAGATGAAAGACAAGCTTGACGCCTGGATCAACACCAAGGACGACTGGCCGGTGCTGACGACATCCATCGCACGCAAATGGCTGCATGATGGCGACGGGCTGCAGGACCGCGGCATCACCCGCGACCTCAACTGGGGCGTGCCGGTGAAACGCGGTCGGGAAGATTGGCCAGGCATGGAGGGGAAGGTCTTCTATGTCTGGTTCGACGCCCCGATCGAATATATCGCCTGCTCGCAGGAATGGGTCGATGCGGGCAAGGGCAACGATTGGGAAAGCTGGTGGCGCACCGACAGGGGTGCGGCGGATGTGCGCTATACCCAGTTCATGGGCAAGGACAACGTGCCCTTCCACACGCTGAGCTTCCCGGCCACGATCATGGGCTCGGGCGAGCCTTGGAAACTTGTCGACTACATCAAGTCGTTCAACTACCTGACCTATGACGGCGGGCAATTCTCGACCTCGCGCGGACGCGGCGTGTTCATGGACCAGGCACTGGAGATCCTGCCCGCCGATTACTGGCGCTGGTGGCTGCTGAGCCACGCGCCGGAGACTTCCGATGCCGAATTCACCTGGGAACTGTTCCAGTCCTCGGTGAACAAGGACCTCGCCGATGTTCTGGGTAATTTTGTCAGTCGCATCACCAAGTTCTGCCGCTCGAAATTCGGCGAGGCCGTGCCGGAGGCCGGAAGCTACGGAGCCGCCGAAGAAACGCTGATTGCCGACCTGACGGCACGGGTGGCACAGTATCAAGCGCATATGGATGCCATGGAAGTGCGCAAGTCCGCCCAGGAACTGCGCGCGATCTGGGCCGCGGGCAACGAATATCTGCAGGCCGAAGCCCCCTGGACCACCTTCAAGTCGGACCCGGACAAGGCCGCTGCTCAGGTCCGACTGGCCCTGAACCTGATCCCGCTCTACGCGGTGCTCTCCGCCCCCTTTATTCCGCAGGCGGCAGAAAAGATGCTGACCGCGATGGGCGCCGAAGCGAGCGATTGGCCAGATGATGTTCCCGCTGCATTGACCCGGCTCGCGCCCGGACATGCTTTCGAGGTGCCTGAGGTATTGTTTGCCAAGATCAGCGACGAGAACCGCGAGATCTGGGCGGAACGGTTTGCAGGCGCACGGGAGTGAATGGACATGGTCGGGGGGCGCCCGACGCCCCGATCTTGTTTTGGCTTGGCAGAACAGGGGATGCTGTCGAAGACGGAGTAAAAGCCGACCACGGGGTGGAATGAACATCGGCTACTGGCTGGCGTTTCAAGACGGCGTTTGGAGAGGCGCGCCGCGCAGCCGAGGAATACACCGGTGGCGCGGTCGTCGAGATCAAGCATCTGGGTGATCACCGGATAGGCGATCATCGCCAGGG